>NZ_JARWCR020000017.1:0-154054 GCF_029846695.2 Bradyrhizobium nivariense | reverse complement strand
ACAAAGCGGCTGCATCTTCGCCCACTGGGCGTCCGTCAAAACGAATCGCTGCATCCAAAACTCCTTTCGGAGCTTGAATCACGGACGTTCCAATCTGTGAATCCTGAATCTCAACAGACCCTAGAGCCATTTCCGTTCCGATGGAATCGGAACGGGGCTCTAGATTGTAGCTTTGACGGGTTTTCTTTACGCGAACCGGTATCCACTTCGCGCGAAAACGCTCAGGCTATTCCGCGGCCTGCTCGAGCGGAGCCACGCGCGGCAGGACGATCTGGATGCGCGTGCCGCTGCCCGGTTCGGAATCGAGATCGAGGCGTCCGCCGAGCCGGTTCGTGACGATGCTGTAGACGATGTGCAGCCCGAGGCCGGTGCCGCCCTGGTCGCGCCGCGTCGTGAAGAACGGATCGAAGGCACGGCGGCGGACGTCGAGCGACATGCCGCAGCCATTGTCGGAGAAGATGATCTCGACATTGTCCTTGCCGGACTCGCGCACCTGGATGTCGATGGTCCCCGGCCTGCCGTCCGGGAAGGCGTGCGCCACCGCGTTGAGAAACAGATTGGTCAGCACCTGGCCGTATGGTCCGGGATAGCTGTTCATGGTCAGATCAGGCTGGCATTCGACATTGAGCGTCAGATTGTGCTTGCGCAGGCCGGGCCGCAGACTCATCACCACCTGTTCGGTGAGGTCACCGAGATCGAAGCTGCGCTGGTCCGAATAGTTGCGGTCGGCGGCGACCTGCTTGAATGACTGGATCAGCTCGGCCGCGCGATTGAGATTGGAGACGAGCTGCGAGGACGCGTCGCGGCTGGTGTTGAGGAAGTCGTTGAGCGTGGAGCGGCGCAGCTCGCCGCGCTCGACCTCGGCGGTGAACATCGCGGTCTTGCGCTCCAGCGCGGAGGCGACCGTGAGGCTGATGCCGACGGGATTGTTGACTTCGTGCGCGACGCCGGCGACGAGGCGCCCGAGCGCCGCCAGCTTCTCCGCCTCGATCAGCGAGGCCTGGGTCTCGCGCAGATTGCGCAGCGCGGTCTCGGCAGATTCCTTGGCTTTCCGCATCTCCTGCTCGCCGCGCTTGCGCTCGCCGATGTCGAGCGCCACGGTGACGATGCGCTCGATCTCGCCTTCGGCATCGAGCAGCGGCAGCTTGTTGACCAGCCATTGCCGCATGTGGCCGGAAGAGTCCTTGTACTCCTCTTCGTAGAAGCCGAGACCCTTTCGAAGCGTGAGCACGCGCTTGTCGCTCTCGTCGGACTTGGCCGCGCCGTAGCGCGACATCAGGTCCGCCGTGGTGCGGCCGAGCGCATCGCCGGGCTCGATGCCGAAGATGCCGGCCATGTAACGGTTCATCAGCATGTAGCGCAGGTCGCGGTTCTTGACGTTGATGACCGCGGGCACGGTGTCGATGACCTGCTGGAGCAGGCGCCGTCCTTCGGCGATGGCGTCCTCCGCCCGCTTCTGGTCGGTGATGTCGCGCAGCGTACCCTCGTAGCGGACGATGTTGCCCGCCTCATCCCGCACGCCGGTGGCGCTGTCGGACAGCCACAGGATATCGCCGCTGCGCTGGCGCACCTGGTATTCGAACTCGCGCACCATGCCGTCGCGGGCCATCAGCCGCTGATATTCGACGCGCGCCTCGGGATTGACGTAGATGGTGTGGGCGATGTCGTTGATGCTGTCGATGAGGTGCTTGGGGCTGTCATAGCCCATCATCCGCGCCAGCGCCGGATTGGCGTTGAGGAGATCACCGGCCGGCGTCGTGACATAGATGCCGTCGACCGAGCCCTCGAACAGTTTCCGGTAGCTCTCTTCGGCGAGGCGTTGCTCGGTCAGTGCGCGCACCGCCGCCTCGCGTGCCGTGTCGGCCTCCTCCAGCGCACGGCGGAACACTTCGGCCGCCCGCGCGATGTCGCCGATCTCATTGTCGAGGTCGGCGGACGGGATCGAAGTGTCTTTCTCGCCCGCCGCAAGCGCGCGAATGGACCGAGCGATCTGGGCGAGCGGACGCACCGTCCTGCGCACCACGAACAACGCCGCACCCATGCCGATCAGCACGCCGATCGTGCCGAGCACGATGCTCTGCCAGCGCGCCTCCGTCAGCGTGCGGGCAAAGTCGCGCGACAGCACGTGGCCGCGCCGGGCGCTGACCTCGCGAAGCAATTCGGTGACGCGGCCGATCAGCCGGCCCTCGGTTCCCAGCACCTCGCGATCGATGTCGGCGATCTGCCGCTCCCGGACAGCGACCGCGATGATCGCCTCAGCGTAGTCGTTGACGGCCGATCTCAGCTTGGCATCAGGGAAGCCCATCGCCCGCATGCTCTGCGCCGCCTGCTCGGCCGCGGACGGGTTGCGCGCGAGCAATCCGAGCGCGATCCGGCTCTGCGCCTCCGACAGACGGGACGCCAGCTCGCGGTCCGCGGTGCCGGAGACAGCCGCGTCGAACTGGTCGCGAAGCGGCGGCAGGCCGGCGAGCAGTTGGGCGCGGCGGTCGATCAGGGTCGAGATCCGCTCCAGGCCGCTGCGGTAGGTCGCCAGCCGCTCGGTGACCCCGTCGATCATATCCTGCTGCTCGGGCGCGAGCTCGATGCGGGTCTTCTTCAGGATGTCGCTGAGCGTCGAGGCCGCCTCGCCCACCTGCTTGAACTGGGTGCCGGCGCCGGGGTCGGTGACGAAGTCGCGCGCCGCGAGCCGCAACTCGTTCATGCGGCGGTCGATGTCCTCGGCGAGGTCGCCGACGCTCTGGAGCCGCTGCAATTCGGCAAAGGTCGTGTCGATGTGCCGGATCGCGATCACGCTCGCGGTCGAGGTGACGATGATCACCGCCAGCACCAGAAGGAAGCTGCCGAAGGTGAGCTGGCCGATGGAGAGCGAGAATGTTCGCTTTTTCTCAGGGGTCGGCGTCAATTCGGCGGACATTCGTGATTTGAGGACCGGGCTATTGGAGGCCCAATATACGACGTATTGCGGCCCCGGGGGAACATGCGTCTGGCCGCCGAATATCCTTAATGTTGCGACCCCGCCGCCCCCCGGTCCCGGCTTTATGACGTTTTCACGCTGGCCGGCCGCCGGGCCGGGATGGTCATGGCGGCGACGCCGAGGACGACGCAGGCAAGGCCGATCCAGGCGGTCCGGCTCAGGCTCTCGCCGAGGAAGCCGACGCTGATGGCAACCCCGATCGGCACGCGCAGATAGGCCTGCGCGGTGGTGCCGACCGAGCCCAGGGTCTGGATCAGGCGGAAATAGATCACGAAGGCTGCGGCGGTCGAGAAGGTCGCCAGCGCGAGCAGCGCCAGCACGGAACTCAGCGAGGGCGACAGCGTCCAGGGCTGTTCGACGATCAGCGAGGCCGGGATCAGCGCCGCCGCCCCTGCCAGCAGCGAGCCGGCCGCGGGCGCCATGGGATCGAGACCTTTGAAACCGCGACCGAAGATCGCGGCGCATGCGTAACAGATGGTGGCGGCAACGATCGCGGCCTCCGCGACGAGACCGCTGCCGATATCATGGAAGGCATCGACGCCGACGATCAGCAAGATGCCGGCCATCCCCGCCATGACGCCGAACAGCTTTCGCGGTGTCGTCGTCTCGTGGCGGGTGACGACCGCCGTGAGCAGGAAGGTGAAGATCGGCCCGGCCGAGTTGAGGATGGTGGCGAGCGCGGCATCGACGTGGCGCTCGCCCCAGGCGATCAACGTCCAGGGGATCACGCTGTTGAGCACGGCCTGGAAGGCGAAGCGTTGCCAGGTCGCGGCATCCGTCGGCATCCTGATGCCCCGCGCCCACATGATCGCGAGCAGCAGCAGGCCCGCAATCGTGGTGCGCGCTGCGATCAGCGTGATCGGCGGAATGGTTGCGACGCCGAGCTTGATGAAGGTGTAGGAGCCGCCCCAGAGCGTTGCGAGCGCAACCAGCAGCGCCAGCTCGACGGCGATGTTGTTATCCTGCCGGTTGTCCATGTCGCGCGCTCCGTCCCGTTGTCAGGGACGGAACCTAGCGCGTCTGGCCTCGCCAATACTTCGCTTTGTGTCGAAGTGTCCTAGCCGACCGCCCCGACCTCGAACACCTCGCCGTCATAGCCGGCCTCGCGGGGGATGCGGAGCTGGCGGCCGGTTTCGGTCTTGGTCATGACAGGCATCACCGTGACGATGGACATGCCGCTTGCATGGTCGAGCGCGGCCTTCACGCTGCCCTGCTTCGCCAGCCGGATCAAATTGCGCGTGGTAGGGAACGGCAGCTTGAAGCGGCCGCTCTCGCCGCCCTCCACCGCCTCGCGCGGCGAGACCCAGATCGAATCGGTCGACTCCCTTCCGTCATGCGCGCCGAGCTGATCGGGCGGCGCTGCCGCAAGGAAGAACCAGGTGTCGAAACGCTTCGGCATGCCCTCCGGCGTGATCCAGTGCGCGTAAGGCACAAGCGTATCGAGCGCGAGCTGGAGGCCGTTGTCAGCCAGAATGCTCAGGAAGCTGATCTTGTGCTCGTTGAGCGCGACGCGATGCGCATCGGCGATCTCGCCGGCGCGCTTAGCATCAACAGGCGTGCCCGAATCCTTCGTCCGTGCCAGCAGGATGCCGCTTTCCTCAAAGGTCTCGCGGATCGCGGCGATCCGAAAACCGCGGTCCGCTTCGCTCAGGCCCTCGCCCCCCGAATACAGATCAGCGCGCGCGACGATCTCCTGATCGCCGGCATCGACGCTGCCGCCGGGAAACACCAGCGCGCCCGAATTGAACTCGATCTGATGATGGCGGACCATCATGAAGACTTCAATTTCGTCGCGGCTCTCGCCGTTGACCGTCGTGCCGTCGCGCAGCAGGAGGATCGTCGACGCCGGCCGCGATGCTGAGGTCTCGACCATTCAACTAACCTGCCGCGCTGGATTGCGGGCCGAGATTGGCGCGCTTGTCAACACGGGCGACGCGCGACAGCAGGTACTCGACCTCCGCCTTCGCCGCCGGCGTGATGGTCGCGGCGGGCTTGCGCTGGGCGCTGGAGGCGATGATGCCGCGCTTCTGCAGCACGTATTTGCGCACGGCAAGGCCCGCGCCGGGCTGCTGCTCGTAACGGATCAGCGGCAGATGCGCGTCGAACAGATCATGCGCGGCGTCGCGCTTGCCGGCCTTCGAGAGGTTCACGACGTCGATCAGAAGCTCGGGGAAGGCGTAGCCGGTCATGGCGCCGTCGGCGCCGCGCTCCATCTCGAAATCCAGGAACGTGCCGCCATTGCCGCAGAGGATCGAGAGCGGCCGGAGCGAGCCGTCCTTCTGGAAGCCGCGTAGCGTCGAGATCTTTTCCAGGCCCGGCCAGTCCTCGTGCTTGAGCATCACGCAATTCGGATTGTCCATGACGATCTTGCGGATCACGGCCGGCGTGAACACCACCGAGAGCGTCAGCGGATAGTCCTGAAGCACCCACGGCACGTCGGGATCGATGGCCTCGGCCGCCTGCTTGTAATAGCCGACGATCTGGTCGTCGGTGCGGAGCGAGGGCGGCGGCGCGATCATCACGCCGGCAGCGCCTGCGTCCATCGAGGCCTTCGCCAGCGAGCGCATGGTGGCAAAGCCCGGCGCGGAGACGCCGACGATCACCTGCATCTTCTTGGCGCGCTTGACGAAGCGCACCGCCACCTGCTCGGCCTCGGCGGCGTCGAGCTTCGGTGCCTCGCCGAGGATGCCTAGCACGGTGACGCCGTCACAGCCGACCTCCTCGTAGAAATCGGTCAGGCGGTCGATCGAGCGCTCGTCGATCCGGCCGTCATCGTGGAACGGCGTCGGCGCGATTGCGAAGGTGCCCTTGGCGTCGGCGGTAAGCTTCATTGGGTCTCTCTGTCCTATCGTCTGTCGTCATTTACGGGCTCGCGACTTCGTCGCGCCCCGGAATGACAGTGTAGCTAAAACCGCCGCGCACCCATCTTGATCTGCTCTTCGGAGAAGAAGATCTCCTGGGCATGATCGGCGATGTCCCGGGCGTTCCAGCCCGTGTGCGGCGGTTTCCAGCCTTCCATTTCCATCATCCGCATCTCGCGCACGCCGCGGGGCCCGGACACGCCCAACACCTTGCCGGTCTGGTCGCCGGACAAGTCGCTGACCATGTATAGCACGGCCGGCGCGATGCCGTCCGGCCCCAGCGCCGCACCGGGGTTCTCCTTATAGCGGGGCAGGTCTGCGGTCATGCGGGTCAGCGCGCCGGGTGCCAGCGTCCAGATCCGGATGTTGTATTTTCGACCCTCGATCGCCAGCACGTTGGACAGGCCCCAGATGCCGCCCTTGGCCGCGGCGTAATTGGTCTGGCCGAAATTGCCGATCAGGCCCGAGGTCGAGGAGGTGTTGACGATGACGCCGCCGCCATTTTCCCGCATCCAGCGAAACACCGGCATGGTGCAACAAAAGGTGCCCTTCAGATGCACCTTGATGACCTTGTCCCAATCGGACTCGGAGGCCTTGGAGAAAGTCTGGTCACGCAGGATGCCGGCATTGTTGACGAGGATGTCGGCACGGCCGAAGTGCTTGATGGCGTCGTCGAACACCGACTGGCCGCCCTCCATGGTGGAGATGTCCGCGCCGTTGGCGACGGCCTTGCCGCCCTCGGCCTTGATCGCGTCGACCACGAGCTGCGCCATCGATTTGTCGGCGCCGGAGCCGTCACGGGGCCCGCCGAGGTCGTTGACGACGACGGACGCCCCTTCCCGCGCAAACAGCTTTGCGTAGGCCTCACCGAGCCCCCCGCCCGCGCCGGTGATCAGCGCAACCTTGCCGTCGAGTAGTCCCATGGTGGCCTCTCCCTGGTTGTTTTTCTTACCTCGCCCCGCTTGCGGGGAGAGGTCGGATCGCCCTTGCGATCCGGGTGAGGGGGTACAGCTCTCAATACCGTCTCGGCTCGTGGTGAGAGCCCTCACCCCGCCCTCTCCCCGCATCCGCCTTCGCCCGAAGGCGGGCTTCGGCGGACAAGAGAGCGGGGCGAGGGAGACGACGGCCGTCGCGTGTTGCTAACCCAGCACCGTCCTGCCGTTCTTGATCACGGTGACGCCGCGCGACTTCACCTTGGCTTCGAACGAGATCGTGTTGCCGTCTTTCCAGAGGTCCATGGTCACGGTCTCGCCGGGATAGACCGGCGAGGAGAACCGCGCGACGTGCTGGCGGAAGGCGGAGGCGTCGTAATCGGCATAGGTCTGGAGCACGCCGCGGCAGGTGATGCCGTAGGTGCACATGCCGTGCAGGATCGGACGCGGGAAGCCGGCCTTCTTCGCGAACTCGGGATCCGAGTGCAGCGGGTTGCGGTCGCCGCAGAGGCGATAGACCAGTGCCTGGTCGGGACGCGTGACGATGTCGATGGTCCTGTCGGGCGCGCGCGACGGGATCTTGTGCGGGTCGGGCTGGGTCAGGTTCGGCCCGCCAAAGCCGCCGTCGCCGCGGGCGAAGCGCGAGGCGACCAGCGTCGCCAGCTTCTCGCCCTTCTCGTTCTTGAGCACGGTCTGGTGGCTGATCACGACGCCCTTGTCCTTGCCCTTGTCGTAGACCTCGACAACGGAGGAGTCGGCGGTGATGTGCGCGGCCACCGGCAGCGGCTGATGGAAGGTGATGTCGCGCTCGCCGTCGACGACCATGACGCGGTTGAGGTTCATTTCGCCTGGCCCTGCGCCCCACGCCGCGACGGACGCAAAGGTCGGCACCACCTTGAGCGGCCGCGGCGTCAGCGTGCCCTCATTGACGAAGGCGAGCTCGTTTTCATCCATCGGATCGGCGCCGAGCCCGATGCCATAGGCATAGAGCATCACTTCGCGATCGCTGTAGGCATATTTCTGGCCGATGTTTTTGAGGGCTTTGAGTTCTTCGTATCTGGCGGACATTTTCCTGGTTACCTCCCCGGATTTCCTCTGCGCCGCTGCCCGTTACTGTGCCCTCTCCCCTTGTGGGAGAGGGCTGCACCGGCATCAGCAACAAACTCGTTTGGGTGAGGGGTTGGCTCGAGACAGACGGTCTCTCCGCGGAGACAGACCCCTCATCCGGCGCTTCGCGCCACCTTCTCCCACAAGGGGAGAAGGAAGAAGTCAGACCGGCGTGAAGAACGGCAGCGGCGCGCCATCGGTCGGCTTGAACACCACCTTCACCTTCTGGCCGATCTTGAGCGTTGTCAGATCGCAATCGACGAAATTGGTCTGCAGCGACGGGCCTTCCTTCAGCGTGACGTAGCCGATCGCGTAAGGACCGGTCGGCGACTTCCGCATCAGGCTCCAGGTGTAGATCGTGGCCTCGCCCGAAGACTCTTCCCACACCGTCTTGTCCGAGTAGCAGAACGGGCAGATCGCGCGCGGGAAGTAATGCGCTTCACCGCAAGCGGTGCAGCGCTTGATCATGAACTTGCCCTCCTTGGCCGCATCCCAGAACGCCGCCGTCTCGGGGTTGGTCACCGGGGCCGGATATTTCTTGGCTTCGCTCATCACACGCGCTCCAGAATGGCCGTCGATGCGGCGTGGCGGACGCCCAAGAGACCGCCGGTGCCGTGCGCGATGGCGAGATCGCAGTTTTGAACCTGCACCTTCGGATGCGCCTCGCCGCGCAACTGCCTGACGGCCTCGAGGATCTTGGTCATGCCGCCGCGGTTGACGGGGTGGTTGCTGCAAAGGCCGCCGCCGTCGGTGTTGAACGGCAGCTTGCCGACGCCCGAGATCAGATTGCCGTCGGCGACGAACTTGCCGCCCTCGCCCTTCTTGCAGAAGCCGAGGTCTTCGAGCTGCATCAGCACCGTGATGGTGAAGCTGTCGTAGATCGAGGCGTATTTGATGTCCTTCGGCGTGATGCCGGCTTCCTCGAACGCGCGCGGACCGGACCAGATGCCGGCGGAATAAGTGAGATCGAGATCCTTGCCGCCGCGCGGGCCCTTCATCGCCTCGCCATGGCCGATCAGCTTGACCAGCGGCTTCTTCAGGCTCCTGGCGATCTCGGGCGTCGTCACGATCAACGCGCCGCCGCCGTCAGAGACGACGCAGCAATCCATGCGATGCAGGGGATCGGAGATCATCGGCGAGTTCAGGACGTCCTCGACGGTGACGACGTCCTTGAGCATCGCATGCGGATTGTATTGCGCATGATGCGAGGCTGCGACCTTGATCCAGGCGAGCTGTTCAGAGGTGGTGCCGTAGTCGTGCATGTGGCGCATGGCACACATGCCATAGGCATTGTGGGTGGTCGCACCGTAAGCGGATTCGAAATCGGCTTCCGCGCCAGCCGCGCGCGGCGGCATTGCGCCGGTGCGCGGCTTGCCGGCAAGCGTGATCAGCGCGATCGAGCATTTTCCCGCGGCGATCGCTTCGGCGGCATGACCGAGATGGATGATGTAGGAACAGCCGCCGGTCTCGGTGGAATCGACGTGACGGAGCTTTTTGGTGTTCAGGCCGAGATAATCGACCATCGGCCAGGCGCCGCCGGGCGCGTCGCCGGCGCAGAAATAGCCGTCGACATCGTCCTTGCTGAGCCCGGCATCCTCGATCGCGCCCTTGGCGACCTCGGCATGGAGCTGCGCGGTGGATTTGTCCGGCGCATGCCGGGTCGGGTGTTCAAAAATCCCGGCAATGTAGGCCTTGCCCTTGATGGTCAAAACTTCAGGTCTCCGCTGGCGTTTCTTCTTGCTCGGTTTTTCTGAACCCCGGTGGCCTGATTGGCAAGCGCGGAAATATTCCGTCGGGCGACAGGGCAGCGGCTTGGCGCAAATGATGCTTCCGTGTCCCGGACGCGCTGCAACGCCTAAGCGTTGCCGCGCAGAGCCGGGACCCATGTGACCACGCACATCGTTGCATGGGCCCCGGCTCTGCAGCGCATCGCTAAAGAAGCGCTGCGCTGCGTCCGGGGCACGAGAGCCGGACCAAGTCGTAAAGGTGTTTTGCCCGACAGCACAAGCGGTTTCGCTTTATCGAAAGAAACCCTTTTATCGAAAACAACCCCATGCACAGTAGAACGGTGATTGATTTCAAACGGAAAATCGTAGGGTGGATCTAGCCCGAATGGAGCGCAGCGTAATCCGACGTATACCCTGCGCAACCGTCCCGGATTAAGCTTCGCTCCATCCGGGCTACGGCGGCAACGGGCGGGTTTGCCGGAAGCACCTGCGCCACCACACTACTGACCAACTAATGCAGCGGAGGAGCCAGGAGTTTTGAAATCTTTGTCTCGGCCGCTCCGGCACCGAACAGGCCGTCACTTTCCAATACCTGTAAGTCATCATAGTCTGGAAGCAGCTCGGATACGCTCCTAAGCGGATCGTCGTCCGCGTACCGCACCAGCCGAGCCTTTCTCGATATCGGATCTCGCCTGACAAAGTCGGGCATTGACCAATCTCTCCGATCCCAGTTGGCCACCTTGCCGATGATCAACCACCGGCCCTCAATCAGCCCGAGGTCTCCGAAGCGAATTCTGGCCACAGCAAGATCGGGACGAAGGTCATCGAACGTTGCCGACCCTGGCGTTTCGAGACGCGGACCGAAAAAGTATCCCAGCAGAACCTTTCCCCGGCGCGGCGACCGCGCGACGACTCCACGGGCAAATCCGCCGTTTCGAAGCGGCATTGCGAACACGGAGCCTTCTTCGTAGGGCAGCTTCATCTGCTGTCGATGGTATCGTACAGGATCTAGTTAAGAAGTGGCGTAGCCCGGATGGAGCGTTGCGCAATCCGGGGTCGTCATCCGCGGATACAGTTGTCCCGGATTGCGCTTCGCTCCATCCGGGCTACGAGACCATCCTACTCCGCCGCGATCTGCCGTGGTGCCGGCGGCGGGTTGGCGAGGTCGGCGGCGAGCTGGGCGTAGCGGGCCTTGGCGTCCGCGACGGCCTTCTCCTTCACCGGGCCGTAGCCGCGGATGCGGTCGGGCAGCGAGAGCAGTTCGACCGCGGTATCGATCGTGAGCGGCGACAGCAGGCCGAGCACGGTGGCGACGTCCTTTTCGTAGCCTGTGATCAGATCGCGTTCGAGCTTGCGGTCAGCGCTGCGCCCGAAGATGTCGAACGACGTGCCGCGCAGGGCCTTGAATTTCGCCAGCACGCGGAATGCCTTCAGCATCCACGGGCCGAACGCGCGCTTCTTCGGGCGTCCCAGCGCATCGACTCCACGGCTGAGGATCGGCGGGGCCAGGTTGAAGTTGAATTTGAAGTCGCCTTCGAACTGGTCGCGGAGCTGCTTTTCGAAAGCACCGTCGGTATAGAGGCGCGCGACCTCGTATTCGTCCTTGTACGCCAGCAGCTTGGCGTAGTTGATCGCAACCGCGCGCGTCAGCGCCTCGTCATAGCCGCCCTGCCTGGCGGCGTCGCTGACCTGGTCGACCAGCTTGCGGTAGCGTTTTGCCAGCCGGCCGTTCTGATACGCGGTGAGATGCTTGGCGCGATGCGCGATGACCTCGTCCAACGTCATTGCGTCCAGGGACTTGGGCGCGACGACCTCGTCCGTCCCCTTCAGCATGTCGGCTAGGCGCTGGGGATCGGCGACCGCGAGGCGGCCGAGGCGGAAGGCTTCCTTGTTCATCTTGACCGAGACGCCGTTGACCTCGATCGCCTGCTCGATCGACTCCGCCGACAAGGGCAAGAGGCCCTTCTGATAGGCGTACCCCATCATCATCATGTTGGTGGCAATGCTGTCGCCGAGCAACTGCTCTGCCGGCTTGGTGAAGTCGAAGAAGGTCGTGTCCTTGTGCAGCGCCGTTTCCAGCAACCCAGTCAGCTTGCGGGTCTGGAAGTTGAAATCGCGGTTGAGGACGAAGTCGGCCGTGGGGATGACGTGGCTATTGATGATGCCGCGGGTGCGGCCCGAGTCGCAGAGCGAGATGGTGTCCTTGGCGACCGCGACCACCTCGTCGGCGGCAAGCACGAGATCGGCGGTGCCGGTGACGATGCGCGAGCAGGTCACTTCGGCCGGATGATCCGACAGGCGGACATGGCTCAGCACCGCGCCGCCCTTCTGCGCGAGGCCCGACATGTCCAGGATCATGGAGGCCTTGCCCTCGATATGCGCGGCCATGCCAAGCAGCGCGCCGATGGTCAGCACGCCGGTGCCGCCGACGCCACCGACCGCGATGTTGTAGGGCTTGTCCAGGTTGGGGCGCGACGCCGGCTCCGGCAGATCGCCGATATCGCCAACGCCCGCCGGCGCGCGCTTGCGCATCTTGCCGCCATCGATGGTGACGAAGGACGGGCAAAAGCCTTTTACGCAGGAATAATCCTTGTTGCAGGTCGACTGGTTGATGGCGCGCTTGCGGCCGAACTCGGTCTCCAGCGGCTCGACCGAAATGCAGTTCGATTGCACCGAGCAATCGCCGCAGCCTTCGCACACCGCGGGATTGATGAGCACACGGCGCGCCGGATCCTCCAGGGTGCCGCGCTTGCGGCGGCGGCGCTTCTCGGCGGCGCAGGTCTGCACGAAGACGATTGCGGATGCACCCTTCACCTTGCGGAGCGTTTTCTGGACCGTGTCGAGCTCGTCGCGATGCGCGGTCTTGACGCCGGGCGCGATCTCGTTCGCGGGATAGGCGTCGGGATTTTCGGAGACCAGATAGATCTCGCGGATGCCTTCGCTGTGGAGCTGGAAGGTGATCTGCTGCGGCGACAATTCGCCATCGACATGCTGGCCGCCGGTCATCGCGGTCGCGTCGTTATAGAGGATCTTGTAGGTGATGTTGGCGCCGGAGGCGATCGCCTGACGGATCGCGAGGCTGCCGGAGTGGAAATACGTGCCGTCGCCGAGATTGGCGAACACGTGCTCTTCCTTGGTAAAGGGGGCAACGCCGACCCACGGCACACCCTCGCCGCCCATGTGTGTGAAGGTCTCGGTGGAGCGATCCATCCACAGCGCCATGAAGTGGCAGCCGATGCCGGCAAAGGCACGGCTGCCTTCGGGCACCTTGGTCGAGGTGTTGTGCGGGCAGCCGGAGCAGAAATACGGGGTGCGGGCGACAGGCGCGGTCGCCTGCATTTGCGAAGCCTGGCGGCCGTTGAACCAATCGGCCTTGGCACGCAGCATGGTTGCAATTTCGGGGTTAAGATCCAGGCGAAGCAGACGCTCGGTCAGCGAACTGGCCAAAGAGGCGACGCTGAGTTCTTCGGCAAAGGGAAGGAAGCGCTTGTCGTGATCGTCCATCTTGCCGATGATGCGGGGACGGACATCGTCGCGCCAATTGAACAGCTCCTGCTTCACTTGATTCTCGACGATCTCGCGGCGCTCTTCGATGATGAAGATTTCCTCGAGGCCTACGGCGAATTGCCTGACGCCTTCCGGTTCCAGAGGCCAAGGCATGCCGATCTTGTACAATCGAAGTCCGATCTTGGCCGCGACCTCGGGTGTGATACCGAGCTCGCGTAGCGCCTGCCGGATATCCTCGTAGCTCTTGCCGGACGCCATGATGCCGTAGCGGGCGTTCGGCGAGTCCATGGTGATGCGATTGACCTTGTTGGCGCGCGCAAAGGCGATCGCGGCAAAGCCCTTGTAGTCCTGCAGGCGGCGGTCCTGGGCGAAACGGTCGTCGGGCCAGCGCAGATTGAGGCCACCTTCCGGCATCTCGAAATCGGTCGGGATCACGAACGGCGTCATCTCGTCGGTGAGGTCGATCTCGGCGGTGGTCTCCACCGTCTCCGTAATCACCTTCATGCCGACCCAGCAGCCCGAGTAGCGCGACATCGCGATACCAAGAAGGCCCATCTCGATCATCTCATGGACGCTCGACGGGTAGAGATAGGGCATCAGCGCCGATATGAAGGCGTGGTCGGACTGATGCGGGACCGTCGAGGATTTTGCGCCGTGGTCGTCGCCGGCGAGACACAAGACGCCGCCGTTCTTGGCGGAGCCCGCGGCATTGCCGTGGCGGAAGACGTCGCCGCAGCGATCGACGCCGGGGCCCTTGCCGTACCAGATGCCGACCACGCCGTCGTATTTGGCCCCCGGCGAGAGGTTGAGCTGCTGCGAGCCCCAGACCGCGGTAGCGGCCAGATCCTCGTTCACGCCGGGCTGGAACTTGATGTTGTACTGCTCGAGATGCTTGCGCGCGGCGAAGAGCTGCTGGTCATAGCCGCCGAGCGGCGAGCCGCGATAGCCGGAGATGAAGCCCGCGGTGTTCAGCCCCGCGGCACGGTCGCGCCGGATCTGGGCCATCGGCAGGCGGACCAGGGCCTGAATGCCGGTTGTGAAAATATGTCCGGTGCCCTGGGTGTATTTTTGATCAAGACTGATCGGACCCTGGTTGATGCCCATTATGTCCTCTTCCGCCCTTTTGAGCGCTTGGCTGCTTAAGCCGTTGCCTGCCCGTTGTTTTTAGCTGGGGCGCGCCGACCATCTTCGCCACTCTATGTCGGATATTTCACGCTCCGCATCACAAATCTGGACCAAAGGCAGCGCCGGGTAAAAATCGCAATTTCGTGGCTGCAATGGCATCGGCGATTTTCAATTTGTGTCACCATACCCCCGCCGTCGCGAAACGACGTGACGCCCCGGTGAGGCGGGACGACGTCGATCGGTCGCAGGAGAGGCTTTCGATGCGGACGATTCTGGCTGGCTTGGCGCTTATGGGTCTGGCGTTGTGCAGTGCGGTTGCGAGTGCGGCCAGCGCTGCCGAGCCGTCGGCGGAGCTGATCGCCTACGGCAAGGCGCTGGTCGAGGCCGGCGACTGTGCGGGCTGCCACACCGCCGATCCCGCAAAACCGTTCGCAGGCGGAAAGCGCATCGACACGCCCTTCGGGGCGATCTACGCGCCGAACCTGACACCGGACCGCGACACCGGGATCGGCGCCTGGACCGATGCCGATTTCACCCGCGCCGTGCGCACCGGCGTCGCGCCCGACGGCTCGAACTATTATCCGGCGTTCCCCTATCCCTATTTCACGCGGATGACGAAGGACGACACGCTGGCGATCCGGGCCTATCTCGGAACTCTCGCGGCCGTCACGAACCGCAACAAGCCGCCGGAGCTGCGCTGGCCGTTTGGCTATCGCGGCCTGATCCGGATCTGGAACATTGTGTATTTCAAGCCCGGCCTGTTCGAGCCGGACCAGAGCCAGAGCGCGGCGTGGAATCGGGGCGGCTATCTCGTCACCGGGCTCGGCCATTGCGGCGCCTGCCATACGCCGAAGAACTATCTTGGCGCGGACAAGCAGGCGCAGGCACTCTCAGGCAACGAGGTCGGCGGCTGGTACGCGCCAAGGCTCGATGGCGCCGCCCGCACCGGGCTGAAGTCGTGGAGCGTCGAGGACGTCACGGAATATCTTCAGAGCGGGCGCAACGCCAGGAGCCATGCCGACGGGCTGATGGCGGAGGTGGTTGTCAACTCGACCTCGAAGATGAGCGATGCCGACGTGCGCGCGATCGCGGTTTACTTGAAGAGCCTGCCGCCGGCACGGCGTGAGACCATCGTGACGCCGCCTGACGAGGCCGAGATGAAGGCCGGCCAGGCCGTCTACGCCAAACTCTGCATCGCCTGCCATGAAGCCGACGGCTCCGGCGCACCGCGCATCTATCCGCCGCTGCCCGGCAACGCGCTGCTGCAATCGGTCAATCCGTCCTCGACCTTGCGCATCATCCTCGACGGCGCCCACACCGTGACGACACCGCGCGCACCCAACACCGGCGAGATGCCGGCCTACACCAGGCAATTGTCCGACCAAGAGGTCGCGGCGGTGACGAACTACATCCGCAATTCCTGGGGCAACGCAGCCCCGCTGGTGACGCCGGCGCAGGTGGCGAAGGCGCGGAAGCAGGCGCCGTAGCTGCAGGCGCCGTAGCTCAAGGCTCCCGCTCCTCCTGTTCCGTGAAGACAAACTTCGGCATCTCCCATTTGTAGCGCACCGCCAGCAGGCGGAAGCTGATGCCGAGGGCGAAGGTCAAAATGGTCCAGAGCTCGGCGTTGAGCTTGAGGCCGAAAGCGGTCGCATAGAACAGGCCGGTGACGACCGAGACGCTGGCATAGAGCTCGGAGCGGAACAGCAGCGGCACGTCATTGCAGAGCACGTCGCGCAACACACCGCCGGCGCAGCCCGTCACCATGCCGGAGACGATGACGATCGGCAACGTCGCGTCCATCTGCCAGGCGATGTCGCAGCCGGCCATGGTGAAGACGACGAGGCCGATGGCGTCAAGCACGATGAAGGCCACCTTCAACCGGTGCACGAGGCGCGCCATCAGAATGGTGAGGAAGGCGGCGCCCCCGGCCAGCGCGAGATAGATGGGGTTTTGCACCCAGGCCAGCGGATAGTGGCCCAGAAAGAGATCGCGCAAGGTGCCGCCGCCGAGCGCCGTGATGCAGCCGAGGAAGCAGACGCCGAGCCAGTCCATGTTGCGGCGGCCGGCTGCGAGCGCGGCGGTCATGCCTTGCGCCGCGACCGCGACCAGCGACAACAGATGCAGAACACTATCGCTCGGCGGCAGGCTCCACATCGTTTTGTTCCCTTTCCCCAGCGGAACTTGCGCTTTGGGTTCCCAAGTGAACAGGTTCCCGATTCCCGGTCCGGGCGCAACATGCGACGAAAGCCCAAGGAAAGCCCAAGGAAGGGCGGAACCGAATCTCGCATCTATGGGTTGTCCAGCCGCAATAATCGAGGAGACCCAATCGATGGCTGACGACCGTTTTACCAACGATCCGTATCGCCCGAATCTCGCCGATGATGAGTATCGCAACGCGGCGCGACGGGATGCCCAGCTTCAGGCCGACGCCGAGCTTGGCGAAGGCCCCGCCTCCAGTGGCAAGGTAGCCCTGTTCGCAGTGGCAATCGCCTTGGTGCTGGGTGCCGTGTTCTACGGCCTGAACAATACGAGCACCGGCAACCAGGCGAGCAATGCGCCGGCGACGCAAACCGCGCAACAGGCGCCGTCCACCAATCCGGCCGCACCTCCCGGCATGCGCGACGTGACGCCGCGCAACAACGCCGGGCCGGGCATGACCACGGGCGCCGCGCCGAGCAAGCCGGCCCCGGATACGCAGGCGCCGTCTGACGGCGCGAAGTAACGACTTGCAACAACATGCGACAACGGCGGGACCTCACATCCCGCCGCTGTTCATTAGTTTCTAGAGTTTCTAGCCGAACATCTTGTTGAGTTCGCCGCCGGGATAGCCGCTGCCGAGCTCGGCAAAGGTGCCCTTCTCCGCCATCTCCTTCGCGGCCCGCATGAAGCCGCCCCACGCGGCACGCGCGAGTGAGCCGCCGACGCTGATCCTGCGCACGCCGAGATCGGTGGCCTCCTGCAACGACAGGCCGGAACCGCCGATCAGCAGGTTGAACGGTTTTGGCGCGACAGCCTTCACCGCCGCGGCAATATCCTCGCGTGTCTTCAGGCCCGGCGCGTAAAGGCAATCGGCGCCCGCATCGGCGTAAGCGGTGAGCCGGTCGATCACGAGCTTGAGGTCGGTCACGCCCCACAGATACGCCTCGCAGCGGCCGACCAGCAGCGCGCCGCTGTCGCCGATCGCCTTGCGAGATGCCTTGATACGCTCGACTGCGAGTGTGCGCTCGTAGATCGGCTTGTCCTTGTCGCCGGTGGAGTCCTCGATCGAGAGACCGGCAACGCCGGTGCGCACACAGCGCTCGACATTGTCCGCGACCTTGTCCGGCTCGACCGCGAAGCCGCCCTCGAAATCGGCGTTGACGGGGATGTCGACCGCCGAGCTCAATGCCGCCAGATGCTGACAGACGTCCTCGACCGAGACGTGGTTGTCGGGCTTGCCGATGGTCCAGGCAAAGCCCGCGCTCGACGAGGCGAGCGCCTTGAAACCGAGATGCTGCAACGCTTTCGCGCTGCCAACGTCGACCGGATTGGGCAGGATGAAGCAGCCGCTCTCGTGCATCTTCCTGAAGGTCGCGCGCTTGTCAGCAGTTGTCACATGCATGTTTCTCTCCCTTGTTGGCCGCGCAGAGATGGGGACGTGCCGCCGCGAGCGCTAGTGCGCGTCATGCACCGCGCGGCTGTCCTGCGGCGCCTGCTCGCGATCATTCATGCTGTAGTCACGGATGACGCTGGCGATACGCAAATGGTAATCGGCGAAGATTTTTGCGCGGCCCTTGGCCTGCGTGCGGCGATGCTCCATCGTGTTGCGCCAGGCTTGCACGGCTGCCTCATCCCGCCAGAACGACACCGACAAAATCTTGCCCTTCTCGGTCAGGCTTTCGAAACGCTCGACCGAGATGAAGCCGTCGATGGTTTGCAGGATCGGCTTCAGGTCGGCCGCGAGGTCGAAATAATCCTGGCGGTGTTCCGGCTTTGGCCAGACCTCGAAGATCACGGCGATCATGGGCGTCTCCTTGAATTGATGGCCTACAATACCACTTACAACACCACTTGGCGCAGGAACGTGCGCTCTTCTGCGAGGATGAATTTGTGCTCCTCGGCGAAGTGGAAGTTCGCCATGCCTTCCGTATCCTGACGCAGCCGGGTGCGATAGGCTTCATACGCAGCCAGACTCTCGAAGGTGATCAGCGCAAACGCGATGTTGTTGGTGCCCTCGTGCGGCATGAAATAGCCGATCAGGTCGCCGCCGCATTTCGGGATGATGGTAAGCCAGCGCTTCGAATATTCCTCGAACTGCGCGCGCTTGAACGGATCGAGCTGGTAGCGGATGAAGACGGTGACGGACATCTAAGTTTCCTCTTCTTTGATGGCGCGAGCGAAGCGTCAGCTCCTCATCCTGAGGAGCTTGCACAGCAAGCGTCTCGAAGGATGAAGGCCCCGCCGGTGGCCTCGCCCTTCGAGACGCGCGCAAGAGCGCGCTCCTCAGGGTGAGGATCGAGATTTCAGTTTTGCTACGCCGTTCGCTCGCAATGACGTGTATGTGGCGACACGCTACGACCTTGCCCGACCGCAATGCTTCGGCTACCATCGAAGCATGAAATCAGGTCCAGACATCGCCATGATCGCCTCGCTCGTCGGCGATCCCGCCCGCGCCAACATGCTCACGGCGCTGATGAACGGCCGCGCGCTCACCGCGAGCGAGCTCGCGCAGGAGGCCGGCATCACGCCGCAGACCGCGAGCTCGCATCTTTCCAAGCTCGAGGCCGGTGGCCTTATTGAGCCGGAGAAGCAGGGCCGCCACCGCTACTACCGCCTCACCGACGACGACGTCGCCGGCGTACTGGAGGGCCTTGCGGGCCTCGCCGCACGGACAGGCCATATGCGCGTGCGCACCGGGCCGAAGGATCCGGCGCTGCGGCGTGCGCGGATCTGCTACGACCATCTCGCCGGCGATCTCGGCGTGCAGATGCTCGACACCCTGCGCGCGCGAAACCTGGTCAGGCAGAAGAAGCAGGAGATCGAGCTGACGGCGGAGGGCGAGCGCTTCCTCGCAAAAAATTTGCAGATCTCGCCCGACATGCTCACCCATCCGCGCCGCCCGATCTGCAAGGCCTGCCTCGACTGGAGCGAGCGGCGCCACCATCTCGCCGGTACGCTGGGCGCCGCCATGATGCAGCGTTTCGCCGAGCTAAAATGGGCCGCCCGCGACGCCACGCCCGGCAGCCGCGTGGTGAATTTTACGCGCACCGGCGAAAAGCAGTTTGCGGCGCTGTTCGGCAATGAGCAGAACTGATCACGCGAGCCGCTTGAGATTGCACATTTGCGTGTGAGCGCCTGCCGTCGACGCGGCCAAGGCTTGACCCGGCCATCCACGGGTTTATGGCCATCGGTGCCACACATCAGAGATCCCAATGAACCGTATCCTCCCGGCCGCGCTCGCCGCCGCCCTGCTCGCTTCGCCGTTCACCTCCGTCCATGCCGCCGATACCGCCCCGCGCGAGCCCTACGGCATCGCGCTCGAAGGCTTTGCCTATCCTTATCCCGTGCACCTGCTGCCTGTTATCAATGACGGCGAGCAGCTCAGCATGGCCTATATGGACGTGGCGCCGGCGCAGCCGAACGGCCGCACCGTGGTGCTGCTGCACGGACGCAATTTCCCCTCGAGCTACTGGGCGCCTGTCATCAAGATGCTGAGCGAGGCCGGCTTCCGCGTCGTGGTGCCGGACCAGATCGGATTCGGCAAATCCTCCAAGCCGGCAGGCGAGCTGCACTTCGACACGCTGGCGCGCAACACGGTCGCGCTGCTCGATCATCTCAAGATCGACAAGGCCGAGATCGTCGCCCATTCGCTCGGCGGCATGCTCGGGGTGCGCATCGCCCGCGCCTATCCGGATCGGGTCGCCCATCTGGTGCTGACCGCGCCGATCGGGCTCGAGGATTATCGCCTCTACGTGCCGCCGACGCCGACCGACAAGATCATCGAGACCGAGGACAAGCTCACGGCCGACGGCTATCGCAAGCAGCTCCAGACCAATTACGCGATCAAGCTGGCGCCGGACGCGATCACGCCGTTCATCGAGGCCCGCTTCAACATCAAGGGCAGCCCTGATTATCCGCGCTGGCTGCGTGCCTTCGTCAGCTCCGGCCAGATGATCTATCGCGAGCCGGTGGCGCACGAGGTCGCACTGATCACCGAGCCGACGCTGTTCATCATGGGTGCCGACGACCACAACGCACCGGGCCGACTGAGCGCGCCGGAGGCACTGCGCGCGAAGATGGGACAGAACGCCGAGCTGGCGAAGGCATTGGCCGCGAAGATGCCGAATGCGCGGGCCGAAGTGATCCCGGACACCGGCCACCTTGTCTTTCTGGAATCACCGGAGAAGTACAAGGAGCTGGTGCTGGGTTTTCTCGACCGCTAGCGTCATTGCTGTCGTCCTAAGCTGCGTGCGGAGAACGTTCATGCCGCATTCAGGTCATGATTGGCAGGTTTGGGTCGCGCCGTGTCGGCATGTTGCAAACTTTAACGTGTCGAATCGTGTCTTTTGATTCATTGTGCGCCGAAAGCGCCAAGCCCTCCTAGAACCTGCCCACAAGCCTGCCCCAAGGACGAGAAGGAAGATCAAATGAAATACCTGTTTGCCGCCGTGATGCTCGCCAGCGCGGTCGTTGGTTTCAGCGAGGCGGCCAGCGCCGCGGAGGGCTGCGGCCCCGGCTTCTATCGCGGCCGCTATGGCAACTGCCGCCCGATGGCCGGCCGTGGTCCCGTTGTCGTGGTCGCGCCGGCGCCGGTCGTGGTCGTACGCCCCCGCGGCTGCCCCTATGGCCTCCGCTGGTACGCCGGCCGCTGCCGTCCGTACTGATCTCTTCTTTTCGCATTGCGAAGTGGCCGCGCGGGATCAGCCTGCGCGGCCACTTTTTTCTAGCGCCTGACGTCGCATCGGGACGGCTTCGAATCAAAACGGGGACCGCAATCGCGGTCCCCGTTTAAAGTCTAGCTTGCAAAGCCTGGCTTGCGCGGAGCTTACCAGTGGCGGCGATGCCAGCGCCGGCGGCGCCAGCCCCAGTGACGGCGATGCCAGCCCCAGTGACGGCGACGCCAGTGGCCGTGGCCGCGCCAATGCACCTGTTCCGGCTTCAACTGCGCGGCTTCATCGCTGCTGGTGACTGCGGGATGAGCGTCTGGATTGCCTTGCGGCATGCGGCGGGGATCACCAAGCGGCTGCGGCGCCAGCGGCGCGGCCTGTGCGGCGGTCGTGAACGCGGCAGCTCCGGCCGCGACACCGATTGCAAACTTCAAAAAGTTCCGGCGCTCCATGACATGTCCTCTGGGCTATCGGGCAAGTGATGCAGAGGGAGTGTCGTGGTCACGACATGAACCAAAGCTGAATCGCGCGTTCAGGTTTATGGAAAGGCGACACGGATGCGTGGCTACTTCGCAAATTCCTGCGCCAGCAGCGTCTCGCGCGAGCGTTTCACTTCGGGCCAATCGCGGTTGAAATCGGCCACCAACCGCGTCAGCGCATCGCCCATCAGCATCGCAGCGAGCTTGGCCTCGTCGTCGAACTGGTACATGGCCTGATGCAGCGAGGGATCGTCCAGGCTCCAGAACCGCCAGGCTTTGCTCACACCGAACGCCTTCACCGCGTCGGGCAAATGTTCCGTCTCGTACCATGTGTCGAAAGCGGCGCGCTTGCCGGCATCGGTGATGTTGGCGCGGACGACGAAGAAGGCTGATGGCATCGGATTTCCTCCTGTTGTTTGGGGTTAGCTTACCCGGTTATAGTGGCGGCAACAAAAAGCCCGCGCGGCGGATTTTGCCGTCGCGCCCATAAGGGGGGAATGGCCATGCGCAGGATCATCACGGGTCTCGTTGCGATCGCCTCGCTGTGGCCGGCCGCCTCACCCGCCGAAATCGTCCGCTTCGACATCCTTGCGCGCGAGCCCGCTTTTGCCGGGCGTAACTTCGGCAACGTCGGAACCTACGAGCGCATCACCGCGCGCGCGACCATCGCACTCAACCCGGTCGACGACCGCAACGCGGTCATCACCGATCTCGCACTCGCGCCACGCAATGCAGATGGAAAGGTCGAGGCCACCGCGGACGTCGTGATCCTCAGGCCCAGCGATCCCACGCACGGCAACGGCACGCTGCTGCTGGAAGTGCCCAACCGCGGCCGCAAGCTGGCGCCGCAACTGTTCGACGATTCCGCCCAGCCCGGCGCCAACAATGCGGACAAGGCCGAGGATTCCGGCATCGGCTTCCTGCACCGCCAGGGCTTTACGATGGTCTGGGTCGGCTGGCAGGGCGACATCCCCTCCAGGCCGGGACAGCTCGCGATGACGGCGCCGGTGCTCAAGGGCGTCACCGGACCCGCGCGCGAAGAATTCGTTTTCGACAACACGACCAACCCCGCGCGCGCTACGCTGATTTGGCCCGCGGCCGATGCCGCCAATCTCAATGTCACGGTGCGCGCCGCCTGGGCCGACGCCCGGCAGACGCCATCCGGTCTCTCCGCGAAGCTGATCGATCCCGCGACGGTGGAGATTGTCAGGCCCGACGGTTTTGATGCCGGCGCGCTCTATGAGATCACCTACACTGCGCGCGATCCGGTCGCCCTCGGCATGGGCTATGCCGCCGTGCGCGACGTTGTCAGCTTCCTCCGCCATGACGAGACCCAGGCGAACCCGCTGCTGAGCGGCCTGCATCCGTCGGTCAGCCACGCCATCGGCTTCGGCGTCTCGCAATCCGGCCGCTTCCTGCGCGACTTCCTCTATCTCGGCTTCAATGAGGACCTTTCCGGACGAACCGTGTTCGACGGCCTGATGCCGCATGTCGCGGGTACCCGGCGGATGGCGACCAACGTCCGCTTCGGCCAGCCCGGCCGCAACCCGCGCCATCCGCAGGACCCGGCGTGGCAGGCCGATCTCTTCCCCTTCACCTATGCGAGCCTGAGCGATCCCTATTCCGGCAGGACCGACGGCCTGCTCCGCCGCTGCGCGCTTTCGGCCACGTGTCCGAAGGTGATGCAGACCGACAGCGAGCACGAATGGTGGGCCTCGCACGCCTCGCTGCTCGTCACCGATCTCGCAGGCAATCACCTCGACCTGCCCGACAACGTCCGCGCCTACATGATCTCGGGCACGCCGCATTTCGCCGAAGCCGCCGACATCATGCACAAGGGCGCGCCCGCGATATCGCTGCCGCAAAACCCGATGCATGCGGGCGGGCCTATGCGCGCGCTGCTCACCGACCTCAACGCCTGGATCAGCGACGGCACGAAGCCGCCCGCAAGCCGCATCCCCATGCGCGCCCATGGCACGCTTGTGTCGGCGCAGGGCGCCGTGCCGACGGATATCCCCGGCCTGCCCTACGCCGGCATCCACACGCTTGCCGCCTTCTCCGACCAGAGCGTGCTGCCGCCGAAGGAGATCGGCCGCTATCCCGTGTTCGTGCCGAAGGCCGACAATGACGGCATGGCCATCGCCGGCATCCGCCAACTTGCGCTCGCGGTGCCACGCGCGACCTACACCGCGTGGAATCCGCGGGCGCAGGGATTTGGCCCGACAGCGCTCTATCCGCTGCAGGGCGCGGTGGTGCCATTCGCGCCGACCGAGGCGGCGCGGAAGGAAGTGCACGATCCGCGGCCGTCGATCGCGGAACGCTATGCAGATGATGGCGCGTATGTGGCGGCGGTGCGCCGCGAGGCCGCGCGGCAGGTCGCGGAACGATTGCTGCTGCCGGAGGATGCCGAGCGCGCGGTCGAGGCGGCAAAGCAAGGGAAGCTGGCGAAGCTTGGGCAGTGATGGAGATTCCGCGATCCGTCGGGTGGGTTGGCGAAAGGCGACGAAAAAAACCTGTCCCCGCTGTCGGAATGCGCTCCCTCCATCCGTCCTATGCCAAGACAGCACGGAGACACCGCATGGTCGACCTCACCCTCACCACCTTCGACTGGGTTCCCGAGATGCCGCGGGGCTTCGTGCGCGACCTCCGTGTGCGCTGGGCCCTCGAAGAGGCCGTCTTGCCCTATCGCGTCGCGAGCGTGCCGTTCGGCGATCGCGGCGCGGCGCATTTGGCGCACCAGCCCTTCGGCCAGGTGCCGTGGCTGACCGATGCCAACATTTCCATTTTCGAGAGCGGCGCGATCTTGCTGCATCTTGGCGAACTCAGCGCGACGCTGATGCCATCAGATCCGCGCGGCCGCGTTGAGACGACGAAATGGGTATTCGCGGCACTCAACTCCGTGGAGATGGCGAGCCTGCCCTGGGCGCTTTTCAAATTCACCGGGAATGACGATGGCTCACCAGCCGTGAAGTTTTTCGACGACTTCCTCAAGCTCCGCCTCAAGCACATGGAGCCGGTGCTGGCCGGCCGCGAATGGCTCGCGGGCCCGTTCTCCGTCGCCGACATCCTGATGTCGGACGTGTTGCGCCTCGTCGATCATTTTGACGGCCTCACGGAGCATCCGGCCTGCCGCGCCTACGTCGCGCGCGCCACGGCCCGCCCGGCCTTCGTCAAGGCCCACGCCGACCAGATGGCGCATTTCGCCGCGGCGGACGCGGCGCGATCTGCGTGACGTGCCGCACATAACTAACCCGGCATCAGCCGTACGCTCCCTGCCATCGCAACGAAGCAAATTGCTTCAAATGATCAGGGCGGAAGGTGACACATGGCCCGCATCGAATATCTCAAAGACCAGCTTGCCCGCGCCGAGCGTCTCGCAAAGGCGATCCTCGACCAGCAAACCGCGCAACGCCTTCAGGCGTTCGCAGCCGAATGCCGCACGGAGTTGCAGGTGCTGTCGCACAGGGCTGCCGCGTAAACCGGCGCGTTACACCAGCTTCATCGGCGCATCGGCAACCACGCGAAGGTCGATGCTGCTGATCAACGCTGAACGGCGCGCCTCCGCAACACCGATGGCGCTCTCGGTCTGGCGCAACGTGCTGACGTTCGAGCCGAGCGAGACGATCCCACCCAGCACCAGAGCGATCGATCCGAGAGCCGCGGTCTGACCGGTCCCGAACAGGCCGAGAATCGCGACCAACAGCAGCGCGGCTCCACTGCCAACGGCAATCTTGGACGCCAGAACGTACTTCCGGCAGCGCTCGGCGATCTCGGCCAGCGCCTCGATCCGCGCCTCGATGTCGGAGATTTCGTCCGTCGGATCGTCTTCGGTCATTTGGATCGAGCATGCCAAGTCAGAAACAAAATCAGTATCCCGCATGGGCGAAGCAATATGCGGGACTTGGATAGAAAACCCGGATGTCGCTACGCTCATCCGGGCTACAAGTTCTCTACAACGGCAAATTGTCGTGCTTCTTCGCCGGCGTTTCCACCTTCTTGTCTTTCAGCATCGACAGCGCCCTTGCGATCCGCTTGCGGGTTGAGTGCGGCATGATGACGTCGTCGATGTAGCCACGCTCCGCCGCAATGAACGGCGACAGGAAGCGGTCTTCGTATTCCTTGGTGCGGGCGGCGATCTTGTCGGGGTCGCCGATGTCGGCACGGAAAATGATCTCGACCGCGCCCTTGGCGCCCATCACTGCGATCTGGGCGGTCGGCCAGGCGTAGTTCATGTCGGCGCCGATTTCCTTGGAAGCCATGACGTCGAAGGCGCCGCCATAGGCCTTGCGGGTGATGATGGTGACCAGCGGCACCGTGCACTGCGAGTACGCAAACAGCAGCTTTGCACCGTGCTTGATCAGGCCGCCATACTCCTGCGCGGTGCCGGGCAGGAAGCCGGGCACGTCGACGAAGGTGACGATCGGGATGTTGAAGGCATCACAAAAACGAACGAAGCGCGCGGCCTTGCGCGAGGCATCGCTGTCGAGCACGCCGGCCAGCACCATCGGCTGGTTGGCGACGAAGCCGACGGTGCGGCCGGCGATGCGGCCGAAGCCGGTGACGATGTTCTTGGCGAAGGCATCCGCGATCTCGAAGAAATCGCCCTCGTCCACGACCTTCAGGATCAGCTCCTTCATGTCGTAGGGCTTGTTCGGATTGTCGGGGATCAGCGTGTCGAGGGACATGTCGATGCGGCCGATGTCGTCGAAGCTCGGCCATTCCGGCACACCGTCGGTGTTGTTGGACGGCAGGAAGTCGATCAGGCGCCGCATCTGCAGCAGCGTCTCGACGTCGTTCTCGAAGGCGCCGTCGGCGATCGAGGAGCGCGTGGCGTGCACTGAGGCGCCGCCAAGTTCTTCCGCGGTGACGACCTCGTTGGTCACCGTCTTCACCACGTCGGGGCCCGTGACGAACATGTAGCTGGTGTTCTTCACCATGAAGATGAAGTCGGTCATCGCCGGCGAATAGACGTCGCCGCCGGCGCAGGGGCCCATGATGACGGAGATCTGCGGGATCACGCCCGAGGCGAGCACGTTGCGGCGGAACACGTAGGAATAGCCGGCGAGCGCGGCGACGCCCTCCTGGATGCGGGCGCCGCCCGCGTCATAGAGGCCGATGATGGGCGCCCGCGCCTTCATCGCCATGTCCTGCAGCTTTGTGATCTTCAGCGCGTGGGTCTCGGACAGCGAGCCGCCGAACACGGTAAAATCCTTGGCGAACACAAAAGTCTTGCGGCCGTTGACGGTGCCCCAGCCGGTGACGACGCCGTCGCCGGGCACCTTGCTCTTCTCCATGCCGAACTCGGTGGAGCGGTGCTCGACGAACATGTCGAACTCCTCGAACGATCCCTTGTCGAGCAGAAGCTCGATGCGCTCGCGCGCAGTCAGCTTGCCGCGGGCGTGCTGCGCTTCGATGCGCTTCTCCCCGCCGCCGAGCTTTGCGCCGGCACGACGATCTTCAAGGGCGTCCAGGATATGTTTCATTTGCTCCCGCCAGTTCTTAACCTAAATGCGATTGCCGGGGGTTCTAACACGGCATTTTGCGGGCCGGGAAGCGGCTTTCGGCGTCGCAGGGCTGGCTTGCCGCAGCGGGAAAGCGCAAGGAATTACAAAGTTTTGCCTGGGAGGCGAGCATGACCGAAGGAACGGCTGAGACCGGCGCGGCGACGGGCGGCGTCAACATCCTGCTGCGGCTGGAGGGCCTGACCCTGTTTGTGGGGATGGTGATGCTCTACTGGACATGGGACGGCTCCTGGCAGGTCTTTGCCCTGCTCTTCCTCGTCCCTGATTTGAGCTTCCTCGCCTATCTTGCCGACGCCAAATTCGGCGCGCTGGTCTACAACGCCGCGCACAGCTACATGGCGCCGGTGGCGCTGATGACGCTCGGCTTCGGCCTCGCCTCGCCGCTTACCCTGTCCATCGCCTTGATCTGGCTCGCCCATATCGGCATCGACCGCGCGCTGGGCTATGGCTTGAAATATTCGGCCGGGTTCGGCTTCACCCACCTCGGCCGGATCGGGCGGCAGAAGGACACCTGACCCCGCGCGCTGCCCGCAAATTTGGCGGCCCGGCCCGGTTGACCGGGCCGGCCGATTCAGGCTTGCTCCAGGCTTACGATCAGGCGCCGAATGTTGCGTGAGCCCAGTCGGTACGGCGGCGGTCATTATGCCCTGGCTCAAGCAACACCCATGTCCGCGACGGTCGTCCCCCTGCCGCCGAACTCATCGTCCGAAACCACCGACTTCCTGCGGCGTATGGCCAGCATGGTGTCGGGGCGGAACGGCGAGATGCTGCTGCGCGCCGCCGCGCTGATCGAGTCGCTGAGCCAGCGCGCGATGTCGGCGGAGCGCCTCTATCACAGGGAGCACGAAGAGAACACGCGCAACACCGATCTGCGCGAGGCCGGTGAGAGGGCATCCGATGCCATGGTCAAGCAAATTGATGGGCTGCGCAGCCAGCTTGCCGAGGTCGCTGCGGCCGCGGCGGACGAACGTGCGGCGTTCGATGCCGAGCGGGGCAAGCTGCTCGGTCTGATGCAGCACGCGGAGAGCCATATCGGCAAGCTCACAAGCGAGCTGGAGACGCTGCACGCCTCGGTCGACAGTTTCAACGAGACCGTCATCTCCGTGCCGATCGAGGTGCTGCGGCTGGCGCGCACCCAGTTCGACTTTCTCTCAGCCGGCTTTGCCCGCAAGGGCGATGTGATCTCGCAGGCGATGAGCGAGATCGGCGGTTTTGCGATCGACGAGGCGCTGACGGCGAAGAAGGCCGATCCCCCCTGAGGGAAGCCGCCAACCGCGTCAAATTGACAGCGCGCGGGGCTGTTGTTCTACTCACTGAGAATCACGGGGGAAGAACCGATGCCGACCGCATTCCGCGTCGCCATGGCGCTCTGTATTTCAACGCTGTTCGTCGGCATTGGCGCCAACGCACAATCGCTTCCCAGGGAAGTCGCCACCCGCGCCGAGATCTACCCGATCCCTTCGCTCACCCTCTCCGACCAGCAATTCCTCAGCGGCGACGCCGCGGCCGGCAAGCCGGTGACGGTCGCCGGCGAATTCCGCGTCGCGCAAGGCAGCGGAAAACTCCCCGTCGTGGTGCTGATGCACGGCTCGAGCGGCGTCGGCGCCACGACCGAGGCCTGGGTGCACGCGTTCAACGCCATGGGCATCTCGACCTTCGTGATCGACGGCTTTACCGGCCGCGGGCTGACGGTGGTGGGGCCGAACCAGGCCCTGCTCGGCCGGCTCAACCTCATCATCGACATCTACCGCTCGCTTGAGATCCTGGCAAAACATCCCCGCGTCGCTCCTGACCGCATTGTGCTGATGGGCTTTTCACGCGGCGGACAGACGACGCTCTATGCCAGCCTCGAGCGCTTCCACAAGCTCTGGAACAAGTCCGGCATCCAGTTCGCCGCCTACATTCCCTTCTATCCGGACTGCTCGACGACCTATCAGAACGACACGGACATCGCCGCGCGCCCGATCCGCATCTTCCACGGCACGCCCGACGACTACAATCCCGTCAAGAGCTGCAAGGCGTTCGTCGAGCGGCTCAAGACGGCCGGTCGCGACGTGGTGTTGACCGAATACCCCGACAGCGCGCACGGCTTTGACAGTGGGCTGCTCGGCGTCAATACGGTCGCCGTGTCCACTGGCGCGCAGACCGTGCGCAGCTGCCAGATCAAGGAAGACGATGGCGGCGTGCTGATGAACGCCGACACGAAAGCGCCGTTCACCTACAAGGATTCCTGCGTCGAGCTCAATCCGCATGTCGGCGGCAATCCAACGACGGCCGCGGAGTCGCGCAAGGCGGTGGAGGAGTTTTTGCAGGCGCTGTTCAAGCTGGGTTAGGCGCCTGTTCGGCCTGCATGGTTCGAGACGCGCCGTAAGGCGGCGCTCCTCACCATGAGGGTCTGATATATCGCCGCGAAACAAGACCTCATCCTGAGGAGCCCGCGAAGCGGGCGTCTCGAAGGATGGCCGCAAAGAAGCTGCCCGCCCTACGGCTCGCCGGGCTTGAACGGCTCCTGCTTGTCCGGCGGCACCGTCTCTTCCGCCATCGCCAGCAGCATCGCGACCATCACATAGTTACCCGCGAGCGCGGTGAGGTCGACGATCTGCTGATCGTTGAAGACCTTTTTGGCGCGCGCATAAGTTTCGTCGCCGACCTTCTTGGTCGTGGTGAGCTCGGTGACGAAGTCGTAGACGACGGCCTCGTCCTCGGCCATGTTCGACGGCCGCTTGTTGGCCTTCAGCTCCGCGATGGTGTCGGGCGACAGGCCCGCCTTCGCCGCCAGCGGCGCATGGGCGTACCACTCGACCTGCGAGCGCCACTGCCGCCCGATGATCAGGATCGCGAACTCGTTGAGTTTTGTCGGGACCGAAGTTTCCCAGCGCAGATAATGGAACAGGTCGAACAGGCGCTGGCCGAGCACCGGGCTGCGGATCATCGGATTGTATGGCCCGCCGATGCCGACGCTCGAGACCTTCATGATCTGCTCGCCGAGCGGCTTCTGCTTCGCGTCGAGCTGATCCATCGTGAGTTGCGGAAAGCGCGGCTCCCTGCTGGTGGCGGGACCGGCAAAACAACGTGGCGGCGAGCCAACCGCCTGCGGCGGCAAGCGTGACCGATGACAGCCAGAGCGGCGTTGAGTTCATTTTGTCCTCCCGGTTTTTCTTGGCGCAGTTTCTTGGCGCAGTTTCTTGGCGCGGTTTCTTGGCCGGGAGATGCTAGTCGAGCGGCGCCAGCGCGGCAGCGCTAGATGGCGCCGATCTCGGCAAGGCAGGCTTGCGTCAGCGGCATGCGCTCGCCGACCAGACGCGGCTCCTTGCAGTCCATATTGAGCGCGAACACGGTGTGCGCTTCGCCCTTCTCGGCCCAGCCCACCATCCAGCCAAGCGACGGCTCGCCGCGCTCGGCGCCCAAGAGCCCGGACTTGGCGCGAATGACGCTGTCGCCGACCTTGGTCACCGGCAGGATGTCGGCGACGAGATCCTGGCTGCGCTTCGAAATCGGCAGTGCGCGGCGGCGCAGCCTGTCGACGAAATCGACCTGCTCGACCGGATCGATACGCAAGGCGCCGGTGAGCCAGAACTGGTCGATGCCGCCGCCGATATCGCGATTGCCGTAGTCGAACAGATCGACGTATTTCTGCATGCGCTCTTGCCCGATCCGGCGCGCGATCTCCTGATAGACCGGCACCGCGCTGACGAGAATTGCGCTGCGCAGCGTGTGGTCCTTGTTCCAGGCTTCGATCGGCCGCTTCACGCCGTCCCACGGGAACACGTCCTTGTCGGGATCAGCGACCACGCCGGTCTCCAGCGCGATCAGCGAGTTCGGAATCTTGAAGGTCGAAGCCGGCGGCTTGGCTTCGCCCGAACGCTCCTTGTCGCTGGCGACGATCAGATAATCCTCGACCTTGTAGCCGACGAAGGTGCCTGATGTGCCGAGGTCCGTGAAGCGTTTTGCGAGGCTCTCGCTGATTTCGTTGCGCGGCGGCGCGACGTGGGCGAACGAGCGCGATGGCATGGTGGCAGCTGCGGCAAGAAGGCCGAGGGTGGAACGGCGGGTGATCAAGAGCGACATCCGTTGAACGATGAAAGCGGCCGCAACCATGCAGCAATTATCGTGGTGAAACGATGACAGGTTATTTCTTGAGCATGATCTCTTCGGACAACCGCTGCACACTTTGCGCTAACGCGGCCCTTCAGGTCCGGATCATGCTCTACCGCCCCCGGCCCGACAGCCGCAGCACGAACACCAGCACTTCGGCGACGGCCTTGTAGAGGTCGGGCGGGATCTCCTCGCCGAGTTCGACCTTGGAGAGCGCGCCGGCCAAGATCTCGTTCTCCTCGATCGGGATGTCGTTGGCCTTGGCGATCTCGACGATTTTTTCGCCGATCGTGCCTCTGCCCTTGGCGACGACGACAGGCGCGTTGCTGCCCTTCTCGTAATGTAGCGCAATCGCAAGCTTCGACGGGTCGCTCATGTGGCGCGATCCAGGAAGTGGCCGGCGCGGGCCGGCGCGGGCTGTGGCGGGGTGCCATCGCGGACCAGGATGTCGCCGGGCTTGAGCTCGGCCCTGGTCAGGGCCTGGTTGAGCTCGCCGATTCCGGCGCGGAGCTGCTGCGCCGTCGCCGGCCGCTCCGCCCACATCCGCACGAGGGTCTTGTCGCCGTTCAGAGTAATCAAAGCGTGCACGGGGCCGGCCGGCTCGACATTGAGTGTGAACCGCGCGCGCCAGGTGCGCTTGGCGGGATCGGCGGACTCATTGCCGCCGTCGCGCGAGATCTCGAACTGCGCCATTGCGGTGCCCTGCGGCGTTGCGAAGGGAATCTCGAAATTCCACTGCGGCACGGTCGGATCGATCCTGTGACCGCTGGCGTCAGTGCGATCGGGGAGCGAAGCGACCTGGAGCAAAGTCTGGCGCGCGATCGCGGCTTCGGTGTCGTCGAGCAGCCGATGCACGGTCGCAGCGAGCGGCGTATCCGGTGCGAGTGACGGCGAGGCAATGGATTGCGTCGACGGCAACGCGCCGCGAACCGGCGGTGGCGTCGCGCGCGCGGCTGCCTCGAAGATGTGTCCGTCAGGCACGGCCTTGTTCGAGCCCGGCACGTTGCCGGTCATGCGCGGCAGGTTTTGCGTGATCTCTTGCAGGAGGCTCGCGGCAAGGCTTGCGGTCATCGTCCGCGGCATCGCGGCCTGCGGAGCACCGCCAGCGATGTCGGCCAGCACAGCGGCCGCGAGATTGGCGCTGCGCGGCATTTGCGGCGGTTGGACGATCTCGGGTTCGGTTGACGGCAAGGCCGCCGGCTCGGCCTCTCCTGCTGCCGGAACCGGCGCGGCGGCAACCTGCGGCGTCCCCGGGGTAGCAGCAGGAATCGCGGCACCCTGTGGCACGGTGGTCTCGAGCGTCGTCAGCGTCTGACGCAGCACCAGCAATGCCGCCTTCAGGTCCGGCATCGTGCCGGAGGACGGCGTCGCACCTGCGGCGAGCGAGGCCTCGAGGAACAGTCCGGACTTCTGGAATGCGGATTCGATGTCGCCGCCATCGAGCCCGGTGTTGAGCGAGGTCTGCTGCGCCAGCACGCCCAGCATCGCCTGCTTCAGCCCCGCCGGCAGATCGCTGCTAGTGACGACCGCGGCCAGATTGGCGAACAGCGGCGCCTGGCTGCCTTGCTTCGTCACGGCCTCGGCCGAGGCAACGGTGACGGCGACCTGCTCGGTCGGTGTGAGGGTGTTGCGGACCGCGCCCACTGACGGCGCCAGCGACGGGCTGTCCACCAGCGAGGCCGCAGCCGGCGTCAGCATGACCTGATCGGCGGCCGCCTCGCCTGCCCCGCCCATGATGGCGAGCCGGATGGTGCCGTCGTTCTGCGACACCGCAAGCTGGAGATTTTGTCCGGGCGTCAGCGACACCTCAGACATCACATCCATCGAGAGGTTGGCGATCGCGATCCGCACCAGATTGTCGGCGAGCACGCTGACCACCTTGGCGTCGACGACACTACCAGCCTGAAGCACGAGGTCAGGGGTCGCCGCATCAGCCACGGCGCTGGCAGCGCTGACGGGAAGGATCGAGCTTATCGGCGTCGGCATCTCACGGGCCCAGGAGCACGGGTCACCCTAACGCCTGCGTCGTAAACCTCTCGTTAAGGACCTTCGGCCGAGGGCGGTTTTACCGCCGCCAGGACCGCGACCGCAGCCTTGAAATCCCTCAGTCGGGCAGCGCGGCGCGCGGCCGCTTCTTCGTCCACTCCCCATTTCTCGGCGTTCCAGTCCTCATCGACATAGGCTGCCGCCCAGATCTGGTCGGCGTCGCGCACGCCATGGGCAAGCGCCAGCGCCAGCAGCGCCGAGCCGGTGAGCGTCGTGATCACGTGGAGGGCGGCGACCGACCAGGCATCCCCCGGCAGTGCCGCACGCGCGGCCTGGATTGCTTCGTCCGGCTGCCTCACATGCATGATGCCCTCGGACAGGATGAAGTGCGCCCCCAGCGTCTCCGCGGCCCAGAACAGCACGGGGTCCCAATGCGCGGCCTCGCAGGCGACAAGTCCTTCGGGATGGCCGGCGCGATAGAACAGCAGATCGGACTGGAGGTATTTTGCAAGGTCGTCCGTGACGAGATCGACGCGGTCAACGACGCCCTCGACCACGCTGTTGGCGATCCGCGTCAGCGGCATGGTCATGGGCTTGATCGTCTCGTTCTGATCCGCCCATTCCGCAGCCACCGCATCGGCAAGGTCTCGCGAGGGGATCGCCACCTGGCGTCCAGATGGCGTCCGAATCGGCTTGCCGTCGAGCATGATGGCGAAACCGCCCTCAGCCTCGGCCACCCCCACCTCCTTGTAGAAGCGCTTGCGCAACGGCACGCGCGAGGCCTGGCGGACCGCCTCCTGCGGATCGAGCGGGGATCGCCCCGCAGCTTCATCGAACAATTCGCGCATCTCGTTTCGGTCCCTGTCCAGTCACCAACCCTTCTGCCGCCCCCGTTCAACTAATCTTCAGGCGCGTTCTCGATCGGATCAAATCTGCTTGCATCGAGCCCGAGCAGGTTCCACGACTGCTGCATGTGCGGCGGAAGCGGTGCGGTCGCGTCGATCACGCCGCCGCGCGGATGCGGAATGACGATGCGGCGCGCAAGCAGATGCAGCCGGTTTTGCAGGCCGCCCGGCAGTTGCCAATTCTCGATGTTGAAATATTTGGGATCGCCGACGATGGGGTGGCCGATATGTTCCATGTGGGCGCGCAGCTGGTGGGTGCGCCCCGTCACCGGCTTCAGCGACACCCAGGTCAGCTTGTTGCCGGCGGTCTCGACCACCGCATAATACGTCACCGCATGGCTCGCGCCCTCGTCGCCATGCTGGGCGATGCGCATGATGGTGTCGTCCTCGCTCTCCTCTTTGGCGAGGAAGGTCGAGATGCGGCCCTGCTTCGGCTTCGGCAGCCCCGGCACCAGCGCCCAATAGGTTTTTCGCGCCGACCGCGAACGGAACGCGCCGGTCAGGTGCGAGGCGGCAAAGCGGGTCTTGGCGACCAAGAGACAGCCCGACGTCTCCCTGTCGATGCGGTGCACGAGGCGCGGCTTCTGCCCCTTGGCATCGCGCATCACCTCCAGCATCTGGTCGATATGCCGCGTCATGCCCGAGCCGCCCTGCACGGCAAGGCCGGCCGGCTTGTTCAGCACAAGAACGTCGTCGTCCTCGTAGATCGTCATTTCCTTCAGCGCGGCAAGCGTCTTTTGCGCTGCCTCCGACTGCGGATTGGGCGCCTTCGGCGTGTCGAGCTTCAGCGGCGGAATGCGGACGCTCTGGCCCTCCTCCAGACGGTCCTTGCTGTCGACGCGCTTGCCGTCGACCCGCAACTCGCCTTTGCGGACGACGCGCTGGATGTGGGAGAACGACAGGCCGGGAAAGCGCGCTTCGAGGAAGCGATCGACGCGCATGTTGTTCTCGTCGGCCGAGACCTTGACGGTCTGCACCTTGGTTGGCAGCAGCGCCTCGACGGGCTTTGGCGGCGCAGCCTTTTCCAGCGCAGGCTCCGACACACGCCGCTCGGCGCGCTCGCCCCCAAAGCGCGGCGGCTTCGCACCCGGCTTGCCGCTGGGCCGCAGCCCTGCTGTCTTCGCGCTGCGCGCCTTGAACGGGCGCGTTTCCTTGCGCTCATCGCGCGAACGGGGCTTTGGATCGGTTCTTTTGATGCGACGGCTCATGGTGCCTGCCTAGCCCAAAAGTGCCCTTTCGTCACGACGAAATGGCGATTTTGGCCTCAGCCGCCCCGCTCCTTCCGCAACTTCGCCCAATAATCCAGCCGCTTGCGGATCTCGCGTTCAAAACCGCGGTCGGGCGGGTCGTAGAACGTCTGGCGGCCCAGGGCTTCCGGAAAGTAGTCCTGGCCGGAGAAGGCCTCGGGGGCATCGTGGTCGTATTCGTAGGCTGCGCCGTAGCCTTCCGACTTCATCAGCTTGGTCGGCGAGTTCAGGATGTGTTTCGGCGGCAGCAGCGAGCCGGCCTGCTTTGCGACCCGCATCGCCGTGCCGAAGGCGGTGTAGACCGCGTTCGATTTCGGTGCGGTGGCGAGATAGACCACGGCCTGCGCGATGGCGAGCTCGCCTTCGGGATGGCCGAGGAAGTCGAAGGCATCCTTGGCGGCGTTGGCGATGACCAGCGCCTGCGGATCGGCAAGGCCGATGTCCTCCACCGCCATGCGCACGACGCGGCGGGCCAGGAACAGCGGGTCCTCGCCGGCGTCCAGCATACGCGCGAGATAATACAGCGCGGCATCGGGATCGGAGCCGCGCACCGACTTGTGCAGCGCCGAGATCAAATTGTAATGGCCGTCGGCCGACTTATCGTAGATCGGGGCGCGGCGCTGCAAAATCTCCTGCAACTGCGCGGCGCCGAAAATCTCGTCCTTGCGCGCGGCGCGCCAGACTTCCTCGACGAGTGTCAGCGACGCGCGGCCGTCGCCATCGGCCATGCGCACCAGCACGGCGCGCGCCTCGGCGTCGAGCGGCAGCTTGCGGCCCTCGACCTCCTCGGCATGCGCGAACAGCTTTTCGATCGCGGCAGCGTCAAGCGAGCGAAACACCAGCACGCGCGCCCGAGACAGAAGCGCCGCGTTGAGCTCGAACGATGGGTTTTCGGTGGTGGCGCCGACCATCACCACCGTGCCGTCTTCCATGACGGGCAGAAAGGAATCCTGCTGGGCGCGGTTGAAGCGATGCACCTCGTCGACGAACAGCAGCGTGCCCTTGCCCATCTCGCGGCGCGCACGCGCGGCCTCAAAGGCCTTCTTCAAATCGGCGACGCCGGAGAACACCGCGGAGATCTGCTCGAAATGCAAATCGGTCGCGTCCGCCAGCAACCGCGCCACCGTGGTCTTGCCGGTGCCGGGCGGGCCCCAGAACACCAGCGAGCCCAGCGTGCGCGTTTCCAGCATGCGCGTCAGCGCGCCGTCGGGACCCAGGATGTGGTCCTGTCCGACGACCTCCGAGAGCGCGCGCGGCCGCAGCCGATCGGGCAGCGGATGCGGAGCCTCGTGATCGAGCCCCGCCGCGGCAAAGAGAGTTGGCGTCTCCTGTGGTCGCTTCGGACTCATCCGCCCAGCGTGACGTTGATCTGCTGGCCGCCACGCACCAGCGTGATTCGCCAGATCCGCGGGCGATCGCCTGCGGCCTTTTCGAGGTCGCCGGTCTTGCCGATCTTCTGGCTATTGACCGTCAGAATGATGTCGCCCTTCTGGAACCCGACATTCGCGGCCGCGCTGTCGCCGCCGAGATCGGTGATCACGACGCCTTCTGTGTCGGCGTCCAGATGCAGCTCGTCGGCAACCGCCGGCGTGATGGTCGAGACTTTCGCGCCCTGGAACGGCGAGCGCGCGGTGACGACGAGCTCGTTGCGGCCGTTGTCCGGCGCGGTTTCCAGCGCCACTGCCAGCTTGACCGGCTTGCCGCCGCGCTGCACGTCGATCTGCGCCGTGCCGCCGAGCGGGCGCGTCGCGAAGCGATAGTCGAAAGCGTTGGGATCATCCACGGTCTGGCCGTCGATCCCGGTGATGAGATCGGAGGATTTCAAACCGGCCTTCGCCGCGGGGCCGTTCGACACCACGCTCGCGACCAGCGCACCGGTCGGCGAACGCAGGCCGAGGCTCTCGGCGATCTCGGGCGTCACCGCCTGCAATTTCGCGCCGAGCCACGGCCGCTTCACCGCCTTGCCGCCGCCCTTGGCAGAAGCGACGACGACGCGCACCATGTTGGCGGGGATCGCGAAACCGATGCCCTGCGAACCGCCGGAGCGCGAATAGATCGCGGTGTTGATGCCCGCGAGCCTGCCGTTCATGTCGACCAACGCGCCGCCCGAATTGCCAGGATTGATCGCCGCATCGGTCTGGATGAAGAACTGGTAGTCGGTGATACCGACCTGCGTGCGCGCCAGCGCCGAGATGATGCCGTGAGTCACGGTCTGGCCGACGCCGAAGGGATTACCGATCGCCATCACGACGTCGCCCACCATCAGCTCGTCCGAATTGGTGAATTCGAGAGCCGGAAACTTCTCTTTGGAGTCCTTCAGACGCAGCACGGCGAGATCGCTGCGAGAGTCCTTCAGCACGATCTCGGCCTCGAACTCACGCTTGTCCGACAGCGACACCTTGACCTGGTCGGCGCCTTCGATGACATGGACATTGGTGACAACGAGCCCGGACGCATCGACGATCACGCCAGAACCAAGCGAGCGCTGCACCTGCTCCTGTTGCTGGCCGGGCACGCCGAAGAAGCGGCGGAAGATCGGGTCGTCGAGCAGCGGGTTGCGGTTCTGCACCACCTTGGCGGCATAGACGTTGACGACCGCCGGCTGCACCCGCTGCACGATCGGCGCATAGGACAGCCGCAGTTCGGCGGGCGAGGACGGGACACGGCGGTCTTGCGCGGCGGCCGGATTGAAGTTGGCCGAAAAGGCTATGCACAGTGCCGTGACGACGGCGGTCCAGGTCGATCGAAACATTCCTACCTCTCGGAAAAGACGCCGGAATATAGGCGCGTTCGCCCGCCAATAGAAGGGCGCCCGGCGGCATATTCGGCTCCCTTTTTGGTGTGTCCGGCATGCAAGCCCGGCGCGCGAAATCGCAATTTGCCTGAGCCGGTGGATTGGCATGATGCGCGTCACCTTGCATGGTGGTGCAAGGCGGATTCGGTTGCGGCGAATTTGCATCAGTGGGAACCCCGCAACCGGGCGCGACGTCGCGGGGCAGTCATCGATCATATCTAGGCTCTCCCGTTGCGACTTGGGGAAGTTCGTCAACCGATGGAGTCATGACGTGAGCAGGACAAGAATTGCAGCCACAGCGATTGGTCTCGCCGGCGCGCTGGCGGCCTCGCAGGCCCAGGCCCAATCGGCAAGCAGCAGCGATCAGGAGATCGCGCTCCTGAAGCAGCAGTTGAAGATGCTGGAACAGAAGCTCGACAAGCTCCAGAGCCAGACCGCCGCGAACACCGCGGCCACGGCGAAGGCCAGGACCGAGGCGAAGGCGGAGGCGAAAGCCGAAGCGCGTTCCGAAGCGAAGGCCGTCGTCGCCAACGCCAACGCGGCGATCCCGCTCAAGGGACCGGCGCCCGCGTCCGGCGTCGTCGTGACGATGCCGAACAACCGGCCGACCATCTGTACTGCCGATGGGGCAAACTGCGTCGGGATTACAGGCCGCGTTCACTACGATATCGGCGGCTATGACTACCGTCCCAACACGGCGGCAACCGTGCCGCAAAAGCTCGACAGCGGCGAGAACGTCCGCCGCGCGCGCATCGGTCTCGCCGGCAAGTTCTTCAACGACTGGAATTTCGCGCTGGTCTACGACTTCGGCGGCTCCTCCGACGGATTTGGCGGCGCAGCTCCGGGTTCGCTGCCCGGCGGCGGCGTCTCCGGCGTCGAGAATGCCTATCTCAGCTACACCGGCTTGAAACCGTTCGGCGGACGGATGGCGATCGAGGCCGGCATCATGGACCTGCCTTACACCATGGACGAGGCCACGAGCTCCAACGACATCATGTTCATGGAGCGCGCCTCGGCCGGCATCATCGCGACCAACATCGCCGCGGGCGACTTCCGCTCTGCAGCCGGCACGCGCTGGTACAACGACCAGCTCTGGATCGGCGGATATGTCACGGGACCCTCGACCGGCGCGATCCACTCGGCCTCGAGCGCGGCGCCGGCGGGCACGAGCGAGCAATATGGCGCGGTGGCTCGCGTTGCCGGCAATCCCCTCAGCGGCAAGGATTACTCGGTGCATATCGGCGCCGACGCGCAATGGCTGATCCAGCCGCCGCGCAATCTCGTCGCCAACACCCAGACGGTCGCGCTCAGCGATCGTCCGGAACTGCGTCTCGACCCGACCACGCTGGTCTCGACCGGCGCGATCGCCAATGTCTCGGGCGCGCAGGTCTACAGCGTCGAAGCGGCGGCGACCTACGGTCCGTTCATCGTTCAGGGCGAGTATTTCTGGTACAATGTCGACCGCACCGCCAACACCGGCGTGCCGCTGGTCGGCGCGCCGAGCCTGAAATTCCAGGGCGGCTACGCGCAGGCTGGCTACGTGCTGACTGGCGAGGGCCGGACCTACAATGCAGCCAACGCCGCCTATAACGGCGTCAAGCCCGCGCATCCGTTCTCGCTCGAGGGCGGCGGCTGGGGCGCGTGGGAAATCGCGGGTCGCTTCTCGACGGTCGACCTCAACGACCAGCTCGCGACCGCGAACGGCGTCGCCGGTGGCCGGCAGAACGTCTATACGCTCGCACTCAACTGGTACGTCAACGGCAACGTCCGTTTCATGCTGGACTATCTGCATGGAACGGTGTCGAAGCAGGCCTCACCGATCTCGACCGCCGACGTAGGTTCGAAATTCGACGCGGTCGCGATGCGCACCCAGTTCGCGTTCTGAGGTGATCGCTTCCGGGAGCGGCACGGACCGCTCCCGGTATCTACGCGGCGCGCTTCGGCTTCTTCACGACCATCGGCGCTGGCGCGCAGGACAGCCGCTGCTGGTGGCTCTCGCCCCAGGCCTTCAAGATGTCGATCACCGGCCGCAGGCTCTCGCCGAGTTCGGAGAGAGAATATTCCACGCGCGGCGGCACCTCCGCATAGACCTTGCGGATGACGAGCTTGTCCTCCTCCAGCGCTCGAAGCTGCTTGGTCAGCATGCGCTGGGTGATGCCGGGCATCCGGCGGCGCAATTCGCCGAAACGCTGGGTGCCGCCCTGCAGGTGGTAGAGGATCACGCCCTTCCACTTGCCGTCGATGAGATCCAGCGTCGCCTCGACCGAGCAGCCGGGACGGCGGGCGAATTCGCGCCGTTTCATGCGTGTTTTCCCAATAGTATCCAAACAGGGACTATATCCCCGATTCTACAGTACTTGCCAAACTGAAGCCGGAGCGACAGTTAGGACGGCAGGCGAGCACGCCGCCATCTGATGGAGACAAGCCATGAAGGCCGTCGGCTACAAGAAATCGCTTCCGATCGAGGATCAGGACGCGCTGATCGATTTCGAGACCGCCAAGCCCGAGCCCCGGGGGCGCGACATCCGCGTCGCCGTGAAGGCGATCTCGGCCAATCCGGTCGATTACAAGGTGCGCAAGCGCGCCGCCCCGCCCGAGGGGGAAACCAAGATTCTGGGCTATGACGCGGCCGGCGTGGTCGACGTCGTCGGTCCCGACGTCACGCTGTTCAAGCCGGGCGACGAGGTGTTTTACGCCGGCTCGATCCTGCGCCAAGGCACCAATTCCGAATTCCATCTGGTCGACGAGCGTATCGTCGGCAACAAGCCGAAGAGCCTGTCGTTCGCGCAGGCAGCCGCCCTTCCCCTCACCTCCATCACCGCCTGGGAATTGCTGTTCGACCGGCTCGGTGCGGTGCCCGGCAAGAGTGTCGATCCGCGCACGCTCTTGATCACGGGCGGCGCCGGCGGTGTCGGCTCGATCCTGATCCAGCTCGCCCGCCGCCTCACCGGGCTGACGGTGGTCGCGACCGCGACGCGGCCGGAATCGCAAAAATGGTGCCGCGATCTCGGCGCGCATGCGGTGATCGACCACGGCAAGCCGATGAAGGAGCAGATCGAGAAGCTGAAGCTGCCTCCGGTCGCGCTGGTCGCGAGCCTCACCTTCACCGACCAGCACTACAAGGCGATCGCGGACTTGATGGCACCGCAGGGCAAATTCGGCCTGATCGACGATCCCCCGGAATTCACGGTTGCCGCGTTCAAGGGCAAGGCGATCTCGGTGCACTGGGAATCCATGTTCACACGCTCCTCGTTCCAGACCGCCGACATGATCGCGCAACATCATCTGCTGGACGACGTCGCCGACCTCATCGACAAGGGCGTGCTGCGCACCACGCTCGACCAGACCTTTGGCACGATCAACGCGGCCAACCTCAAGCGCGCGCATGCGTTGCTCGAGAGCAGCAAGTCGCGCGGCAAGATTGTGCTGGAGGGGTGGTAGTTTTCAGCATCCGGCCGCTTCCAAGCGGCCGGCCCTCTCTGTTACGATCCGTCGCCCGTTGAGCCGGGCGACGATTGTCAGGGATGAGCTGAATGAGCTTCTGGATGAAAAGAAAGATTTTTGCGGCTGCATTCGCTGCTGCCGCGATGTTCGGCGGAGCAAACCTGGCTCTTGCCGACGACTATCCCGAGAGACCGCTGCAATTGGTCGTGCCGTTTCCGCCTGGAGGCGCCTCCGACGTCGTCGCGCGCATCATCGGCGGCGAGCTCGAGGCCCGGCTCGGCAAGCCCGTCATCGTCATGAACCGTCCGGGTGGCGGCACCACGATCGCGGGCAAGGAGGTCGCGCGCGCCGCGCCCGACGGCTACACCCTGTTCTTCAGCTCCAACTCGACCTTTACCCTGCCAGCGGCCGTCAAGGAAACCGTGCCCTACGATGCGGCCAAGGATTTCGAGCCGCTAGGGCAAGTCGGCAAGATCACTCTGGTGCTGGTCACCTACAAGGACAATCCGATCAAGGATCTGGCCGCGCTTGTCGCGGAAGCCAAGGCCAATCCGGACAGGCTGTCGCTCGCGTCCTTCGGCGCCGCAACGGTATCGCACTTCGCAGGCGAGCTGTTCAAGTCGAGTGCAGGCATCAAGATGGTGCACCTGCCGTACAAGGGCAGCGCGCCCGCGATGAACGATCTGATCGGAAAGCACATCCAGTATCACGTCGACACCGTGATCGCGGTCAAGCCGCAGCTCGACGCCGGCACCGTGCGTGTGCTCGCGGTGTTCTCGGCCAAGCGGACGCCCTACCTGCCGGATGTGCCGACCCTCGCGGAGCTCGGCTATTCCGGCATCGATTTCTCGTCCTGGGGAGCTGTCGTCACGCCGAAGGGACTTCCGCCGGCCATACGGGACAGGCTGACGGCCACGTTGGAAGCCACCATCAACAACCCCTCCGTGGTCGAGCGCTTCACCAAGGTCGGCTTCGAGCCGGGCTTCGCGCGCTACAGTGACTGGGCCTCTGCGGTCAATAAGGAGATCGCGGAGATGAAGCAGATTGCGCAGACGGCCGGGATCAAGGAGGATTAGAGCGTTTTCGAGCGAGAATCCTGCTCGCGCTGGCCTACGACGGCAACACGCCCTCGACAAACAGCAGCCGGCGCTCCAGCGCCGTCCGCCGCAGCTTCAGCGCTTCGGCGTACTCGGCCGAGGCATACCATTCCTTGAGCCGCGCCATCGAAGGAAATTCGACGATGATGATGGTCTTGGGCGGAAGGTTGCCTTCGGCGAGTTCAGCGGCGCCGCCGCGCACGAGATAGCGGCCGCCATATTGCGCGATGGTCGCTGCGGCGAGCGTGCGATAGGCCTCCATCGCGGCTCCGTCGCGCACCTCGACTTCGGAGATCACATAGGCCGGCATGCGCAGGCCTCAGGCGATGGTGTTGATGACACCGCCCTCGGCACGCAACGCCGCGCCGTTGGTCGCGGAGGCTTCCTTCGAAGCTGCATAAACCACCATGTTGGCGATTTCATCGACGCTGGCGAAGCGCTGGAGCAGCGAGCTTGGGCGATGCTGTTTGACGAAATTGGCCGCCGCCTCATCGACTGACTGGCCGTTCTGCTTGGCTAGATCCTTCACAAACGTCTCGACGCCCTCCGACATTGTCGGGCCCGGCAGCACGGAATTGACCGTGACGCCGGTGCCGCGTGTGAGCTGCGCGAGGCCGCGCGCGACCGAAAGCTGCGCCGTCTTGCTCATGCCGTAGTGGATCATCTCGACGGGAATGTTGAGCCCGGACTCCGAGGAGATGAAGACGACGCGGCCCCAGTTGCGCTTGAGCATGCCCTTCATATACGCGCGCGAGAGACGCACGCCGCTCATGACGTTGACCTCGAAGAAGCGGCTCCAGTCCTCGTCCGGAATGTCGAAAAAGTCTTTCGGCTCGAAGATACCGGCATTGTTGATGAGGATGTCGACTTCGGGCAGCGCCGTGACGAGCGCCTTGCAGCCCGCCGCGGTAGAGACGTCGGCGGCGATGCCGCGGACCTTCCCGCCCACAGCTTCCAGCTTGCGCACGGCCGCATCGACCCTGTCCTGGCCGCGTCCGTTGATCACGACGCTCGCACCCGAGCCGGCAAGGCCCCTGGCGATGGCGTGGCCGATGCCGGCGGTCGAGCCGGTCACGAGGGCGGTCTTTCCGGAAAGGTCGATGTTCATGCGATGTCTCCATTGATTCTGGTGGAGATATCGTGCGCTACCGGCACGATAGCAATCGGCGCTCACTGACGCGTGAGGAGCGGGACGCAAGCAACGAGGACGGCCAATAAAAAAGCGGCGCCCAAGGCGCCGCTTTCTGAAAACTCTCTACCGGTCGGCTTACGCCGCCTCGGCTTCCTTCTCCTGCACCGGACCGGAATCCTGGCCCTTGGCATCGACGTCGCGATCGACGAACTCGATCACGGCCATCGGGGCGTTGTCGCCGTAGCGGAAGCCGGCCTTGATGATGCGGGTGTAGCCACCCTGGCGATCCTTGTAGCGGGGCGCGAGCGTGTCGAACAGCTTCCTGACCTGATCCTTGTCGCGCATCTCGGAGATGGCCTGGCGGCGCATGGCCAGCCCGCCCTTCTTGCCGAGGGTGACCAGCTTCTCGACGATCGGACGCAATTCCTTCGCCTTCGGCAGCGTGGTGACGATCTGCTCGTGCTTGATCAGCGCGGCGCACATGTTGGCGAACATCGCGCGGCGATGCTCCGCGGTGCGGTTGAGCTTGCGATGAACCTTGCCGTGACGCATTTTTCTATTCCTTGAATTTCATTCGTCGCGACGGTTCGTCGGACTTGTTGCTCAGGTGGGCTGCCTGCGTTCGCCCGCTAAGGCGCGATGAATTCGCGCCTCAGCCTGTTGTAGTTCGGATCAGTAGTGATCCTCGAAGCGCTTGGCGAGCTCGTCGATGTTCTCCGGCGGCCAGCCCGGCACTTCCATGCCGAGGTGCAGACCCATCTGGGCCAGCACTTCCTTGATCTCGTTCAGCGACTTGCGGCCGAAGTTCGGAGTGCGGAGCATTTCGGCTTCCGACTTCTGCACGAGGTCGCCGATGTAGACGATGTTGTCGTTCTTCAAGCAGTTGGCCGAACGCACCGACAGTTCGAGCTCGTCCACCTTCTTGAGGAAGGCCGGGTTGAAGGCGAGGTCCGGGATGATCTCCTGGGCGACTTCCTTGCGCGGCTCTTCGAAGTTGACGAACACGTTGAGCTGATCCTGCAGGATGCGCGCCGCGTAAGCCACGGAGTCATCCGGCGTCAGCGCGCCGTTGGTCTCGATCGTCATGGTCAGCTTGTCGTAGTCGAGGATCTGGCCCTCGCGGGTGTTCTCGACCTTGTAGGAGACCTTGCGGACCGGCGAGTACAGGCTGTCGACCGGGATCAGGCCGATCGGCGCGTCCTCGGGACGATTGCGCTCGGCGGGCACGTAGCCCTTGCCGGTGGCGACCGTGAACTCCATGCGGATCTCGGCGCCCTCGTCGAGCGTGCAGATCTGCAGGTCCGGGTTGAGCACGACGACGTCGCCGACGGTCTGGATGTCACCGGCGGTGACGACGCCCGGGCCGGACTTCTTCACGACCATGCGCTTGGGGCCTTCGCCCTGCATCTTGATCGAGATGTCCTTGATGTTGAGCACGATGTCGGTGACGTCCTCACGGACGCCCGCGATCGAGGAGAACTCGTGCAGCACGCCGTCGATGTGCACCGACTGCACCGCCGCGCCCTGGAGCGAGGACAACAGGATGCGGCGCAGCGCGTTGCCGAGCGTCTGGCCGAAGCCGCGCTCGAGCGGCTCGGCGACGATGGTCGCGAAACGGTTCGAATCGCTGCCGGGCTGCACCTGGAGCTTGTTCGGTCGAATCAGTTCTTGCCAATTTTTCTGGATCGTCACTGTTTCACCCATACAGGCCAGTCAAACTGCCGTTGCAGATACTGGCGTTGGAGAAAGGCCACAGGTCGCACCTGCGGCTTCTTAAAAAAAGTCATCGCGGGCGACAATGCGCCCGCAACTTCGTATCAAACGCGCCGACGCTTGCGGGGACGGCAACCGTTGTGCGGGATCGTGGTCACGTCGCGGATCGAGGTGACGGTGAAGCCCGCGGCCTGGAGCGCGCGGAGCGCCGATTCGCGGCCCGAACCGGGACCGGCGACTTCGACTTCCAGCGTGCGCATGCCGTGCTCCTGCGCCTTCTTGGACACGTCCTCGGCTGCAACCTGCGCGGCATACGGGGTCGACTTGCGCGAGCCCTTGAAGCCCATCGTGCCGGCGGAAGACCAGGCAATCGTGTTGCCCTGCGCGTCGGTGATGGTGATGGTCGTGTTGTTGAACGACGAGTTCACGTGCGCGACGCCGGAGGCGATGTTCTTGCGCTCACGACGACGAACGCGGGTGGCTTCCTTGCCCATAGACTACCTTTCCTGGAGATCTCAAACGCCGCCGTAATGCCAGCGGCTACACCTGTGGAACGAAAGGCGTGTGGCGAACGGGTCATCCCCGGGTCGCCACACGCCGCGATTTGGATTCGAAAACTTACTTCTTCTTGCCGGCGATGGCCTTGGCCGGACCCTTGCGCGTGCGCGCATTGGTGTGGGTACGCTGGCCGCGCACCGGCAGGCCGCGACGATGGCGCAGGCCGCGATAGCAGCCGAGGTCCATCAGACGCTTGATGTTGATGCCAACCTCACGACGCAGGTCGCCCTCGACGAGATAGTCGCGGTCGATAACTTCGCGGATCTGGAGCACTTCGGCGTCGCTGAGCTGATTGACGCGACGATCCTCGGGGATCTTCACCTTCTCGATGATCTCACCGGCGATCTTCTGGCCGATGCCATGGATGTACTGGAGCGCGATCAGCACGCGCTTGTTGGTCGGAATGTTCACGCCGGCAATACGGGCCACGGCCTTCTCTCCTGTTGCCGATCCCTCGTCAGGAATCTGGCTTTAAGTGCTTGGTTTCTCGGGCAGGTGTTCACAAACGCGAACACGACGCCCACCCCTGGTCTTCCTGGGGCCCGGCATCGTTTGAAACTATCCGACTTGGATGCGGGGCTTATTAAGGGATTCAGGGGGCTTTCGTCAACCGCCGCTAGCGCTTAGCTCGCTTTTTCGTGACCTTTTTTGCGGCCTTTTTGGCACCCTTTTTGACAGCCTTCTTGGCAGTCCTTTTGGTTCCCTTCTTCGCCGCCTTCTTGCCGGCTTTCTTGGCCGCCTTCTTGGCACCTGTCACAGCCTTCTTGGCGGCCTTTTTAGCGGATTTCGCAGCCTTTTTGACTGTTTTGGCCGGCTTTTTGGTCGATTTCTGAGCCGCCCTGGCCTTTTTGGCAAGGGCTGCCTTGGCCGCGCTCCGGGCATGGGTCTTGGGCTCGACCGCCCCAAGCGCCAGGAGCTGGCGATGGATGGCGCGGGTGACCTCGTCGATAGCCATCATGCCGTCGATGGTCGAGAGCTTCCGCCGCTCGGAATAGTAGTGAATCAGCGGCTCCGTCTGGTTGCGGTAGCTGGCGAGTCGCTTGGTCAGGACCTCCGGGGTATCGTCGAGCCGGACCTCCTCCCCGCGCTCCCGCATCTGGGCGACGCGAGTCTCGACACGGTTCAGGAGCGCGCTCTCGTTGACGCGGAGCTCGATCACTGCGTCGAGCTTGAGGTGCTTGTGCTTGAGCAGTTCATCCAGAGCCTCGGCCTGCGGCACGGTGCGCGGGAAACCGTCGAGGATGAAACCGTTTCTGGCGTCGGGCTGATCGATCCGGTCGGAGATGATTCCGACCACGACGTCGTCGGGCACGAGGCCGCCGCTGGCCATGATCTCCTTGGCCTTGAGCCCGACCGGCGTTCCGGCCGCCACGGCTGCACGCAGCATCTCGCCGGTCGAGAGCTGGACGATGCCATAGCGCTGCAGCAGCAGCTGCGCCTGGGTCCCCTTGCCCGATCCCGGCGGTCCCAGAAGTATAATTCTCATCGGCGTACGCCCCCCGGATCGGTGAGCGATACGTCGCGCACCAGTGTTTTGAAGTCCAGTGACAGTGCAAATCATAATCAGCGCCGCACCGCTACCCATATCATAGGGGAGCAAATGGCGGGACGCCAAGAAGGCCTTTGAAATCAGTGATTGCGCTACAGTGAGAGCGGCTCTGCCGATGCGACCGAATGGCTCGCTGGCCGCCCCTGCAGGCGCCGCGCGTTGCTCGCACGGCGAATCGGCGGCGCAGTCGCGCCGCCCGAGAGGACGCCGCGCTTAACGGCGGCGGCCGCGCAGCTTCGACTTCCGGATCAGGCCTTCGTATTGATGCGCCAGCAGATAGCCCTGCACCTGCGCCACCGTGTCCATGGTGACGCTGACGACGATCAGCAGCGAGGTGCCGCCAAAGTAGAACGGCACCGACGCGTAGGAGATCAGGATTTCCGGGATCAAACAGACGATCGCCAGATAAACCGCGCCGAGCACGGTGACGCGCGACAGCACGTAGTCGATATATTCCGCGGTCCGCTCGCCCGGACGGATGCCCGGAATGAACCCGCCGTGCTTCTTCAGATTGTCGGCGGTCTCGGTCGGATTGAAAACGATGGCGGTGTAGAAGAAGGCGAAGAACACGATCAGCGCCAGATACATGATCAGGAACAGCGGACGGCCGTGGCCGAGCTGGGTGGTGATCCACTGGAACCATTCCGGCCCGCTGCCCGCATTGAAGTTCGCAACCGTGGTCGGCAGCAGCAGCAGCGAGGACGCGAAGATCGGCGGGATCACGCCCGAGGTGTTGAGCTTGAGCGGCAAATGCGAGGACTGGCCCTCGAACATCTTGTTGCCGACCTGGCGCTTCGGATACTGGATCAAGAGCCGCCGCTGGGCGCGCTCCATGAACACGATGAAGGCGATCACGGCGACCGCCATGATAATGACGACCAGGATCAGGCCGGTCGACATCGCACCCTGACGGCCGAGCTCGAGCATGTTGGCGAGCGCCGCGGGCAGCTCGGCGACGATGCCGGAGAGAATGATCAGGGAGATGCCGTTGCCGATGCCGCGCGAGGTGATCTGCTCGCCGAGCCACATCAGGAACATGGTGCCGCCGGTCAGCGTGATCGCCGTGGACAGGCGGAAGAACATGCCGGGATCGCTGACGACGTTGCCGGCGCCTTCGAGGCCCACTGCGATGCCGTAGGACTGGAACGCGGCCAGGATCACCGTGAGATAGCGGGTGTACTGGTTCAGCAGCTTGCGGCCGGACTCGCCTTCCTTCTTCAGCGCCTCGAGCTGCGGCGAGACGGTGGTCAGGAGCTGGATGATGATCGAGGCCGAGATGTACGGCATGATGTTCAGCGCAAAGATCGCCATGCGGTGAATTCCGCCGCCGGCGAACATGTTGAACATGCCGAGGATACCGCCCGCCTGGGAGCGGAACACCTGCTCCCAGATGTTGGGATCGATGCCGGGCAGCGGAATGTAGGTTCCGAGCCGATAAACGAGCAGCGCACCCAGGGTGAACCAGATGCGCTTCTTCAGTTCGTCGGCCTTGGCAAACGCACCGAAATTGAGATTGGCTGCCAGTTGTTCCGCTGCAGAGGCCATCTTGGACTTTCTCCCGCCGCCTTTTGCGCCGTTATGCCCGCGGCCGGGCTACATTATACCGGACACCGGACATTATCTGGGGCTACGGCTTCGATAAGTCCATCGTCCCGCATGCGTAAAGGCCCACGAACCGCGGGCCAATGACGCAGTTGTTACGCCGCCTCGCCTTCTTCCTTGGCAGGCGCGAGGATCTTCACCGAGCCGCCGGCCTTCTCGACCGCCGCGATCGCGGTCTTCGAGGCGCCGTGCACTTCGATGTTGAGCTTGGCCTTGAACTCGCCGCGGCCGAGCAGCCGCAGACCACCCTTGGCGCGGCGCAACACGCCAGCCTTGACCAGAGCTTCGACGTTCACGACGCTGCCGGCGTCGATCTTCTTGGCATCGACCGCGTCCTGGAGCCGGTCGAGATTGATCTCGGCGAACTCGACACGGAAGATGTTGTTGAAGCCGCGCTTGGGCAGACGGCGATGCAATGGCATCTGGCCGCCTTCGAAACCCTTGATGCGCACGCCCGAACGCGCGGTCTGGCCCTTGCCACCGCGGCCGGCCTGCTTGCCCTTGCCCGAACCAATGCCGCGGCCGACGCGCATACGCTTCTTGCGCGAGCCGGCATTGTCGGCGATATCGCTGAGCTTCATCGCCCTGCTCCTTGTTTCTTGCGCATGACCTTCACCGAAAACGGGTCCCCGCTTTTCGGGATCGTGCGCCTTTGCTTACTTCTCGTCGACGATGCGAACGAGATGGTGAACTTTCAAGATCATGCCGCGGACCGCCGGGGTGTCCGGCAGTTCGCTGGTGCGGCCGATCTTGTTGAGCTTGAGCCCGATCAGCGTCGAACGCTGCGAGTGATGGCGGCGGATCGCGCTGCCGGTCTGCTCGAGCTTGATCGTCTTAGCGGTCGTAACGGCACTCTTGGCCATGGGAGTCTACTCCGAGCTTCCGTTATTCGGCAGCCGCCTCGGCGTCGCCACCGATACGGCGGGACTGGAGGGTGGACACCTTGATGTTGCGGCGGGCAGCGACCGAGCGCGGCGAATCCTGATGCTTCAGCGCGTCGAAGGTCGCGCGAACCATGTTGTACGGGTTCGACGAGCCGATCGACTTTGCGACTACGTCCTGGACGCCGAGCGTCTCGAACACGGCGCGCATCGGACCGCCGGCGATGATGCCGGTACCGGCCGGAGCTGCGCGCAGGTAGACACGGCCCGCACCATGACGGCCGGCTATGTCGTGATGCAGCGTGCGGCCCTCGCGCAACGACACGCGGGTCAGGTTGCGCTTGGCGGATTCGGTTGCCTTGCGGATCGCCTCAGGCACTTCGCGCGCCTTGCCGTGACCGAAGCCGGCGCGGCCCTTCTGGTCGCCGATCACGACCAGCGCTGCGAAACCGAAGCGCTTGCCGCCCTTGACGACCTTGGCGACGCGATTGATGTGGACGAGCTTGTCGACAAACTCGCTGTCGCGCTCTTCCCTGCGTTCACGTCCGCCGCCGCGTTGATCGCGTCCACCACGTTGTTCGCGTTCTGCCATGGTTTTTCCAGTCCTTCAGAGGCTTACGCCTCAATCCTCAAATTCTGTTAGAAGCTCAGCCCGCTCTCACGCGCCGCGTCGGCAAGAGCCTTGACGCGTCCGTGATAGAGGTAGCTGCCGCGATCGAACACGACTTCCTTGACACCCTTCTCGGCGGCGCGCTCGGCCAGCAGCTTGCCGACCGCCTTCGCCGCATCGATGTCGGCGCCGGTCTTGCCGCCATCGCGCATCGACTTCTCGAGCGAAGAGGCAGAGGCCAGCGTCTCGCCTTTCAGGTCGTCGATGACCTGGGCGTAGATGTGCTTGGACGAGCGGAACACCGACAGGCGCGGACGGCCGCCACCGGAGCGGCGAAGCTTCAGCCGTACACTGCGCTTGCGCCGGGCATTCGTAACCTTGGCTTTCGACATGACCGGCTCCGTTACTTCTTCTTGCCTTCCTTGCGGAAGATGAATTCGCCAACATACTTCACGCCCTTGCCCTTGTAGGGCTCCGGCGGACGATAGGAGCGAATCTCGGCGGCGACCTGGCCGACGCGCTGGATGTCGCTGCCCGTCACCGTGATCTCGGTCGGCTTCGGCACGGTGATCGTGATCCCTTCCGGGATCGCGTAGACCACATCGTGGCTGTAGCCGAGCGCGAGCTGCAGGTTCTTGCCCTGCAGCGCGGCGCGGTAACCGACGCCGGTGATTTCAAGCTTCTTCTCAAAGCCCTTGGTGACGCCTTCGACCAGATTCGCGACCTGAGCGCGAGCGGTCCCGTACAGGGCCCGCGCGCGGTTGGTCTCGACCCGCGGGTTCACCTTGACCTGGCCGTCCTCGAGCTTCACCTCGACGTCGCTATGGACGACGAATTGAAGCTGGCCCTTCGGCCCCTTCATTTTGACGGTCTGCCCGTCAACGGCCGCGGTCACACCCGACGGCACCGCTACCGGCCTTTTGCCAACACGTGACATGGATCAAAAATCCTTCTCAGAACACCGTGAAGAGAACTTCGCCGCCCACATTCGCGTCGCGCGCGCTGTGGTCAGCCATGATCCCCTTCGGCGTCGACAACACCGAAATGCCGAGCCCGTTGTTGACCCGCGGCAGAGCCTTCACCGAGGCGTAGACACGACGCCCGGGCTTGGAAACTCGTTCGATCTCGCGGATGACGGGCTCGCCGTCGAAATACTTCAGCTCGATCTCGATCTCGCTGCGGCCCGAGGAGTGCTCGAGCGTGGCGTAACCGCGGATGTAGCCCTCGGTCTTGAGGACCTCGAGCACGTTCTCGCGCATCTTCGAGCCAGGCGTGGAGACCTTGCTCTTGGAGCGCATCTGCGCGTTGCGGATACGAGTGATCAGATCGCTGATTGGATCGTGCGTAGACATTTAAACGACCCTCCTTACCAGCTGGACTTCACGAGGCCCGGGACCATGCCCTTGGAGCCAAGGTCCCGCATCGCGATGCGGGACAGTTTGGTCAAGCGATAATTCGAGCGCGAACGGCCCGACAGCTCGCAACGCAGACGGATGCGGGTGGCCGACGAATTGCGCGGCATTTCCGCAAGCTTCAGGGTCGCGGCGAACCGCTCCTCCATCGGCAGCGTCTTGTCGGCGATGATCGCCTTCAACCGCGCGCGCTTCGGGGCGGCGTTCTTCGTCATCCGCTTGCGCCGGTTGTTCTTCTCGACTGAACTCTTCTTTGCCATGCTTGGCTCCTTGGTATCCGCGTTTGAGAGGCTTTACGTCAGCGTCTCACTGCCGGAACGGGAAATTGAAAGCGGTCAACAAGGCCCTCGCCTCGTCGTCGGTCTTGGCCGTGGTGCAGACGGTGATGTCCATACCGCGGGATTCCGTGACCTTGTCGAAGTCGATCTCGGGGAAAATGATGTGTTCCTTGAGGCCGAGCGAATAGTTGCCGCGACCGTCGAAGCTCTTCGGATTCAGGCCGCGGAAATCCCGGACGCGCGGCAGCGCGACCGTCACCAGGCGATCGATGAACTCGTACATGCGGGCCTTGCGCAGCGTGACCTTGCAGCCAATCGGCTGGTTCTCACGCAACTTGAAGGTCGCGATCGCGACGCGCGAATAGGTCACGATCGCCTTCTGGCCGGCGATCTGGGTCAATTCGGCAGCGGCGTTCTCGGCCTTCTTCCGGTCGTTGACGGAATCGCCAACGCCCATGTTCAGCACGACCTTGTCGAGACGCGGAACCTGCATGACGTTCTCATAACCGAACTTCTCGGTCATTTCCGTCCGGATCTTCGCGTCGAATTCCGCGCGCAGGCGCGGCGTGTAAGCGGCCTCAGCCATCGATCTCAGCTCCCGAGCTCTTGGCGATGCGGACCTTCTTGCCGTCCGCCAGAATCTTGAATCCCACGCGGGTCGGCTTTCCGTCCTTGCCGACAAACGCGATGTTGGACAGTTGGATCGGCGACTCTTTCGAGATGATGCCGCCCTCTTGCGCCTGCGTCTGCTTCTGGTGACGCTTGACCATGTTGACGCCACGCACGAGCGCGGTGCCGGCGTCGGGGCGCACTTCGAACACTTCGCCTGTACGACCCTTGTCGCGGCCGGTCAGCACGATGACCTTATCGCCCTTGCGGATTTTCGCGGCCATTACAGCACCTCCGGCGCGAGCGAGATGATCTTCATGTGGTTCTTGGCGCGCAGCTCGCGCGGCACGGGCCCGAAGATACGGGTGCCGACCGGCTCGGACTGATTGTTGATCAGAACGGCGGCATTGCGGTCGAAGCGGATGACCGAACCGTCAGCGCGGCGGATGTCCTTGCGGACGCGCACCACGACGGCCTTCATCACGTCGCCCTTCTTCACCTTGCCACGCGGAATTGCTTCCTTGATCGAGACGACAATGATGTCGCCGATCGTGGCGTAGCGGCGCTTGGAGCCTCCGAGCACCTTGATACACATGACACGGCGTGCGCCAGAATTGTCGGCCACGTCGAGGTTGGTCTGCATCTGAATCATTGATGCACCTCGTCCTCTTCTCTTTGCGCCAGCCCAGCCGGCGCTCAACATTTCCCTGAAGTCAGTCGGCTAAAGCCAACAGATCAGGCGCTTTTCTTGTGTTCGCCCCGGATCACGACCCAGCGCTTCAACTTCGAAATCGGCTTCGATTCCTCGATCCACACCATGTCGCCCGGCTTGAACTCGCTGCTCTCGTCGTGCGCGTGGTAATTCTTCGAACGGCGGATCGTCTTCTTGTAGATCGGGTGCGTGAAGCGGCGATCAACGCGCACCACGATGGTCTTGGCTTGCTTGTCGCTGACGACCACGCCCTGCAAAGTACGTTTCGGCATCTTCGTAAGCCTCTTACTTCTTCTTCGCGCGCGTCTGCGCGGCGACGGTCTTGATCCGGGCGATGTCACGGCGAGCCTCGCGCAGGCGCGAGGTGTTCTCGAGCTGCCCGGTGGCGCGCTGGAAGCGCAGGTTGAAGCGCTCCTTCTTCAGGTTCAGGATGGCGTCATCCTGCTGATCGGGGCTCAACGCGCGGATGTCTTCGATTTTCATCTGGGCCATGGCCATTACTCCGCAATGCGCTCGACGAAGCGCGTCTTGATCGGCAGCTTCGCTGCCGCCAGGGTCAGCGCTTCCCGCGCGGTCTGGGTGTTGACGCCGTCGATCTCGAACAGCACCCGGCCCGGCTTGACGCGCGCGACCCACAATTCCGGCGCGCCCTTGCCGGAGCCCATGCGGACTTCGGCAGGCTTCTTCGACACGGGAACGTCGGGGAACACACGGATCCAGACGCGGCCGGCGCGCTTCATGTGGCGGGTCAGCGCGCGGCGAGCGGCTTCGATCTGGCGCGCGGTGACGCGCTCAGGCTCGGTCGCCTTCAGGCCGAACTGACCGAACGCTAACGTCGCGCCCGAAGACGCAACGCCGTGGATACGGCCCTTATGCGCCTTCCGGAACTTCGTTTTCTTAGGTTGCATCATGGCTTCAAGCCCTCAAATTCTCTGTGCTGGCCTCAGGCCGCGTTGTCACGGCGCTGCCGGCCGCCGCGATCGCCGCCGCCACCAGTCTCACCCTCGGCCATTCTCTTGTCCTGGGCCATCGGATCGTGCTCGAGGATCTCACCCTTGAAGATCCAGACCTTGACGCCGCAGGTGCCGAAGGTCGTGAACGCGGTCGCAACGCCGTAGTCGATGTCGGCGCGCAGCGTGTGCAGCGGCACGCGACCTTCGCGATACCACTCCATGCGCGCGATTTCCGCGCCGCCGAGACGCCCCGAGCAGTTGATGCGGATGCCTTCCGCGCCGAGACGCATCGCCGACTGCACGGCGCGCTTCATGGCGCGGCGGAACGCCACGCGGCGCTCCAGCTGCTGCGCGATCGATTCAGCCACCAGCGTCGCATCAAGCTCCGGCTTGCGGATCTCGACGATGTTGATGACGACGTCGGACGAGGTGATGTCCGCGACCTTCTTGCGCAGCTTGTCGATGTCGGCGCCCTTCTTGCCGATCACCACGCCCGGACGAGCCGAGTGGATGGTGACGCGGCACTTCTTGTGCGGACGCTCGATCACGATGCGGGCGACGGCCGCCTGCTTGAGCTCCTTGTGCAGGATCTCGCGGATCTTGACGTCCTCGTGCAACAGCTTGCCGTATTCCTGCTTGCCGGCGAACCAGCGAGAATCCCACGTCCGGTTGATGCCGAGACGCAGACCGATCGGATTGATCTTTTGACCCATCGTGTTCTCCTGCGTCCCTTAAGCCGCTGCTTCGGCTTCGACCTGACGAACAATGATCGTCAGCTGCGAAAATGGTTTGTAGACACGGCCCGAGCGGCCACGGCCGCGGGCGGCAAAGCGCTTCATCACGAGGCCGTTGCCGACGAAGGCCTGCGCCACAACGAGATCATCGACGTCGAGGTCGTGGTTGTTCTCGGCATTGGCAATAGCCGATTCCAGGCACTTCTTCACGTCGACCGCGATCCGCTTGCGCGAAAACTGCAGGTCGGCGAGCGCAGAAGCAGCTTTCCGGCCGCGAATGAGCTGGGCGACCAGGTTGAGCTTCTGCGGGCTCACCCGCAGCATCCGGGCGACCGCCTTGGCCTCGTTCTCGGCGAGGCTCCGTTCGCGCTTAGGTTTGCTCATCGTTTAATCCTCAAGCCTTCTTGGCTTTCTTGTCACCGGAGTGGCCATGGAAGGTCCGGGTCGGCGAGAACTCGCCGAACTTGTGACCAACCATTTCCTCGTTGACGGCCACCGGCACGTGCTTCTGACCGTTGTAGACGCCGAAGGTCAGGCCGACGAACTGCGGCAGGATCGTCGAGCGACGGCTCCAGATCTTGATGACGTCGTGACGGCCGGACGCGCGCGCGGCATCTGCCTTCTTGAGCAGAGAACCCTCGACGAACGGGCCTTTCCAGACTGAACGAACCATGTCCGGCGTTCCTTACTTCTTCCGCTTGTGGCGGCTTAGGAGAATGAATTTGTTGGTCGACTTGTTGGAGCGGGTCTTCTTGCCCTTGGTCGGCTTGCCCCACGGAGTGACCGGGTGGCGACCGCCCGAGGTACGACCTTCACCACCGCCGTGCGGATGGTCGATCGGGTTCATCGAAACACCGCGGTTGTGCGGCTTGCGGCCCAACCAGCGGTTGCGGCCGGCCTTGCCGATCGAGGTGTTCATGTGATCCGGGTTCGACACCGCGCCGATCGTGCCGCGGCAACGGCCATGCACCAGGCGCTGCTCGCCCGAATTCAGGCGGATGATCACGTAGTCCTGGTCGCGACCGACGAGCTGGGCATAGGTGCCCGCGGAACGGGCGAGCTGGCCGCCCTTCCCGATCTTGACCTCGATGTTGTGGATGATCGTGCCGACCGGCATGTTGCCGAGCGGCATGACGTTGCCCGGCTTCACGTCGACATAGTTGCCGGCAACGACGGAATCGCCGACGGCCAAGCGTTGCGGCGCCAGGATATAGGCCTGGGTGCCGTCTTCGTACTTGACGAGCGCGATGAACGCGGTTCGGTTCGGATCATATTCCAGCCGCTCGACCGTCGCGGGCGCATCGACCTTGTCGCGCTTGAAATCGACGGTACGCAGCGTCCGCTTGTGACCACCGCCGCGGAACCGCACGGTGATACGACCGGTGTTGTTGCGGCCGCCAGAGGAGTGCTTGCCTTCGGTGAGCGCCTTGACCGGCTTGCCCTTGTAGAGCGCCGAACGATCGACCATGACCAGCTGGCGCTGGCCCGGCGTCGTGGGATTGAATGTCTTCAGTGCCATCGTCGTACGACCTTACAGACCGGTGGTCACGTCGATCCGGTGACCCTCTTCGAGAGTCACGATCGCGCGCTTGGAGTTCGACTGCGAGCCGAGATTGCCGCGGAAGATCTTGGTCTTGCCCTTGCGGACCAGCGTGTTGACGCTCTTGACCTTGACGTCGAACAGCTTCTCGATCGCTTCCTTGATCTGCGGCTTGGTCGCCTTCGCGGCCACCTTGAACAGCACCTTGTTGTGCTCCGAGGCGATCGTGGCCTTTTCGGTCACGACCGGCGACAGGATCACGTCGTAATGGCGAGGCTCGATGTTCTTCGTCATTTGAAGCGCGCCTCCAGCGCATCGATGGCGGCCTTGGTCAGAACAAGCTTCCGACGGCGCAGGATGTCATAGACGTTGATGCCCTGGATCGGCAGCACGTCCATGTTCGGGATGTTGCGGGCAGCAGCGGCAAAGCCGTTGTTGAGCTCGGCACCATCGATGATCAGCGCGTTGGTCAAGCCCAGGCCCGAGAAGTGGCCGAGCAGCGCCTTGGTCTTGGCGGCTTCCAGCGCAGCCTTGTCGATCACGATGAGATCGCCGTCCTTGGCCTTGGCCGAAAGCGCATGCTTGAGGGCGAGCGCACGGACCTTCTTCGGCAGGTCGGTGGCGTGCGAACGCACCACCGGACCGAAGGCACGGCCGCCGCCGCGGAACTGCGGCACGCGGGCCGAGCCGTGACGAGCACCGCCGGTGCCCTTCTGCTTGTACATCTTCTTGCCGGTGCGCCAGATCTCGGCGCGGCCCTTGGCCTTGTGCGTACCGGCCTGGCGCTTGTTGAGCTGCCACTGCACGCAACGTGCAATGATATCCTGGCGCGGCTCGAGGCCGAAAATGGTGTCGGAAAGCTGGACCGAGCCGGCTTCCTTACCTTCGAGGGTCGTGACCTTCAATTCCATCTCACGCCTCCTGCGCAGCCGGAGCAGCGTCCGCTTCGCCAGCAACCTTGAACTTGCCGGGCTTCGGAGCGTCCTTCGGCAGCGGCTTCTTGACGGCGTCGCGCACGCGGATCCAGCCGCCCTTGGAGCCGGGAACGGCACCTTCGACGAGGATCAGCCCACGCTCGACATCGAGTTGGACAACTCGAAGATTGAGCGTGGTGATGCGGTCGACACCCATGTGGCCGGGCATCTTCTTGTTCTTCCAGGTCTTGCCGGGGTCCTGACGGCCACCGGTCGAACCGATCGAGCGGTGCGAGACCGACACGCCGTGGGTGGCGCGCAGACCGCCGAAGTTCCAGCGCTTCATACCGCCGGCAAAACCCTTACCGACCGAGGTACCGGTGACGTCGACGAACTGGCCGACGACAAAATGGTCGGCCAGGATCTCGGCACCGACGGGGATCATCTGATCCGCGGAGACGCGGAATTCCTCGACCTGCCGCTTCGGCTCGACCTTGGCGACCGCGAACTGACCGCGCTCCGCCTTGGGCATGTAGACGGTCTTGCGGCTGCCAGAACCAAGCTGGAGCGCGACATAGCCGTTCTTCTCTTCAGTGCGGTGGCCTACGACCTGGCAATTGCCGAGCTTCAGCACGGTCACGGGGATATGTTCGCCGGCCTCTGTAAAGACCCGCGTCATCCCGACCTTTTGTGCGATCACTCCGGAGCGCATCGGCGTGCTTCCTGTTCTTTCTGTCCGCTAGTCGCGAACGTGATCCAAAAATCTTAGAGCTTGATCTCGACGTCGACACCGGCGGCCAGGTCGAGCTTCATCAAAGCATCGACGGTCTGCGGGGTCGGATCGACGATGTCGAGCAGGCGCTTGTGAGTGCGCATCTCGAACTGCTCGCGGCTCTTCTTGTCGACGTGCGGCGAACGGTTGACGGTGAACTTCTCGATGCGAGTAGGCAGCGGAATGGGTCCGCGGACCTGCGCGCCGGTGCGCTTCGCCGTGTTCACGATCTCGCGGGTCGACGTATCGAGGATACGATGGTCGAACGCCTTGAGTCGGATACGAATGTTTTGGCCGTTCATTGCCGTGGTCTCTCTTCAGTGGGTGGCGAATAGCGAATAGCGAATTTCACATTCGCTATTCGCCGATCCCTATTCTCGTAATTACTCGATGATCGAGGCGACGACGCCGGCGCCGACGGTGCGGCCACCTTCGCGGATGGCAAAACGCAGATTGTCTTCCATCGCGATCGGCACGATCAGGTGCACTTCCATCGAGATGTTGTCGCCCGGCATCACCATCTCGGTGCCTTCCGGCAGATGCACGACACCGGTCACGTCGGTGGTGCGGAAGTAGAACTGCGGACGATAGTTGGTGAAGAACGGAGTGTGACGGCCGCCCTCTTCCTTGGTGAGGATATAGGCCTGAGCCTTGAACTTGGTGTGCGGCTTGACCGAACCCGGCTTGCACAGCACCTGGCCGCGCTCGACGTCCTCGCGCTTGGTACCGCGAAGCAGCGCGCCGATGTTGTCGCCGGCCTGACCCTGATCGAGCAGCTTGCGGAACATTTCGACGCCGGTGACGGTCGTCTTCTGGGTCGCACGCAGACCGACGATCTCGATTTCCTCGCCGACCTTGACGATGCCCCGCTCGACCCGGCCGGTCACGACGGTGCCGCGGCCCGAGATCGAGAACACGTCTTCAACCGGCATCAGGAACGGCAGGTCGATCGGACGCTCCGGCTGCGGGATGTACTCGTCGACGCTCTTCATCAGCTCGAGGATGGCATCGTGGCCGAGCTTCTTGTCGGAATCTTCGAGAGCGGCGAGCGCCGAACCCTTGACGATCGGAATCTTGTCGCCCGGGAAGTCGTACTTCGAGAGCAGTTCGCGGACTTCGAGCTCGACGAGCTCGAGCAGTTCCGGATCGTCGACCATGTCGCACTTGTTGAGGAACACGACGAGCGCGGGAACGCCGACCTGGCGGGCGAGCAGGATGTGCTCGCGGGTCTGCGGCATCGGACCGTCAGCGGCCGACACGACCAGGATCGCACCGTCCATCTGGGCGGCGCCGGTGATCATGTTCTTGACGTAGTCGGCGTGGCCGGGGCAGTCGACGTGCGCGTAGTGGCGGTTCTTGGTCTCGTACTCGACGTGCGCCGTCGAGATCGTGATACCGCGCGCCTTCTCTTCCGGCGCCTTGTCGATCTGGTCGTACGCCGTGAACGTCGCGCCGCCGGCTTCGGCGAGGACCTTGGTGATCGCCGCGGTCAACGACGTCTTGCCATGGTCGACGTGACCGATGGTGCCGATGTTGCAGTGCGGCTTGTTACGTTCAAACTTTGCTTTGGCCATTTGACTCTCCGTTCAATCGTCAGCTCGAAACCGACGACAATCAGGCAAACTTCTTCTGGACTTCTGCCGACACGTTGGCCGGCGCTTCTGCGTAGTGGTCGAACTGCATGGTGAAGGTCGCGCGACCCTGGCTCATCGAGCGCAGGTTATTCACGTAACCGAACATGTTCATGAGCGGCACCATCGCGTTGATGACGTTGGCGTTGCCGCGCATGTCTTGACCCTGGATCTGACCGCGCCGGGAATTCAGATCGCCGATGACCGAGCCGGTGTAGTCTTCCGGGGTCACCACTTCGACCTTCATGATCGGCTCGAGCAGGACGGACTTGCCCTTCTGCAAGGCTTCGCGGAATGCAGCACGCGAAGCGATTTCGAAGGCGAGCGCCGACGAGTCGACGTCGTGATACTTGCCGTCGACCAGCGAAACCTTGACGTCGACGACCGGGAAGCCCGCGACGACACCGGAGCCCATGACGCTGTTGAGGCCCTTTTCGACGCCGGGGATGTATTCCTTCGGCACCGCGCCGCCGACGATCTTGGACTCGAACTCATAGCCCTTGCCGGGCTCGTTGGGCTCGACGATGATCGACACTTCGGCGAACTGACCGGTACCGCCGGTCTGCTTCTTGTGGGTGTACTTGACTTCGGCCTTCTTGGTGACGCGCTCACGGAACGCCACCTGCGGCGCGCCGATGTTGGCATCGACCTTGTAGGTGCGGCGGAGGATGTCGACCTTGATGTCGAGATGGAGTTCGCCCATGCCCTTGAGGATGGTCTGGCCGGACTCCTGGTCGGTCGACACGCGGAAGGACGGATCCTCCGCGGCGAGCTTCGCCAGCGCCACGCCCAGCTTTTCCTGGTCGGCCTTGGACTTCGGCTCGATCGCGATCTCGATGACCGGCTCGGGGAATTCCATCTTCTCGAGGATCACCGACTTGTCGGGATCGCACAGCGTGTCACCGGTGCGCGCTTCCTTCAGGCCAGCCAGCGCGACGATGTCGCCGGCATAGGCTTCCTTGATGTCTTCGCGGTTGTTCGCATGCATCAGCAACATGCGGCCGATGCGCTCCTTGCGGTCGCGCGTCGAATTGATGACGCCGGTACCCGACAGCAGCGTGCCGGAATAGATACGGCAGAAGGTGATGGTGCCGACGAACGGGTCGTCCATGATCTTGAACGCCAACAGAGCCAGCGGCTCCTTGTCGTCCGGCAGACGAACGATCTCGTTGCCGTCTTCATCGACGCCCTTGATGGCGGGCACGTCAACCGGCGACGGCAGATAATCCACGACCGCGTCGAGCAAGGGCTGCACGCCCTTGTTCTTGAACGCCGAGCCGCACAATACCGGGAAGAACGCGCCAGTCAGCACGGCCTTGCGGATCAAGCGCTTCAACGTCGCCTCATCGGGCTCCTTGCCGTCGAGGTACGCGGCAAGAACTTCGTCGTCGAGTTCGACGGCGGCTTCCAACAGCTTCTCGCGATATTCCTTAGCCTTCTCGACCATGTCCTCGGGAATATCGATGTCTACGAACTTGGCGTCGAGCTTCTCTTCTTCCCAGACCACGCCCTTCATACGAACGAGGTCGACCAGACCCTTGAAGTTGTTCTCGGAGCCGATCGGAAGCTGGATCGCGATCGGCTTTGCGCCGAGGCGATCGATAATATCCTGCATGCACTTGTAGAAGTCGGCGCCGGTCTTATCCATCTTGTTGGCGAAGACGATGCGCGGAACCTTGTACTTGTCGCCCTGGCGCCAGACTGTCTCGGTCTGGGGCTCGACGCCCTGGTTGGAGTCGAGCACGCACACGGCGCCGTCGAGCACGCGCAAGCTGCGCTCGACTTCGATGGTGAAGTCGACGTGGCCGGGAGTGTCGATGATGTTGAGACGCTTGCCTTCCCAGAACGCGGTGGTCGCAGCCGACGTAATCGTAATGCCGCGCTCCTGCTCCTGCTCCATCCAGTCCATCGTCGCGGCACCTTCGTGCACTTCGCCGATCTTGTGACTCTTGCCGGTGTAATAGAGGATGCGCTCGGTGGTCGTGGTCTTGCCGGCATCGATATGCGCCATGATACCGAAGTTGCGGTAATTCTCTATGGCATGAACGCGGGGCATGGAGTGTTCCTTAGATTCCGTGTGTCGCCGTTACCAGCGATAGTGCGAGAAGGCGCGGTTGGCTTCCGCCATCCGGTGCACGTCTTCGCGCTTCTTGACGGCGTTACCCCGGTTGTTCGACGCGTCCAGGAGCTCCGCAGAGAGCCGCTCGGTCATCGTCTTCTCGTTGCGATCGCGCGCAGCCGAGATCAGCCAGCGAATGCCCAGCGCCTGCCGGCGCACCGAGCGAACCTCGACCGGAACCTGGTAGGTCGCGCCACCGACGCGGCGGGAGCGCACTTCGATCGTCGGCATGACGTTCTCGAGTGCCTGCTCGAACACGCCGAGCGGGCTCTGCTTGGTCTTGGCTTCGATGAGGCCGAACGCACCGTAAACGATGCCCTCAGCGACCGACTTCTTGCCGGCATACATCACCGAGTTCATGAACTTCGTGACGATGATGTTCCCGAACTTCGGATCGGGAAGGACTTCACGCTTTTCAGCAGAATGGCGACGAGACATGGACCTGGTTCCCGCTTACTTCGGACGCTTGGCGCCGTACTTCGAACGACGCTGCTTACGGTTCTTGACGCCCTGGGTATCCAGAACGCCGCGGAGGATGTGGTAGCGCACGCCGGGCAAATCCTTGACGCGACCGCCGCGGATCATGACCACCGAGTGCTCCTGGAGGTTATGGCCCTCACCAGGGATGTAGCCGATCACTTCGAAGCCGTTGGTCAGGCGCACCTTGGCGACCTTACGAAGCGCCGAGTTCGGCTTCTTCGGGGTCGTGGTGTAAACGCGCGTGCAAACACCGCGCTTCTGCGGCGACTGCTGCAGCGCCGGCACCTTCTTGCGCGACTTCTGCACTTCCCGCGGTTGAGCGATCAGCTGGTTGATCGTCGGCATCCTGGCCTTACCCTTTGTGTTCGCCGCGGCCCCTCTCGGGTCCGCTGTCTTGCCGCGGCCCGTCACCGGGTCCGCAATTCTCTCCGGACTACCCGCCCGAGGGGCCGCCCCGCACGGAACTATCCGCACAAAGCGAAATCGCGCCAACCGCTCATCACTGAGCAGAAAGCGCTTCGACGCCACAGAGGACCGCAGTCTTTGGACCAAACAGCGAAAACGCTGCGGCCCGCGCACCGAGGTCATGCATCCGAGTTCGATCTCAAGAGCACGTGCTCGAGAGAGCTAAAATCGCCTGGCATTGCCTAGCTATAATCGACAGCGTTTGAGCGGCATTCGTCGAGGTTGGTGCCCGTTTTGGCGACCCTGGAAGGATCAAACGGGTGGCCCGTTCCGACGTTGGCGACGCTCACCGCCTGTCGTTAAGTGAGGGGGGTTCTATAAGTGGGAGTCGGTCAAGTCAAGGCGAAACGTCAGTCATAAAGCTTTGCCCGCGCGTGTAGAAATCGCCGCTTAACCGCCCTCACCGCGCCTTCCGGATATGGGAACGAAGCGGCGGTTCGCCAGAGAGAATCAAGTTTTATCCGGGTAAAATATACTTTTATAACCCGCGCTAAGGCTTTTTTTCCTGTTGATGCGTGAATCTGCCGCCTTCGGCAGAGATATGCGTCATGCGGTACACCGACATTGCCATTATCGGCGGGGGACTTTCCGGCTCGACTGCCGCCGCAATGCTCGGCCGTGCCGGCATTTCGACGGTGCTGATCGACCCGCACGAGACCTATCCGGCGGATTTTCGTGTCGAAAAACTCAGCGGTGACACCCAGGTCGAGCGATTCTTGCGGACCGGAATCGGAGAATCGGTGCTGCGCCGCGCCAGCTTTGCCGGCGAAAACTGGATCGCGCGATTCGGTCACCTGCTCGACAAGGCGCCGAGCCGGCAGTTCAACATCCTCTACGATTCCCTGGTCAACGCGGTCCGCGACGAAATTCCTGCCGGCGTCGAGCGCATCTGCGCCAAGGCCGTCTTGGTCGAGACGAGCGCGGAACGGCAGAAGCTCACTCTCTCCAATGACGAGATGGTCTCGGCCCGGCTGGTCGTGCTCGCCAACGGCCTCAACGTCGGCCTGCGCCATCAGTTGGGAATCGCGCGAAAAGTGATCAGCGCCTGCCATTCGATTTCGATCGGGTTCGACGTGGTCCCGGCGGGACGGACTGCGTTCGACTTCCCGGCGCTGACCTATTTCTCGGAACGGCCGAGCGACCGCATCCCCTACCTCACGCTGTTTCCGATCGGGACGCGGATGCGCGCCAATCTGTTCGTCTATCGCGGCTTCGACGATCCCTGGCTGCATGAGCTGCGCCGCGCACCAGCCGAGACGCTGAACGCCGCGCTGCCGCGGCTCAAGCGCATCACCGGCCCATTCGACATTCCCGGTGAGCTGAAGATCCGGCCGGTCGATCTCTATGTGAACGATGCAAGCGGCCAGCCCGGCCTCGTGCTGGTGGGCGATGCCTTCTCGACCTCCTGCCCCGCCGCCGGCACCGGCTGCGACAAGGTCTTTACCGACGTCGAACGCCTCTGCAACGTCTACCTCCCGCAGTGGCTGGCCTCCGACGGGATGGATACAAGCAAGATCGCCGCCTTCTACGCAGATCCGGTCAAGCGGGCGTGCGATGAATGGTCGGCGGCGAAGGCGTTCGACTTCCGCTCCGTCTCGATTGCGACAAGCCCTTACTGGACGGCGCAGCGCTGGGCACGCTTCATTGCCTGGTCGGTTCAGGGGCTATTGCGGCCGCTTGGAGGCGCCGTTCATCTGGAGCCGAATTTCCTCGGTCACTCCTCCTCGCCGTCCTCATCCTCCTCGTCGAGGTCGTCTTCATCCTCGTCGCTGTCCTCGTCGGCGTGAGCCGCCGCGCCATGCGGCTGGTGGGTCTGGTCGCTCCACAGCTTGCGATAGGTGCCGTTCCTGGCAAGCAGCTCGGCATGCGAGCCGCGCTCGATCGCCCTGCCTCCTGAAATCACGATGATCTCGTCCATCTCGACCACCGAGGTCAGGCGGTGGGTCGACCAGATCATGGTACGGCCCTTTGCGACCTTCAGCAGGGTGCGGTTGATCGCGGCTTCCGTGGTCTGGTCGAGCGCCGAGGTGGCTTCGTCCAGCAGCAGCACGGAGGGATTACGGATGATCGCGCGCGCGATCGCAATGCGCTGGCGCTGGCCGCCCGACAAGGTATCGCCGCGCTCGCCCACCGGCGTGTCGTATCGCTGCGGCAGGCTCATGATGTAGCGGTGGATCTCGGCCTTCTTGGCCGCTTCCTCCACCTCCTCGTCGGTCGCGCCCTCCTTGCCGAGCCGGATGTTCTCGCGGATCGACATGTTGAACAGCATGTTCTCCTGGAACACGACCGCCATGCTCCGGCGCAGCGAATCCAGCGTCACCTTGCGGACGTCGACGCCGTCGATGGTGACGCGCCCCTCGTCCGGCACATAGAGCCGCAGGATCAAATTGAGCAGCGTGCTCTTGCCGGAGCCCGAGGGGCCGACGATGGCGATGCGCTTGCCGACGCTGAGCTTGAGGCTGAGATTGTCCAGCACCGGCGTCTGGCTGCCTTCGTACTGGAACGTCACGTGGTCGAAAGTGATGTCGTTGGTGATGCGCGGCAGGTCGGGCGCGCCGGGGCGATCGGCGCTGCGCGTGGGCTCGTCGAGCAGCTCCTGCATGTGGCGGATCGCGGCCGCCGAGGAGATCGACACGGGAATGAAATGCATTACATGGGCGATGTTGTACGACACCTCCCAGAACGCGCTCTCGAAGGTGACGAAGGTGCCGATGGTGATCTGACCCTTGGTCGCCAGATACGCGCCGATCGCGAGCACTACGAGATGCAAGAGCAGCACGGAGATGGTGACCGTCCGCTCCACCATGGTCGACAGGAACGCCGCCGACGCCATCCTGTTGCGCGTCTCGTCGTTGCGAAAGGTGAAGAAGCCGAACATCCTGCGTTGCAGGCTGAACGCCTTGATCACGGCCTGGGCCGCCACGTTTTCCTGTACCATGCCGAGCAGCGCGGACTCATTGAGCTTCTGCTCGTAATTCGCCTGAACAGCCTTCGGCGTGAGCATGCGCGGACCGATCAGCGTGATCGGGAACACCAGCAGCGCAACCACCGCGAGCTGCCAGTTGAGGAAGAACATCAGGATGATGCCGGCGATCAACTCCAGGAACGGTAGCGCCGCGCTGTTGGCGAAGGTCTTGACCGAGCCCTCGAAGGCCGCGAGGTCGACGGAGAAGCGCGACAGGATCTCGCCGCGCTTGGTGCGGCCGAAATAGGCCGCCGGCAGGTCCTGGACGTGCTCGAACAGCCGTTTGCGGACGTCGGAGATGATGCAGGCGGCAAGCCGCGCATCCCAGCGCTCGTACCAGACCGCGACGATCGAGGTGAAGATGCCGGCGACCGCGAGCACGCCGAGGATCTTGTACAGCGCCTGGAAATCCTCCTCGCCGAGCGCGTCGTCGATCAGGAACTTCAGGCTGAGCGGCATGATGACATTGAACAGCGTCTCGACGAAGACGCCGAACGCCACGAATGACAGCATCCGCTTGTAGTTCGTCAGGAATGGCTTGACGAAACCCAGGATGGTCGCGAGCGCGCCGGCGGCCTCGCGCGCGGTAAAGACGACGAGATCCTCGTCCTCATCGTCGTCATCGAGCTCCAGCTCGTCATCCTCCTCGTCTGCATCGTCTTCCTCGTCTCCTTCGAGGTCCGGCTTGGCAGCGGAGGCGAGCTTGTCGTCGCGCTCGGCTGCGTCTTCCGCGGCGAGCTTCTGGTTGTCGGGCGAGAGAGGCTTGGATGCCATGAAACCAACCGATGCTGACGGCCGGCATGACCGCAGAGAAAGTAGGAAATAGCGGCAACCGCTATTGCACCGATTCTATGCGATCAGGATGAATTCGGCAAAACAATTGGCGAAGGCGCCCGTCTCAAGCGGCTAGCCGTCGTCCTCGACCTTGTCGAAAAAGGAATAGCGCAAGGAGTCGGCGTCGGCGTACCACTGGCCCGGGCCCTTGTTGGCGGCGAGCGTCGCCTCCCACAGCGCGTCGGTGCAGTCCTTGCGGTGCATCGACAGGTCGAAGGCGTTGCCGAAGAACAGCTCGGACCATTCCCACCAGGTGCCGAGCTTCTTGACCCCGCGCAACAGGTCGTAGCGGTCGATCACCACTGAAGCCATGTCCGATGTGATCGAGCCGAACACGAGGCCGGTCTTGACCACGCGGTTCAGCTCACGGATCGCGCGGACCACCTGCTTCGGGGAAACGTGGCAGAGGCTGGTCTCGAACACGAAATCGAACGCGCCGTCCTTGAACGGCATGTCGGTGATCGAGCCGAGCTTGTTGTACTTCTTCAGCGCCTTCGGCGTTTTGGCGTGGATGGCGCGGTTGTTCTCGATGCCGAAGGCGTCGATGCCGCGATCGCGCAGCGCGCCGACCAGCTCGCCGCTGGCCGAGCCCGCGACCAATAGCTTGGCGCCCTTGGCCTTGCCCCAGACGATGCCGATCAGCTTGACGAGGTAATCGGGATCGGTGAAGTGACGCCATGCCTCACTATAGGGGCCGAGGCCGCGATAGTTCGCGAAATAGTCGCGATCGATCTTGTCGGAGAGCGGCTTGTCGTCCTGCGCGCGCTCGCGGCGCAGGCGCATCATCTCGGTCAGGATGATGTCGGTCGCGGCGTCCGAGGAATCGAGCAGGCCATTCAGCGTCGAGTCGAACAGATAGTCGCCGACCACCACGATGCCGGGATGCTCCTTCGGTTCGGGTCGGTGATTGGTCATGACGTCGCGCACGGGCAGACCGCCCGGAATCGCGTTCACCGACGACAGCCAGCGGTGGATCTTGCCTTCCTTGAAATGCGCGCGCGCATCGCCGAGCGAGACCGGCAGCGATTTCAGCGCGGCATCGATCAGCTCCTGGTCCGACAAATTGGCGAAGGCCAGCGCATCGGAGCCGGGAATCAGCCAGTTCAAGACGCCGTGCCTGCCGACGTCGTGGCGCGCGCCCTCGTTGTAGACGCAGCAGCCGCCGAAGGCCTCCGACATGAACCAGGCGCCGGCGATCTTGTCGCCCCAGAACGGCGTGTCGAACAGGATCGAGACGCGTAGGTAGTGCGCGGGGCGGTCGAAATAGGAGACGTGCTTGACCATCGACTGGCGGAGCTGTTCGCCCTCCCAGCCGACGGTGGCGAGCCAGGAATGCGGCAGGCAGACCAGCACGAGATCGAAGTCCCGCGTCTCCGGTCCCTTGCCGTTCATCATCTTGAGCTGGTAGCGACCGGTCGGCGCCCTGCCGACGGTGAGGACGCGGTGGTTGAGCTGGATGTCGGCGTTGACTTCCGACTGCAGGCATTCGATCAGCTGCTCATTGCCGTTCTGGATGGAATAGAGGCCGATATAGCCGTCGACGTCCATCAGGTAGTTCTTGAGCGCGTTGAGCCCGTTGGTGTTGTGGCTCTCGGTGGCGAGGTCCGAGCGCGCCATCACCTTGAAGAAGCGCTTTGCGGTCTCGTCCTCGACCTCCTCGTCGAGCACCTGCTCGGCGGTCTTGTAGGCCCAGGGGTTCTCGTTGTCGTGCGCGCCGACACCCTCGTAATATTCGATCGGCGACATCGCCTCGGCGCAACGCTTGCGGAACCCCTCGATCGCGGCCGCGGTCTTGGCGCCGTATTTGCGGCGCATGCCCGGCACGTCGTTGAGGAGCTCGCCGCCGAACTGCACCTGCTCGGCATCCATCGGAATGGTCTGCAAGCCGAAATGCTGGATCAGCTCGCGCAGCGGATCCGGCCCGGTCATCGAGTAGTCGTAGATCTCGGCGACGCCGGCCTCGTACATCGCGGGCGCCGAATCGAATTTGCGCGTGACGATCTTGCCGCCGAGCCGGTCGGATGCCTCGTAGATGGTGACGCGGCAGAGCTCCCCGAGCTTGCGCTTCAGGTACCAGGCGCTCATCAGCCCGCCGGGGCCGCCGCCTACGATTGCGAGATCAAGCATGTCAGATCCGTGGTCTCCGGCCCCGCCCCCGTCACGGGACCCCACCGGTCTAAACTCCCCTAGCAGAAGCGCTTTTGCGGCTGAAGGAAAGATGAACAAAGGTTGATCCTGCACCGCAACGGGCAAACAAAGCAGCAAAAAGGCCGGCTTGCGCCGGCCTTTTCATTGTCCTCGGTATTCCTACGGATGAACGATCATTCCGCGGGCGGCAGCGCCATCGGCTCGACTTCCGGCGCGGGCGACACGACGGCCGCCTGCTTCTCGCGTTCGTCGAGGATCATCTTGTCGCGCTTCACGGCGACTTCGCGGATCTTGGCCATGGAGGCGCCGGTGCCTGCCGGGATCAGCCGGCCGACGATGACGTTCTCCTTGAGGCCTTCGAGCGGATCGACCTTGCCGTTGACCGCCGCTTCCGTGAGGACGCGGGTGGTCTCCTGGAACGAGGCCGCCGAGAAGAAGGAGCGGGTCTGAAGGCTCGCCTTGGTGATGCCGAGCAGAACCGGCGTCCCCGTGGCGATCTTCTTGCCCTCTTCCTTGGCCTTCTCGTTGATCTGGTCGAACTCGATCTTGTCGATCTGCTCGCCCGAGATCATGTCCGTGTCGCCCTGGTCGGTGACTTCCACCTTCTGGAGCATCTGACGGACGATCACCTCGATGTGCTTGTCGTTGATGAGCACGCCCTGGAGCCGGTAGACCTCCTGGATCTCGTTGACCAGATAGGCCGCGAGTTCCTCGATGCCCTTGACCGCCAGAATGTCGTGCGGCGCCGGGTTGCCTTCCACGATGAAGTCGCCCTTTTCGACGACGTCGCCGTCCTGAAGGTGGATGTGCTTGCCCTTCGGGATCAGGTACTCGCGCGGCTCGTCGGTCTTGTCCATCGGCTCGATCGAGATGCGACGCTTGTTCTTGTAGTCGCGCCCAAACCGGATGGTGCCCGCGATTTCGGCGATGATCGCCGCATCCTTCGGACGCCGAGCCTCGAACAGTTCCGCCACCCGCGGCAGACCGCCGGTGATGTCACGCGTCTTGGCGCTTTCGGTCGAGACACGGGCGAGGATGTCGCCCGCCTGGACCTTGGCTCCGATATCGACCGACAGAATGCCGTCGACCGACAGCATGTAGCGAGCATCGCCGCCACGAGCGAGCTTGAGCACCTTGCCGTCCTTGCCCTTGATCACGATGGCCGGACGCAGGTCCCCGCCGCCGCGCATCGAGCGCCAGTCGATGACCACGCGCTTGGCGATGCCGGTGGCCTCGTCGAGCGTTTCCGAGATCGACTGCCCCTCGACCAGATCCTCGAAGCCGATGGTGCCTTCGACCTCGGTGAGAAGCGGACGGGTGTAGGGATCCCACTCGACGATACGCTGGCCGCGCTTGACCGTGTCGCCCTCGTCGATGTGAAGGCGCGAGCCGTACTGAATACGGTGCGTCGCACGCTCGGTGCCGTCGGCATCGACGATCGCCACCACCATGTTACGAACCATCGCGACCAGGTGACCTTCGCTGTTGCGGGCGATGGCCTTGTTCCTGATCACGATCTTGCCGTCGAAGTTGGATTCGACGAAAGATTGCTCGTTCAGCTGCGCCGCACCGCCGATGTGGAAGGTGCGCATGGTGAGCTGGGTGCCCGGCTCGCCGATCGACTGCGCCGCGATGACCCCGACCGCTTCGCCGTGGTTGACCGGCGTGCCGCGAGCGAGATCGCGGCCGTAGCACTTGCCGCAGATGCCGTTGACGAGCTCGCAGGTCAGCGCCGAGCGGATCTTCACCTCCTGGACGCCGCCCTGGTGGATGGCATCCAGATGGCTCTCTTCCATCAGCGTACCGCGCTTGAAGATCACCTTGCCCGAGCTGTCACGCACGTCTTCGCAGGCCGTGCGTCCGAGGATGCGCGAGCCGAGCGAAGCGACCACGGTGCCGGCATCGACGATGGCGCGCATCTTGATGCCGAGCTTGGTGCCGCAATCGTCCTGCGTGATGATGCAGTCCTGCGCGACGTCGACGAGACGACGGGTCAGGTAGCCGGAGTTCGCGGTCTTCAACGCGGTGTCCGCGAGGCCCTTGCGGGCGCCGTGGGTCGAGTTGAAGTACTCGAGCACCGAGAGGCCTTCCTTGAAGTTCGAGATGATCGGCGTCTCGATGATCTCACCCGACGGCTTGGCCATCAGGCCGCGCATGCCGGCGAGCTGACGCATCTGCGCCGGCGAACCGCGCGCACCGGAGTGCGCCATCATGTAGATCGAGTTGATGTCGGCATCCGCCCCGCTCGCCGTCTTCTTGGTCGAGGAGATCTCCTTCATCATCGCCTTGGCGATTTCTTCCGTGGCCTTCGACCAGGCGTCGACGACCTTGTTGTACTTCTCGCCATGGGTGATCAGACCGTCGTTGTACTGCTGCTCGAAATCCTTCGCCAGCGCACGGGTGGTGTCGACGATCTTCCACTTGGCGTGCGGCACGACCATGTCGTCCTTGCCGAACGAGATGCCGGCCTTGAACGCGTTGTAGAAGCCGAGCGCCATGATGCGGTCGCAGAAGATCACGGTCTCCTTCTGACCGCAGTGGCGGTAGACCTGGTCGATCACGCCGGAGATTTCGCGCTTGGTCATCAGCTTGTTGATGATCTCGTACGAAATTCTCGGGTTCTTCGGCAGCAGATTGCCGAGCATGACGCGACCTGCGGTCGTCTCGATCCAGCGCGTCGAGACCTTGCCGGTCTCATCCATGCCTTGCCACCGATACTTGATCTTGGTGTGGAGGTGGATGACCTTCGCGTGCAGGGCATGCTCGAGCTCGGCCATCTCGCCGAACCTCTTGCCTTCGCCGGGCAGACCTTCGCGCATGACCGAGACGTAGTAGAGACCGAGCACGATGTCCTGCGACGGCACGATGATCGGCTGGCCGTTCGCCGGATGCAGGATGTTGTTGGTCGACATCATCAGGACGCGCGCTTCCAGCTGCGCTTCCAGCGACAGCGGAACGTGCACGGCCATCTGGTCGCCGTCGAAGTCGGCGTTGAACGCGGCGCAGACCAGCGGGTGGAGCTGGATCGCCTTGCCCTCGATCAGCACGGGCTCGAACGCCTGGATGCCGAGGCGATGCAGCGTCGGGGCGCGGTTGAGCAGCACCGGATGCTCGCGGATGACCTCGTCCAGGATGTCCCAGACCTCGGGCCGCTCCTTCTCGACCAGCTTCTTCGCCTGCTTCACGGTGGTGGACAGGCCCTTGGCGTCAAGCCGCGAATAGATGAACGGCTTGAACAGCTCGAGCGCCATCTTCTTCGGCAGGCCGCACTGATGCAGGCGCAGCTCGGGACCGACCACGATCACCGAACGGCCCGAATAGTCGACGCGCTTGCCGAGCAGGTTCTGACGGAAGCGGCCCTGCTTGCCCTTGAGCATGTCGGCGAGCGACTTCAGCGGGCGCTTGTTGGCACCGGTGATGACGCGGCCGCGGCGGCCGTTGTCGAACAGCGCGTCGACGGCCTCCTGAAGCATGCGCTTCTCGTTGCGGATGATGATGTCCGGCGCGCGCAGCTCCATCAGCCGCTTCAAGCGGTTGTTGCGGTTGATGACGCGGCGGTAGAGGTCGTTGAGGTCCGAGGTCGCGAAGCGGCCGCCGTCCAGCGGCACCAGCGGACGCAGGTCCGGCGGAATCACCGGAACCACGGTCATGATCATCCATTCCGGCTTGTTGCCGGAGTGGCGGAACGCTTCCACGATCTTCAGGCGCTTGGCGAGCTTCTTGTGCTTGATGTCGGAGTCGGTCTCCTGCATCTCCGCGCGCAAGGTCAGTTCGAGCTTCTCGAGGTCCATGCCCTTGAGCAGCTCGCGGATCGCTTCGGCACCGATCATGGCGGTGAAGGAATCCTGGCCGTACTCGTCCTGCGCCTTCAGATACTCGTCTTCCGACAGCAGCTGACGGTCCTTCAGCGCGGTGAGGCCCGGCTCGAGCACGACGTAGTATTCGAAGTAGAGGATCCGCTCGAGATCCTTCAGCGTCATGTCGAGCAGGAGGCCGATGCGCGAGGGCAGCGACTTCAGGAACCAGATGTGGGCGACGGGGGCTGCGAGCTCGATATGGCCCATGCGCTCGCGCCGGACGCGCGACAGCGTGACCTCGACCGAGCACTTCTCGCAGATGATGCCCTTGTACTTCATGCGCTTGTACTTGCCGCACAAGCACTCGTAGTCCTTGATCGGCCCGAAGATGCGGGCGCAGAACAGGCCGTCGCGCTCGGGCTTGAAGGTGCGGTAGTTGATGGTTTCCGGCTTCTTGATCTCGCCGTACGACCAGGACAGAATCTTCTCAGGGCTCGCGATCGAGATCCGGATCTGGTCGAAGACCTGAGCCGGCGTCGTCGGATTAAAGAGATTCATAATTTCTTGGTTCATCGTCTTCTCCTCGCGTGCCGGTCGCCTCCGGCAGCAAATTCGAAAATCACTATGCGGGGCGCCCTGCCCTCGCGACTCGGGGACTAGGCGCCGATGCCCGGCCGTTCAGGCCGGGCATGAGGGTCGTATTACTCGGCCGCTTCCGCCGTCCCCGGTCCGACCTTGGAATTGTGCAGGTCGACGTTGAGGCCGAGCGAGCGCATTTCCTTGACCAGCACGTTGAACGATTCCGGAATACCGGCCTCGAAGGTGTCGTCGCCACGCACGATCGCCTCGTACACCTTGGTACGGCCGGCGACGTCGTCCGACTTCACGGTCAGCATCTCCTGGAGCGTGTACGCCGCGCCGTAAGCCTCGAGCGCCCACACCTCCATTTCGCCGAAGCGCTGGCCGCCGAACTGCGCCTTGCCGCCCAGCGGTTGCTGGGTGACGAGCGAGTACGGACCGATCGAACGCGCGTGGATCTTGTCGTCGACCAGATGGTGCAGCTTGAGCATGTAGATGTAGCCCACCGTCACCTTGCGATCGAAGGCATCGCCGGTGCGGCCGTCATAGACGGTCGACTGACCCGAAGCGTCGAGACCGGCAAGCTTCAGCATCTCCTCGATGTCGGCTTCCTTGGCGCCGTCGAACACCGGCGTCGCGATCGGCACGCCGCGGCTCAGATTGTGGCCGAGCTCGATCAACTCGTTGTCGTTGAGCGACTTGATCGTCTCGTCCTCGCCGTAGACCTTCTTCAAGGTTTCCTTCAGCGGCCTGATGTCCTGCTTCGACAGGTAGGCATCGACCGTCTGGCCGATACGCTTGCCGAGGCCGGCGCAGGCCCAGCCCAGATGGGTCTCGAGGATCTGTCCGACGTTCATGCGCGAGGGCACGCCGAGCGGATTGAGCACGATGTCGGCGTGCGTGCCGTCTTCGAGGAACGGCATGTCCTCGATCGGCACGATCTTCGACACCACGCCCTTGTTGCCGTGGCGGCCGGCCATCTTGTCGCCGGGCTGGATCTTGCGCTTCACCGCGACGAAGACCTTGACCATCTTCATCACGCCGGGCGGCAATTCGTCACCACGCTGCAGCTTTTCGACCTTGTCGAGGAAGCGCTGTTCCAGCCCCTTCTTCGACTCGTCGTACTGCTTCCGCATGGCCTCGATCTCGGCCATCAGCTTGTCGTTCGGCGAAGCGAACAGCCACCACTGCGACTTCGGGTACTCCTCGAGCACCGCACGGGTGATCTTGGTGTCCTTCTTGAAGCCCTTCGGACCGGCGATGCCCTGCCGTCCCTCGAGCAGCTCGGCAAGACGGTTATAGACGTTGCGGTCCAGGATCGCCTGCTCGTCGTCGCGGTCCTTGGCCAGACGCTCGATCTCTTCCCGTTCGATCGCCAGCGCACGCTCGTCCTTGTCGACGCCGTGACGGTTGAACACGCGCACTTCGACGATGGTGCCCTGCACGCCCGGAGGAACACGCAGCGAGGTGTCGCGGACGTCGGAGGCCTTCTCGCCGAAGATGGCGCGCAGGAGCTTTTCCTCCGGCGTCATCGGGCTTTCGCCCTTCGGCGTGATCTTGCCGACCAGAATGTCGCCGGCGCGCACTTCCGCGCCGATGTATACGATACCGGCTTCGTCGAGATTCTTGAGCGCTTCTTCCGAGACGTTCGGAATGTCGCGGGTGATTTCCTCGGGCCCGAGCTTGGTGTCGCGGGCCATCACCTCGAACTCCTCGATGTGGATCGAGGTGAAGACGTCTTCCTTCACGATCCGCTCGGAGAGCAGGATCGAGTCTTCGAAGTTGTAGCCGTTCCACGGCATGAACGCGACCAGCACGTTGCGCCCCAGAGCGAGCTCGCCGAGATCGGTCGACGGACCGTCCGCGATGATGTCGCCCTTCTTGACGATGTCGCCGACCTTCACCAGCGGACGCTGGTTGATGCAGGTCGACTGGTTGGAGCGCTGGTACTTCATCAGCCGGTAGATATCGACGCCCGACTTGGTCGGATCGAGATCTTCCGTGGCGCGGATGACGACGCGGGTTGCGTCGATCTGGTCGATCACGCCCGAACGGCGCGCCGCGATCGCAGCACCCGAGTCACGCGCAACCACGCCTTCCATGCCGGTGCCGACGAACGGCGCCTCGGCGCGAACCAGCGGCACCGCCTGGCGCTGCATGTTCGAGCCCATCAGCGCGCGGTTGGCGTCGTCGTTCTCGAGGAACGGGATCAGCGCGGCTGCGACCGAAACGAGCTGCTTCGGCGACACGTCCATGTAGTCGACCTTGTCCGGGGTCACCGGCAAGACTTCGCCGGCGTGACGGCAGACCACGAGATCTTCCGTGAAGCGGCCCTTCGGATCGAGCGGCACGTTGGCCTGCGCGACCGTGTAGCGGCCCTCCTCCATCGCCGAGAGGTACACGACCTCGTCGGTGACGCGGCCGTCCTTGACCTTGCGATACGGGGTCTCGACGAAGCCGTACTTGTTCACGCGCGCGAACGTCGCGAGCGAGTTGATCAGGCCGATGTTCGGACCTTCCGGCGTCTCGATCGGGCAGATGCGGCCGTAATGCGTCGGATGCACGTCGCGCACCTCGAAGCCGGCGCGCTCGCGGGTCAGACCGCCCGGTCCAAGCGCCGAGAGACGGCGCTTGTGGGTGATCTCCGACAGCGGGTTGGTCTGGTCCATGAACTGCGAGAGCTGCGAGGAGCCGAAGAACTCGCGCACGGCGGCGGCCGCCGGCTTCGCGTTGATCAGGTCCTGCGGCATGACCGTGTCGATGTCGACCGAGGACATGCGCTCCTTGATCGCGCGCTCCATGCGGAGCAAGCCGATGCGGTACTGGTTCTCCATGAGCTCGCCGACCGAACGCACGCGGCGGTTGCCGAGATGGTCGATGTCGTCGATCTCGCCCTTGCCGTCGCGCAAATCCACCAGCGTCTTGATGACGGAGAGGATGTCTTCCTTGCGCAGCGTGCGCTGGGTGTCGGGCGCATCGAGGTCGAGGCGCATGTTCATCTTGACACGGCCGACCGCGGAGAGGTCGTAGCGCTCGGCGTCGAAGAACAGCGACTGGAACATCGCCTGCGCCGAATCCAGCGTCGGCGGCTCGCCCGGACGCATCACGCGGTAGATGTCGAACAGCGCGTCCTCACGCGTCATGTTCTTGTCGGCCGAGAGCGTGTTGCGGATGTAGGCGCCGACATTGACGTGGTCGATGTCGAGCAGCGGCAGCTCCTTGTAGCCGTGCTCGTTGAGAGCCTTCATCGACTTGTCGGTGATCTCTTCACCGGCTTCCGCGTGGATCTCGCCGGTCTTCGGATTGACGAGGTCCTCGGCGATGTAGTTGCCGACGAGCTCCGCATCCGACAGGCGCAGCGCCTTCAGGCCCTTCTCCTGCATCTGACGCGCGCCGCGCACGGTGAGCTTCTTGCCGGCTTCGAGCACGACCTTGCCGGTATCGGCGTCGATCAGGTCGTTGATGGTCGAGTAGCCGCGGAAACGATTGGCATCGAACGGAACACGCCAGCCTTCCTTGATCCGCTTGTACTGGATCTTCTTGTAGAACGTGCTGAGGATCGCCTCGCCGTCGAGGCCGAGCGCGAACATCAGCGACGTCACCGGAAGCTTGCGGCGACGGTCGATACGCGCATAGACGATGTCCTTGGCGTCGAACTCGATGTCGAGCCAGGAGCCGCGATACGGGATCACGCGGGCGGCGAACAGCAGCTTGCCCGAGGAATGGGTCTTGCCCTTGTCGTGGTCGAAGAACACGCCCGGCGAACGGTGCATCTGCGAGACGATGACGCGCTCGGTGCCGTTGACGATGAAGGTGCCGTTCATCGTCATGAGCGGGATGTCGCCCATGTAGACGTCCTGCTCCTTGATGTCCTTGACCGACTTCGCGCCGGTTTCCTCGTCGATATCGAACACGATGAGGCGCAGCGTCACCTTGAGGGGGGCCGCGAAGGTCATGCCGCGCTGGCGGCACTCGTCGACGTCGTATTTCGGCGGCTCGAATTCGTAACGGACGAATTCCAGCATCGAGGTGCCCGAGAAGTCGGAGATCGGGAACACCGAGCGGAACACCGCCTGCAAGCCCTCATCGGACCGACCGCCCTGGGGCTCGTCGACCATCAGGAACTGGTCATAGGATGCCTTCTGAACCTCGATGAGGTTCGGCATCTCGGCAACTTCCTTGATGTGTCCGAAGAACTTGCGAACGCGTTTGCGACCGGTGAATGTCTGCTGCGCCATCGTGGCCTCTCATTTTCGTCGCCCGATCTGGGCGCGCCGTCCGGAACGCGGCTACCGCCGCTCCCCGGGTTGAATTTTTCGAACCCGCTTTGGGGGCCGGAGACTCAAGTTCAGGCAGGAATGTCCTGAATCTGTTCTTCAGACCTTCAAAACGCAAAACGACGTGCGGGGCGCAGTAGCGCGCCCGCCCGTCACAACCAACCTCTTCACGGACTGCAAAAGCCCGAAATAGCTTGCTCTCCCAACGACTTACAGGGAAGTGCGGTATCCCTGCCCATCGCGCTTTCGTGCTGTCGACCCGATATGGGACGACAATAGTGCAGATTCGAGGGGTAAACCCTCAAATCCCCACACTTTTTCGTGTTCGACCTGCGTCGGGCCGTTCCGTCGCACGCCTTTTGCATCTGGCCCACCCTTTCGGGGGAGTGGACCGAGATCCCGGTTGCGCTGATGCTCACCGGGATCTCGCGCCAGTAAGCGTTGCTTACTTGAGCTCGACCTTCGCGCCAGCCTTCTCGAGCTGGGCCTTGAGCTTCTCGGCTTCGTCCTTGTTCACGCCTTCCTTGACAGGCTTCGGCGCGCCCTCGACGAGGTCCTTTGCTTCCTTCAGGCCCAGGCCAGTGATGGCGCGGACTTCCTTGATGACCTCGATCTTCTTGTCGCCGGCGGCGGCAAGAACGACCGTGAACTCGGTCTTCTCTTCGACCGGAGCGGCGGCAGCGCCACCACCAGCCGGGCCGGCCACGGCGACAGCCGCGGCAGCCGAAACGCCCCACTTCTCTTCGAGGAGCTTCGCGAGTTCGGCAGCTTCGAGCACGGTGAGGCTCGAGAGGTCGTCAACGATCTTCTGCAAGTCAGCCATTGTTCAGTTTCCTTGAATGTAAGTCTGGTTCGGGTTTGAGTTTTGCGAAGGGCGTCAGGCCGCTTCGCCCTTTGAGGCATAAGCCTGGATGACGCGCGCGAGCTTGCCCGCGGGCGCGTTGGCGAGCTGAGCGATCTTGGTCGCCGGGGCCACAAGCAGGCCGACGATCTTGGCGCGCAGTTCGTCAAGCGACGGCAGCGAGGCAAGTGCCTTCACGCCGTCGACATTCAGGACGGTCTTTCCCATCGAGCCGCCAACGATGACGAACTTTTCGTTCGCCTTGGCGAATTCGACGGCGACCTTTGGCGCCGCTACCGGATCGTCCGAAGTGGCGATCACGGTCGGTCCCTTCAACATGGGACCGATGGCAACGACGTCAGTGCCTTCAAGAGCAATTTTGGCGAGACGGTTCTTCGAGACCTTCACCGAGGCGCCAGCCTGCTTCATCTGCATGCGCAGCTTCTGCATCTGGGCAACGGTCAGGCCGGAATACTGGGCAACGACCGCGACGCTCGTGGCCTTGAAGACCCCATTGAGCTGTTCGACCGCTTCCTTTTTTGCCGCTCGTTCCACAGCAAGCTCTTTCCGGTTGGCGGTCATCGCAAGAAGCGGGACCGCCGGGTTGCACCCATCGTCCCGCCCAAACCTGAACCTCAGGGCCAAACCCATCGGACACGCCGGGCAAGACGACAATTCAAAGCCTGCCCTCCGGGAGCCCATTGGAGCCCACGGCGTGTCGAGGTCCGAACCAAACCCATTCCGCAACCACCTCAAGGTGGGAAGCGAAGTGAAATCCGGTCTTCACCCGTCTATGCAGGCCATGCGATTAAGCCGTTGAGAAATCGAAATTCCCCGCGGGCGCCTGCAGTCTTGGACAGGACAAGGTCAGCCGGCGAACCGTCCGACCCCTGCCCGCATTCCACCATCCGACGGGCTTTCCTTCCTTTTCCGGCCAATCCTTGCGGACGTCCTGAAAAGGAATGATCTCCTATCGTGTTGGGTTTTCGGAATGCGTGCACGAACGCGCCAGCCGAGGCCGGTACGTCCGGAAGCGGTTCTTTAACCGCTCTCTGCCTGCTTGCCAAGAGCAAAATTCACACCAGTTCCAATCGATTGGCCGCGGGGCTTGACCCGGGCCGACAAGGGCCGATTCAGGCTCATTTGACCCCGTAAGGCAGTGGCTCGCCCTCGAAAAACGCGGTCAGGTTCGCCAGCACACAATCCTGCATGGCGACGTGCGATTCCAGGGTGTGGCCGCCGATATGGGGGGCGAACACCACGTTGGGCAGCGCCGTCAGTGCATCCGGGGCGTGCGGTTCCTTGTCGTAGACGTCGAGGCCGGCGCCGGCGATGGTCTTGTCGGAGAGCGCCGCGACCAGGGCTTTCTCGTCGATCACTGAGCCGCGGGAGATGTTGACGACATGGCCGTCCGCTCCGAGGCGCTTGAGGATATCGGCGTTGACGGCATGCTGGGTCTCGGCGCCGGCCCGGACCGCGATCATCAGCACACTGCACCAGTCGGCGAGTGCCTCCAGCGTCGGAAAATACTGATAGGGCAGATCGTACTTGCTCCGGCTGAAATAACCGACCTCGCTCTCGAAGGCGGCGCAGCGCGCCGCGATCTTGCGGCCGATCTCGCCCATGCCGTAGACGCCGATGCGGCGGCCGGGCATGCCCGCCTGCGGGCGCATCATCGGCGAGGGCTTTGACGCGGCCCAATCCCCGCTGCGGACATATTGGTCGGCAACCAGGATCCGCCGCGTCGTCGCCAGCATCAGGGTCATCGCGATGTCGGCGACCGAGGCCGCATTGGCGCCGGGGCTATGTCCGACCGCGATGTTGCGGGCAGCAGCGGCCTTCAGGTCAACACCGTCATACCCAGTGCCGTAGCAGACGATGGCGCCGAGCTTCGGAAACAGGTCCATCGCGTCCGCGCCAAGCGGCGAGCCGCCTGCGGTCAGCATCGCGCGGATGCCGCCGAGCTCGTCGGCCGAGAACACCTCCCGCACGGGCTTGCCGCCGGTGTCGAGCAGTTCGAACCGCTCGGCGAAACGGGCCATCATCGACTTGGGAAAGCGCGAATAGATCAGGACCTTGTCAGCCATTGTTCTTGTTTCCGGTGAATGCCGCGCACAAACGTCGAGGGGCGGAATCGGTTGCCCAATTCCGCCCCTCGCCTCATGCAATTTCCAAACCCTAGCCGAGAATGGTGCCCGGCTCGACCTTCACGCCCGGGCCCATCGACGAGGACACCGCAACGCGCTGGATGTAGGTGCCCTTGGAACCGGCCGGCTTGGCCTTGGAGACAGCGTCAGCCAGGGCCTTGATGTTCTCGACCAGCTTCTCTTCGGAGAACGAGGCCTTGCCAACACCAGCCTGCAGAATGCCGGCCTTCTCGACGCGGAATTCGACCGAGCCGCCCTTGGCACCCTTCACCGCACCGGTGACGTCCATGGTCACGGTGCCGATCTTCGGGTTCGGCATCAGGCCGCGCGGGCCGAGCACCTTACCGAGACGGCCGACCAGCGGCATCATGTCGGGGGTGGCGATGCAGCGGTCGAAATCGATCGTACCGTTCTGCACCTTCTCGACCAGGTCCTCGGCGCCGACGACGTCGGCGCCCGCAGCCTTGGCCTCATCGGCCTTGGCGCCGCGGGCGAACACGCCGACGCGGAGCGTACGGCCGGTGCCGTTCGGCAGGGTCACGACGCCGCGGACCATCTGGTCGGCGTGACGCGGATCGACGCCGAGATTGATCGCGACCTCGATGGTCTCGTCGAACTTCGCTTTCGCGCGTTCCTTGACCATCTTGATGGCGTCCGCGAGCGGGTAAAGCTTTTCGCGATCAACACCTTCGCGGGCTTTGTTCAAACGCTTTCCGATTGCCATGACCGTTACCCCGCCACTTCCAGGCCCATCGAGCGGGCAGAGCCCTCGACCATCTTCATGGCCGATTCGATGGAATCGCAATTGAGATCCTTCATCTTCTTCTCGGCGATCTCGCGCACCTGCGCCTTGGTCACGGCGCCGGCCTTGTCACGGCCCGGCGCCTTCGAGCCGGACTGGATCTTGGCAGCCTGCTTGAGGAAAAAGGACATCGGCGGCGTCTTCATCTCGAAGGTGAAGGAACGGTCCGCATAGATGGTGATGACCACCGGGATCGGGGTGTTCTTCTCTTCCTTCTGGGTCTGGGCGTTGAACGCCTTGCAGAACTCCATGATGTTGAGACCGCGCTGACCAAGCGCGGGACCGATCGGGGGCGAAGGATTCGCCGCACCGGCCGGGACCTGAAGCTTCAGGTATCCGGTCACTTTCTTTGCCATGTATCACTCCTGTTGTGCCGGCTGGGCCAGCGGTTTCAGGTTCGTGGTCTGGGTCGGATGCGGCTGGCAACCGCCCTCTCCCTCCCACGGCCTCTTGTTGCGCGAGACCGAAGTCTCACGCCTGCCCGATCAGACCTTCTCGACCTGACCGAATTCCAGTTCGACCGGCGTGGCGCGGCCGAAGATCGACACCGCGACCTTCACGCGCGAACGCGCCTCGTCGATTTCCTCGACGACACCGGAGAACGAGGCGAACGGGCCGTCGGCCACGCGCACGTTCTCGCCGATTTCGAACGACACCGACGCCTTCGGCCGTTCCACGCCCTCCTGCACCTGGTGCAGGATGCGCATGGCCTCGGCTTCCGAGATCGGCATCGGCTTGTTTTCCGCGCCGAGGAAGCCGGTCACCTTCGGCGTGTTCTTGATCAGATGAAACGCCTCGTCGGTCAGCTTCATCTTCACCAGCACGTAGCCCGGGAAGAACTTGCGCTCGGCGTCGATCTTGCGGCCGCGGCGCACTTCCGTGACCTTCTCGGTCGGAACCAGCACCAGCTCGAACAGCTCCTCGAGCCCGCGCTGCTTGGCCTGCTCGCGGATCGATTCGGCGACCTTCTTCTCGAAGTTCGAATAGGCGTGGACGATGTACCAGCGCTTGTCGGACGATTGGGTTGCAGCGGCTATTGCCATCAGTGAATGCCCAAAAGGAAGGTGATGAGGTAACGGATGATCTGGTCGGCGGCGAAGAAGAAGATCGAGGCCACGGCGACCATGACGAACACCATGATGGTGGTGATCGTGGTCTCGCGGCGGGTCGGCCAGGTGACCTTGGCGGTCTCCGAGCGCACTTCCTGCAAGAACTTGAACGGGCTGACTGCCATCGTTTGATGTCCAACGTCCGTCGACAGACGCGAATGAATTTCAGGGATCCGAACAGCCGCCGTTGGCCCAGCCCTCTGTCTCGAAGGATGAGCCGGAAACCGGGCTCGATTGTTCGGGGGTTTCAAAGCCGCGCCGGAGATCCGCGTCTAACGGGCCGGCTGCGAGTGCGCGGTATCTACTGCGGATGGGACCAAAGGTCAAGATAGAGAGGGCTCGCCCGGGTAACCGACCTCCGCGGGCGACCGAGCAGAGCCCAGGCCGATCAAGGGCTTATCTGCCGCCCTGCAAAGCGCGGTCCGGAGGCCTCATCCGATTCCTTGCAGAACGACACCACTGCGGCGCCCCGCCCCTTTGGCGACCTTGCACCGTCAGTCGGCCCGATCGACCATCGAAATGCCCGGCAATGGCACAACGAACTTTCCGCCCTCGGCGAAATAGCGGGCATGCTTGGCCCGGATCGGGTCCACATAGCGCCAGGCGAAGACGACGACGAACGCCGGCTTGCGCTCGTAAAGGGCGGCGGGTGGCAGGATCGGGATGTCGTACCCCGGGCCGGCCATCACGTTCCCCTTCTTGGTGTCGTCGTCCACCAGGAAGTCGATCTTGTTCTCCAGGCCGAACTGCGGCAGCAAGGTCGTGGTACCGACAGAGACGCCATAGCCGGCCACGAGTTGACCGCGCGCATGGGCGGCATCGGCCATCGCGACCAACTCGTCGCGGATGGCAGCGATCCTCTTCGCGTAGGGCGCATAGTAGGCCGGCTGGTCGACACCGAGCCGGTCTTCCTCGGCGATGAAGCGCGCGACTTCCGCGGACGGCTTCTTGGCGCCGCCGGCACGTTGCACCGTCACGCGGATCGAGCCGCCCTTGGTCTCGATGTGCTGGACGTCGATGACTTCCATGCCGAGCCGGGCGAAGAAGCGCGTCAGCGGCTTGATGTTAAAATACGACAGATGCTCATGATAGACGGTGTCGAGAAGGTTTTTCTCGGTGACGTCGACGCCGTACTGCGTTTCGAAAACGAACAGCCCGTCCGGCGCAAGCACGTCGCGAACCCCGATCACCAGCGGATCGAGATTGTCGACATTCGCGATCATGTTGTTGGCGATCACGACGCTCGCCGCACCGTGGCTTTGCAGGATGCGGTGACCAATGGCATCGGTGAAGAAATCGCCGATGGTCTCGATCCCCGCTTCCGTCGCCCGCCGTGCGATGTCGACGGCGGGATCGACACCCAGCACCCGCATGCCGCGCTCCCTGAAGAAGCCGAGCAGCGATCCGTCATTGCTGCCGAGCTCGACGACCAGCGAGCCCGGCGCAATCCCAAACCGGCTGACGACGTCGTTGGCATAGCCCGCGAAATGCTCCCGCAGGCCGAGCGAGAGCGAGGTGGTGTAGACGTAGTTGCGGTACTGGATCTCCGGATTGCCGACATGGAGAATCTGGAGGTGGCCGCAGTCTGCGCACAGGTGCAGCGCCATCGGCACCGCGGCCCGAAAGACGGGATCGTCGACGCTGGCGTTCGGTACCTGGAAGTTCGGCGTGCCGATGGGCATGCCTGCCATCGGGACGACCAGCTCTTGCTTGTCCGAATGACAGAGACGGCAGGTATGGCGGACGTAGAACAGATTTTTCATCGTGGAACCGGAAAACGGAGACATGCGAGCGGGTAAGGCAATCTCACCCCATGGAGATCAGATCGACGGCAATGGTAATGGTCAAGAGAGTCAAGGGTGGCTCGATACCTCCTCGGCCTTTGCCAGCCGGTAGTTCGGCGAATCATCCGCAGCCTTCGCGGCCTTGTCCGCTGAATACAAGCCGCGCTCCGGACTGATCAGCCAGATCACGCCCCCTGCGAGACCGACGATCACGCTGACGGCGCCCAGCAGGAGAGAGACCGACAGCGCCTCCTCGGAAGGAACGCCGGCGAGGCCAAGACAGGCGACCATCGCCCCCTCACGAACGCCCCAGCCGCTGATCGAGATCGGAACAGCCGTCAACAGCACCACCGGCGGAATCAGGATGCCGGCATCCAGCAGGGAGAGTTGCGCTCCGACGCCGCGCGCCAAGGCGTAGCAGGCCGCCGCCGTCACGAGATGGATGAGGAGCGCCGATCCGAACAGCAGACCGCGGCGTTCGGATTGCAGGAGAAGAAACCTGACGAGCGTTCCGAACCGGACGAAGCTTGCGATCGCCGGAAGCGCGATGAGGCGCTTGGGCAGACGATCGAGCGTCAACAGAACCACGGTGCCAGCGACGCCCGCCAGCGTCAGCCCGCCGATGGCCAGGATCGCGGCCTGATTGGACACGCGTGACATCAGGAACGGCAATCCGGCCACCATCAGCACGATCAGCCCGATCAACGCCGTGAAACGGTCTGCCGCAACGCCCTTGACTGCGTCCGACCAATGCACGCCACGCTGGCGCAGCAGCCACATCCGCACCGCGTCGCCGCCGACCGACGACGGCAGCACCTGGTTGAACCAGAGGCTGATCATGAGGATCCGCCAGCCCGCGAGCCAGTCAAGCGGCACGCCGAGCGCACGCATGATCAGCTCCCACCGACCGTTGAGCACGAAGGTCTGAAAGAAGATCAGCGCAAGCGCGAGGACGAACAGGAAGGGATCGACGGAAACGAGATGGGTCCGCAACTGGCGCAGGTCGAGCCCGCGCGCGATGTAGACCAGCACCGCGATCGACAGCAGCAACTTCACCGAAAACAGGGCCGCCTGCTTGAACCGCGACTGCATCGGATGCCCGCCTCAGGACGCCGGATATTCCGCGCGACCGATGACGAGGTCGATCGCGGCCATCATCCAGAACTGGTGCGTGGTTTCGACGATGTTGTAGCTGCGGCTGTCGACGTAATAATTGACGTCGCCGAGATTGCGCAGCGGATTGTCCTCGTTCATGCCCGACAGCGTGATCACATCGAGCTTCATCGTCCGCGCCTGCGCGACCGCATTGAGAATGTTCTTCGAGCGTCCCGACGAGCTGATCGCGACGAGGCAGTCGCCGGCGCGGGCGCTCAGCCGCACGGCATGCGCAAGCCAGTCCTCGAAACCGTAATCATTGGCGAGGCACGACATCATGCTGGCATCGCTGAAGCAGAGTGCGGGCACCGATGCGTTCTTCGCCAGGTCGATCGCGAGATGCGAAGCGATGCCGGCCGAGCCGCCATTGCCGATGAAGATGACGCGACCGCCCTGCTCGCGCGCGCGCAACCAGGTTGCGCGGGTGGCGGAGATCCTGGCGAAAACGCCGGCGTCAACCGCCGTCGCGCGATGGAGGCGCCCCACGTAATCGTCGAGGAAAGCCTTGTGATCGGGATCGACGGACTCGGCAGGCATGGGCTCGCGGCTCGACTGCAACATGACGCCCTGATACCGGCTATTACTAGGGATTGCAAAGGGATAATACTTGCAAAAGCTGCGAGCGACTGTTAGTCGGCTTGAGAGTTTCACTCAACATTGGCGGGCCTGTTTCGCTGGGCATTCGCATCACGGATGTTGCCCATGAAGTGCATCGTTACTGGTGGCGCCGGTTTCATCGGCAGTCACCTCGTCGACCGCCTCCTCGACGACGGCCACGAGGTCATCGCGCTCGATAATTTCGTGATCGGACGCCCCGAAAATCTGGCGTCGCGCGCTGATTCGAGCCGGCTGAAGATCGTGCGGGCCGACGTCACCGAACTCGAATCGATCAAGCCGCATTTCGTCGGCATCGACTGGGTCTTCCATCTCGCGGCGCTGGCCGACATCGTTCCCTCGATCGAGTCCCCGATCCCGTATCATCGCGCCAATGTCGACGGCACGGTCAACGTGCTCGAGGCTGCACGGCAGGCGGGCGTCAGCCGCTTCGTTTACGCCGCGTCGTCGTCCTGCTACGGAATTCCCGACGCCTATCCGACGCCGGAGAGCGCCGAGATCCGGCCGATGTATCCCTATGCGCTGACCAAGAATCTCGGCGAGCAGTGCGTCATGCACTGGTGCCAGGTCTACAAGCTGCCCGCGGTAGCGCTGCGCCTGTTCAACGTGTACGGGCCGCGCCATCGCACCACGGGCACCTATGGCGCCGTGTTCGGCGTGTTCATGGCGCAGAAACTCGCCGGCAAGCCCTTCACGGTGGTCGGCGATGGCGAGCAGACCCGCGACTTCACCTTCGTCAGCGATGTCGCCGACGCCTTCGTGACTGCCGCGCGCTCCGAGGTCTCGAACGAGATTTTCAACGTCGGCTCCGACAACACCTACAGTGTCAACCGGCTGGTCGATCTTCTCGGCGGCGACAAGGTCCACATTCCCAAGCGTCCCGGCGAGCCGGATTGCACCTACGCCGATATCACCAAGATCAAGCGCATCCTGAAATGGACGCCGAAGGTGAAATTCGAGGACGGCGTCGCGACGATGCTGAACTCGATGGATCAGTACAAGGACGCGCCGCTGTGGACGGTGGACAAGATCGCGGACGCCACGAAGGACTGGTTCAAGTATCTTGGTGACGACAACGCCGCGGCGTCCGGCACGCCGCAGAAGGCAAGCCCGTGAACAGGTTCGCCGGATATCTTTGCCGCGAGCCGATCAATTCCGGGCCGACCAGCTGAGGCCGACCGGCGCTTTGGATAATTCACATGGGTAATCTTCCGACCGACAATGCGGCGTCGACCGACCAACTGGCGACGCACGACAAGATCAAGACGATCGAGGAACTGGGCGAGATCGCGCGATCCGCGCAAGCGCAGGGCCGGAAGGTTGCACTGTGCCACGGCGTCTTCGACCTCGTGCATCTCGGCCATATCAGGCATATCCAGGCGGCGCGCAACGAAGGCGACGTCGTCATGGTGACGATCACCGCCGACCGTTACGTCAACAAGGGACCGGGTCGGCCGATCTTCCCCGAAAACATGCGGGCCGAGATGCTGGCCTCGCTCGCGAACGTCGATTGGGTCGGCATCAATCACACCTCCAGCGCCGAGCCGATCCTGGATACGGTGCGGCCGGACATCTATGTGAAGGGGTCCGACTACGAGAACCCCGAAGACGACGTAACCGGCAAGATCCGGACCGAGCGCGACGCCGTCGAGCGTCACGGTGGGCGCATCGTGTTCACGCGCGACGTGACCTTCAGCTCCTCATCGCTGGTGAACCGGTATTTCGACATCTACGACCCTCCACTACGCGACTATCTGCAAAAGGTTCGTGAAGGCGGCGGCGCCGATCGCCTCCTGAAGCTGATCGACAAGGTGCAGGACATGCACGTCGTGCTGGTCGGCGACACCATCATCGACGAATACCAGTACGTCACGGCGCTCGGAAAGGCCTCGAAGGAAAACATCGTCGCCACGCTGTTCAAGAACGGCGAGCAATTTGCCGGCGGCGTCATTGCCGCGGCGAACCATGTCGCGAGCTTCTGCAAGTCGGTGGAGATCGTCACGACGCTGGGCGGCAACGACTACCCCGAGGAGTTCATCCGCGCGCATGTCCGTCCGAATGTCACGTTGACGCCGATCCGCATTCAGGGCCGTCCGACGACCCGCAAATCGCGGTTCGTCGAGCTGGGATATCTGCACAAGCTGTTCGAAGTCTACACCATGGACGACACGCCGCTCGACGAGGCCGATCGGAAGGAGATCGACCGTATCACTACGGAGCGCGTGCGCGGCGCGGACGTGGTGATCGTCACCGATTTCGGTCACGGCATGATCGCGTCGAGCACGATCGACGCGCTGATCGCCAACTCCAAGTTCCTGGCAGTCAACGCCCAGAGCAATAGCGGCAACCACGGCTACAATCTGATCACGAAATATCCGCGCGCTGATTACATCTGCATCGACGCGCCGGAGGCGCGTCTGGCGGCAACCGACAAGTTCAGCGACATCGCATCCGTGATCGCGGCCGGCCTGCATGGCAAGATCGACTGCGACAACATGATCATCACGCACGGCTCCTTCGGCTGCTACCCGTTCTCGTCGAAAACCGGCGTCGCGCGCGTTCCCGCCTTCACCAAGACCGTCGTCGACACCGTCGGCGCGGGGGACGCCTTCCTGACGATTACCGCGCCGCTGGTCGCCGCCGGTGGCAATATCGAGGACGTCGCCTTCATCGGCAACGCGGCCGGCGCGATCAAGGTCGGGATCGTCGGCCACCGCAGCTCGGTCGAAAAGGTGCCGCTGGTCAAGTTCGTCACCGCATTGTTGAAGTAGCGCGAACGGCAAATACTGGAGAACGACAGTGATTGGTCAAAAATGGAATGTGATGGTCACCGGTGGTGCCGGCTATGTCGGCAGCGTGCTGGTTCCCCAGTTGCTCGCCGCCGGCCACAAGGTCACCGTGCTCGACCTGTTCATGTATGGCGAGGACGTCTTCGATGCCGTCCGCAACAACCCCAATTTGCGCCTGATCAAGGGCGACATCCGCGATGAAGCCGCGATCAACGAGGCCCTGCGCGGCAACAACGCCGTGATCCACCTCGCCTGCATCTCCAACGACCCGTCGTTCGAGCTGGATCCGGGGCTCGGCAAGTCCATCAATTACGACTGCTTCCGGCCGATGGTGCGCGCCGCCAAGAAGGCGGGCATCAAGCGCTTCATCTACGCCTCCTCGTCCAGCGTCTACGGCATCAAGGACGAGGCCGAGGTGACCGAGGACCTGTCCTGCGAGCCGCTCACGGACTACTCGAAGTTCAAGGCGATGTGCGAGACCGACCTTGCCGACGAGGCCGCGTCCGGGTTCGTCACCTGCACGGTTCGTCCCGCAACCGTCTGCGGCTACGCGCCGCGGCAGCGGCTCGACGTCGTCGTCAACATCCTGACCAATCTCGCGGTCAATACTGGCCGCATCCGCGTGTTCGGCGGAACGCAGCGCCGGCCCAATTTGCACATCGAGGACATGTCCGCCGCCTATCTGTTCCTGCTCCAGCAGGATGACGCAAAGATCGACGGCAAGACCTACAATATCGGCTACGAGAACCACTCGCTGATGAAGATCGCCGACATCGTCAAGTCGGTGGTCGGCAGCAATGTCGACGTCGTCGTCGAGCCGACCGACGATCTCCGCTCGTACCACGTCTCTTCGGAGAAGATCCGCCGCGAGCTCGGCTTTGCGCCGACCCACACGATCGAGCAGGCCGTGTCCGGCCTCGTCAACGCCTTCAAGGGCGGCCGCCTGCCGAACTCGCTCAACGACCCCCGGTACTTCAATATCAAGATGATGCAGAACATCAGCCTGAAGTGAGCGGCGTGCGGATCGGCATCGATTTCGACAACACGATCGTCTGCTACGACAAGGTCTTTGCCGCCGTCGCACGTCAGCGTGGGCTGGTGCCGGAGGGGTGGGAGGGGCTCAAGACCGACGTGCGGGATCATCTCCGGTCCCGCGTGGGCGGCGAGCTTGCCTGGCAAGGACTGCAAGGCTTCGTCTACGGCAAGGGAATTGGCGGCGCCGAAATCTATCCGGGCGTGCGGGAATTCCTGGCGATGTGCAAGCAGGCCGGCTCGAAGGTCTCCATCGTCAGCCACAAGACCCGATTCGGTCATCAGGACCCCGACCGCACCGATCTGCGCGACGCCGCGCGCAGCTGGCTGCGTGGGGCCAGCCTGATCGACGCTGCGGATGCGGCGCTGGCCATCGGCGACGTCTATTTCGAGGACACACTGGCCGCCAAGGTCGAGAGACTTGCGAGCCTGGAGCTCGATGTCTTCATCGACGATCTCGTCGACGTCTTCGAGCAACCGCATTTTCCGAAGGCCACGCGATCGATCCTGTTCACGCGGTCGCAGTCTCCCCACCCGGAACACTGCAAGCCGATCGCGACATGGGCCGATATCCGCCGCGAGGTGTTTGCGGCATGAGCGAGACCGACATCACCGCGCCGGATGCGATGGCGATCGGCAGCCGCCTGGCCGGTGCGCGGGTCGCCGCCGCCCAGCCGGCACGGTCCGGCGGCAACAACAGGGTGTTTCGGCTGGAGATGGCGGAAGGACCGCCCCTTGCCCTCAAGCATTATCCGTCCGACGGACGCGATCGCCTGGGACAGGAATATGACGCGCTCTCGTTTCTGTCGCGCCACGGCATCACCTCGACACCGCGGCCGGTCGCCAAGGACGCGGATGCGTTCTGCGCGCTGTACCAATGGTTCGACGGCGAGGCCGCGGTGCTGCGCCCCCAAGACGACGATGCCGATCAACTCGCCGATTTCCTGATCGAGCTGCAGAAGCTGCGCGACGCCGAAGGCGCGCAGAATCTGCGGAACGCCTCGGCCAGCATCTTTTCGCCCGAGGCAGCCATTGCCCAGTATGAGCAGCGCCTGGACGGACTGAGGCGGGTCTCGGATCATCATCCCGACCTGCGCGCGTTCATGGAGGGCAGCCTCGTTCCCAGCACCGCCGTCGCGATTCGGCAGCTCCGCCAACGTTACGCGGAACTGGGCCGGGATCCCGCGGCGGACCTTGCGCCCACCCATCGCGCATTAAGTCCGTCCGATTTCGGACTGCACAACGCGCTGCGCGCCGAAGACGGGTGCTTACGATTCATCGACTTCGAATATTTCGGCTGGGACGATCCGGTCAAGCTGGTGTCCGACACGGCCGTTCATCCCGGCAGCGATCTGCCTGAGGCGAGCGCGAATCGCTTGATCGAACGGCTGTCGCGTGCCTTCGAGGCTGGGGATGACGCGTTTGCGATCCGCCGTGACGTACTGTATCCTGTGTTCGGGGCGATTTGGTGCCTGATTGTCCTGAATGCCTATTTGCCGGAAAGCCGCTCCCGGCGCGCGTTGACTGCGCAAGGTGGCGATCTGACGGTTCGCCTTGCCGGTCAGCTCGACAAAGCCCGACGGCTCCACCAAACGATTTACCCAAACGATTCGCAGACGTGATCCAGATCTCACCCCACGCTGAAGCCGCCCTCACCTGCACGCTGGACGAGCGCAGTCTCTATTTGCGTCGCCTGGTCCTCGGTTCTGTCCGCTCCGCGGGACGCGGACATGTCGGTCCGGCATTGTCGCTGATCGAAATGGTCCGCGTGCTCTACGACGACGTGCTGCGGATCGATCCGAACAACCCGCGCGATCCGAACCGCGACCGCGCGATCCTCAGCAAGGGGCACGGGTGTCTCGCGCTCTACGCCCTGCTCGCCGATCGCGGCTTCTTCCCGCTGTCGGAGCTGGACGGCTTCTGCGGCCCCGACAGCATTTTGGGCGGACATCCCGAGTACGGAATGGTGCCGGGGGTCGAGGCGTCGACCGGCGCGCTTGGACACGGCCTGTCAATCGGTGTCGGCCTTGCGCTCGCCGCGCGCATGCGCGGGCGCACCTACCGCACCTTCGTCCTGCTCGGCGACGGCGAGATCAATGAGGGATCGGTGTGGGAAGCCGCCATGGGCGCGGCCAAGCACGGGCTCGACAATCTGGTCGCGCTGATCGACTACAACAAGCTGCAGAGCTACGGGCCCACCGATTATGTCCTGCCGCTGGAGCCGCTCGCGGACAAATGGCGCAGCTTCGGCTTTGCCGTGCAGGAGCTCAACGGCCACGACGTCGGCGCCCTGCGCACCGTCCTGAAGCAGGTCCCGGCCGTTCCGGGAAAGCCCACCGCGATCATCTGCCATACCGTCAAGGGCAAGGGTCTGCCGGCCGCGGAATCCAACGCCGATTGGCATCACAAGAACAAGCTGACCGACAGCGAGCTCGACGCCATCCGCGTCGCCGTCGGCGATTTTTGATCGGCTCCCCATGCGCAACACCGCCATGAACATGGTCCACAAGCTCGCCACGCGCGACGAGCGTGTGCTTTACATCGGCTCCGATCCCGGCGCGGGCACCTTGCGCGCGATGAGCAAGGAGTTTCCCAAGCGCCACCTGATCGAAGGCATTTCGGAAGCGCACATCATCGGCATGTCGGCCGGTCTCGCGATGGAAGGCTTCGTGCCCTACGTCAACACCATCGCGACATTCCTCACCCGCCGCTGCTACGAGCAGGTGGCCGTCGATCTCTGCCTGCACAATCTGCCGGTGCGGCTGATCGCCAATGGCGGCGGGCTCGTCTATGCGCCGCTCGGCCCCACCCACCAGGCGATCGAGGACATCGCCATCATGCGGGCGCTGCCGAACATGACGGTGGTCTGCCCGTGCGATGCCGACGAGGCGGCGCGGCTGATGGAGCAGACGCTCGACTGGACCGGGCCGATCTACATCCGGCTCGGCAAGGGTGGCGACGCCGTCGTCTCGAAGGCCGAGCACGGCTTTGAGATCGGCAAGGCCATCCTGATGCGGCCGCCGGGCGACGTCGTCATGGTCACGACAGGCATCATGCTCCAGCGCGCACTCGCTGCGGCCGACCTGCTGGCAGCGCAGGGCATTCGCGCCGGCATCCTGCACATGCACACGGTCAAGCCGCTCGACACCGAGGCACTGCTGCAAGCGATCCGGGGCACCAAGCTCGTGGCGACGCTGGAGGAGCACGTACCCTCCGGCGGCCTCGGCAGCGCGGTCGCGGAGGCGCTGATCGACAAGCTCGGCTCTGGCCTTCCGGCGATGCTGCGGTTGTCGCTGCCGGACCGGTTCATGCACAATTATGGATCGCAGGACTCGCTGCTGAAGAAGCACGGACTTTCCGCCAGCGCCATTGCGACCTCGATCGAGCGCGCCCTCGCCGCCTCGCACACCTCCTCCCCTCAACTTCATTCCACCTGACGGGCCCCATGCACGACGTTCGATATTCCTATCTGCTCGAGCAATTCTCCGATCCGGCACCGATCCTGGCCGAGATCGGCCGACTGGTGGCGACCGGTGACTTCACCCTGGGCAAGCCGGTCGCCGAATTCGAACGGCGCTTTGCCGAGCTGATCGGCGTGCGTCACGCCATCGGCGTCGGATCGGGCACCGATGCGCTCAAGCTGCCGCTCAAGGCGCTCGGCATCGGCCATGGCGACGAGGTCATCACCGCCGCCAACACCTTCATCGCCACCGTCGGCGCCATCGCGGAAACCGGCGCGACGCCGGTGCTGGTCGACTGCGACGATTCCTTCTGCATGAACGTCGACTACGTCGAAGCCGCGATCACGGAGAAGACCAAGGCGATCATGCCGGTTCAGTTGACCGGCGAGGTCACCGACATGGGCAAGCTGATGGCGATCGCCCAGCGTCACAACATCCCCGTCGTCGAGGATTCCTGCCAGGGCATCCTGTCGGAGTTTGCAGGAAAACGGTCCGGTACCCACGGCATCGCGGCGGGCTTCTCCCTGCATCCGCTCAAGAACCTCAACGTCTGGGGCGATGCCGGTGTCGTCGTCACCAATGACGACGGGATGAACGAGCGGCTTCGTCTGATCCGCAACCACGGCATGAAGAATCGCGACGAGATCGCGATCCTCGGCTGCAATTCGCGGCTCGATTCCCTCCAGGCGGTGGTCGGCAACTGGCTGATCGGCCAGACCAGCGAGATCACGCGCCGTCGGATCGAGAACGCGGCCTATTACGACGCGGGCCTTGCCGGCCTGCCCGGCCTGCGCATTCCGCCGCGCCGGCCCAACGTGAAGCACGTCTACCATCTCTACATGGTGTTCGCCGAGCGCCGCGACGAGCTCTACAAATACTGCCTGGACAACGGCATTGAAGCGAAGATCCACTACCCCATCCCGCTGTATCAGCAGGAAGGCCTCAAGCATCTCGGCTACGCGCCGGGCAGCTTCCCGGTCACCGACCGCCACGCCAAGGAAGTCATCAGCTTCCCCGTCGACCAGCATCTGACGCGGGCGCAGCAGGACCGCGTCATCGAGACCGTCCGGAAGTTCTGCCATGGACGCTGACACCGGCCGCCGGCGCATCGGTTACGTCAATCTTCCCGCGCAATTCGAGGAAGAGCGCGTTGAGATCATGCAGGCGGTCGAGGGTGTGTTCCGCCGCGGCGATTTCATCGGCGGCGCGGCCGTTGCGAAGCTCGAAGAGGAGCTCACCACCTATCTCGGCTCGCCGCATGTGGTGACGCTGAATTCCGGCACCGATGCGCTGATCCTGTCGTTGAGGGCGCTCAACATCGGTCCCGGCGACGAGGTGATCACCCCGCCGAATTCGTTCGTGGCATCGACCGCCGCGATCATCGCCGTCGGCGCCACGCCGGTGTTTGCGGACGTGCTGCCGGACCAGAATATCGATCCCGCGGCGGTCGAGGCCGCCGTCACCCCGCGGACCAGGGCGATCATGCCGGTGCACCTGACCGGACGCATGGCCGACATGAACCCGCTGATGGCGATCGCGGCCAAGCACGCTCTCGCCGTGATCGAGGACAGCGCCCAGGCGGTCGGCTCGACCTATGACGGGCGGATGAGCGGGACCATCGGAACGTTCGGCTGCTTCTCCGCCCATCCGCTGAAGAATCTCAATGCCGCGGGCGACGCCGGCTTCGTCGTCACCGCCGACGCCGAGCTTGCCGCGAGAATTCGACGCCTGCGCAATCACGGCCTGATCAATCGCAGTGACGTCCAGGAGTGGGGCATCGTGTCACGCCTCGACACGGTCCAGGCCGAGGTGCTTCGCATTCGCCTGCGTCACCTGCCCTCTGTCATCGAACGCCGGCGTCGCAACGCCGCGCAATACCGCGCCGAACTCGCCGGCCTTCCCCTGTTCATCCCGGTTTGCCGCAACATCGAGTTCAACACCTTCCACACCTTCGTCGTGCAGACGGACCGTCGCGACGACTTCCAGAAATATCTTGCCGCCAAGGGTATCGAGACCGCGATCCACTATCCGGTACCGATCCACCTCCAGGAGGCGGCGGCGCATCTGGGTCACGGCCGCGGCGCGTTCCCGGTGACCGAGCGGCAGGCGAATCAGATCCTCACGCTTCCCATCCACCAGTTCCTCTCGGCCTCGGATATCAGCTATGTTTGCGCGACCGCCCGGGAGTATTTTGCATGACGGACACGGCTTTCCTCGAGGCCGATGAGCAGGCGCTGGCGCAACGGTTCATCGACGACGGCTTCGTCACCACACCGGCCGACGATCGCGCCGGGCTCGACCGGATCCAGCGGCGCGCCGCCGAGCTCGCGGCGGACCATCTGAAACTGCCGCACGGCAACGACCCCTACGCGATGCTCGACACCATCCACACGCGGGTGAGTGTGGATGATCTCAACGGCCTGCGGCTGCACGTCTTCAACGGCCTCAACGCCGAGCCCTGGTTCCGGCCGACCTATTTCCGTCTGGCGCGCTCGACGATCGAGACCATCGTCGGCAACGAGCTCTGCATGCAGCGCCGCGTCAATCTCAGCATCCAGCTGCCGGGCGACGATTCCTCGCTGCTCGCCACCCATTCCGACGTCTGGTCGGGCGACTCGCCGTTCGAGGTCGTGGTATGGGTACCGCTGGTCGACGTCCACCGCACCAAATCGATGTATCTGCTGCCGCCGTCCCTGAACGGCGACATGCAGGACCGGATGGCCAGCCTGCGCAGCGCCGAGGAACTCTACAAGACCATCAAGCCGCACGCGACCTTCATCGAGATCCCCTACGGCCACGTGATGCTGTTCAACCAGACCCTGATGCACGGCAATCGCGTCAACGAGGAAGCCGGCTCGCGCTGGAGCATGAACTGCCGCTTCAAGAGCATCATGTCGCCGTACGCGGACAAGCGATTCGGCGAGTTCTTCGAACCGATCCTGCTGCGCCCGGCGACACGCGTCGGCATGCAATACAAGCTGCCCGGAGGCTTTCATGGCTGAGCGAACCGGCCATCGCGGCTATATCGGCGCCCGGCCGCTGAACGGCAGCCGTACCCCGCAGCACGTCCAGAACATCGTGATCCGCGACTACGCGCGGCGGAAGAACCTGCATTATCTGCTCAGCGCCGCCGAGCACACCATGCAGGGCAGCTACATGGTGCTCGAGGACATCCTGGACGAGCTGCCGCGGTTGCGCGGCCTGATTCTCTACAGCATCTTCATGCTGCCGCCCGACGAGGCACGGCGGCGGGAGATTTACGACCGCGTGCTGAGCGAGGGCTGCGATCTGCACGCGGCCGTCGAGGAGATCACGCTGTCCTCGCGCGACAACATCCAGGCCGTCGAGGACATCCTGCTCGTCAACAAATTCGCGACCATCCTGTGACGATGCCGCGGACCGGTTGGGGACAATGACCGAGATCAACCTGCTCCAGCCGATGCACGCATCGACCAAGCGGAACTACGTTCAGCGGGTCGTCGAGCACGATAAGGCGGAATCCGCCACCGTGGCCCGGCAATGGGGACACGACTACTGGGACGGCGACCGCCGCTATGGCTATGGCGGCTACCGCTACGACGGACGGTGGCGCCCGCTCGCCCAGACCCTGATCGACCGCTATGGCATCAAGCCCGGGATGAGCGTGCTCGATGTCGGCTGCGGCAAGGGCTATTTGCTCTACGAGTTCACCCAGCTCGTCCCCGGCCTCACGATCGCCGGCATCGACATCTCCGACTATGGCATCGCCAACGCCAAGGAGGAGGTGCGGCCGCAATTGAAGGTCGGCAACGCCGTCGAACTCCCCTACCCCGACCACAGTTTTGATCTCGTGGTGTCGCTCGGCGTGCTCCACAATCTTCCGCTCGAGGACGTTTTCCGCGCCGTGTCGGAGATCGAGCGCGTCGGCCGCGACGCCTCGAAATATCTGATGGTGGAATCGTTCCGCGACGAGCGCGAGAAGGCCAACCTGCTCTACTGGCAGCTCACCTGCCTGAGTTTCCACGGTCCGGAAACGTGGGCCTGGATCTACGACAAATGCGGGTACCGGGGCGATCATGGGTTCATCTTCTTCGAATGAAGCAGCGGGCCTGCGCCGGCCGGTCTCGCTGCGTGCGCAAAATCCCGAAGTGTATTATTCGGACGACGCCATCGTCACGGCGGATGACGCCACGATCGCGGAACTGAAGCGCATCGCCGCCGGCAATCCGCGTCTGCGCAGCCGGCTGTGCACCCATCCCGATCCCTCGTCCGGCCTGCACGAGATGCTGATCGTGCATCATCGCGAGGCCTATGTGCGGCCTCACAAGCATTTTGGCAAACCTGAATCGTTTCACGTGATGGAGGGCACCGCGCAGGTCGTGATCTTCGAGGACGACGGCCGCATTCGCGACGTGCTCGAGATGGCGCCTTACGGCCAGGGCAAGCGCTGCTATTACCGGATGCCCGAGCAGGTGTTTCACTCGATCCTGATCACCTCGGAATGGCTGGTGTTTCACGAAACCACCGCCGGTCCGTTCGATCCCTCCCGCACGGCATTTCCCGACTGGGCTCCCGACGGCAGCGATGCCGCCGAGGTCCAGGACTACGTCACGAAGGTTGGTGCGCTCGCCGCGGAACGTGTGGCGAGAGAATAGACATCAACCGCTATCGCTGCTCGACTATCCCGCCGTGTCTGACCGAGGACGACACCAGCCGATGAGGCCGCCTGCAAAAGCACTGGTTACTCTGGTCAAGTTCGTTGTCTCGATCGGGATACTCGTATTGCTGTTGCGCGGCCAGGACTTGTCGTCCCTGAAAGCCGATCTTCTCGCCGTCAAATTGAACATGCTGGCGCTTGCGGTGCTGCTGCTGTTCGCCCAGACTTTCGTGCTCTGTCACCGCTGGATCCTGATTCTCCGCGCCATGCATGTGCCGCTTGATTGGCCGGCAGGGTGGCGCATTGTCATCGTCAGCACGTTTTTCAATCAGGTGCTGCCGGCGGGCGGCGATGCGGTCCGGGTCTGGATGTTGCGGCGGCGTGGCGAGCAATGGTCAAGGGCCATCAGCAGCATCGTGGCCGATCACTTCGTCGCGCTGTTGGTCCTCGGTGCTATCATATTCGCAGGAATGCCGTTCCTGCTCCCGCGGATAAGCGATGGCTCGCTCCTCTTCGCCATCGTCACCGTTCTCGCCGTTGCATGCCTTGGCGCAATCGCTTTGGCCACGCTGGATCGTTGGCCGCCTGGCATGATCGGGATCCTGCCGGCGAGGATCGTGCAATTCGCGATGCTGGTCAGGGCTCCGTTGCTGGCGGCCGAAGGGCGCGGGATGCTGATCGCGTCCGCCGTCCTCATCCACCTGATCACGGTTGCAGCCTGCTATGTCCTCGCGATCGGCCTCGACGCACCAATCTCCGCGCTTGATGCATTCGTTCTCGTCCCGCTCGTCATCCTGTCGTCCGCGGTTCCGATCTCGATCGGAGGATGGGGGGTGCGAGAAGGCGCGATGGTTGCCGCGCTTGGCCTGGCGGGGATCGCATCCGACAAGGCGCTCGCGATATCGGTTTTCCTCGGCCTCGGCGGCCTGATCGTGGGACTGTTCGGCGGCCTGGTATGGCTGCTCGCACCGGAGCGCGCCAATTTCAGCGCAGACCAGGCCCGGGCCGTCGCCGAACGGACAGACGCTGCGCCGATCAAACCATGACAGGACCAGGATTGCATTGCTTTGGCGCCAAGTTCGAAAACGACGAATTGACGCCCCGGCGCGGCAACTTAAGAATTGTGGCACGACCTGTAGCGCGATATAGCCTTCAACTGCCTCGCGTATCGCCTGAGGCGCCGATGTTCCCCTGCTTTTCCTGCACAGAGCCAAACCCGTGACCGATCATTGCCGCCTCTGCCATTCGACCAATTTGCGCCCGGTCATCGACCTCGGACAGATGCCGATTGCGCATCGGCTTCGGCACAGCCGGGACGAACAGGATGAACGGTATCCGTTCGAGGTGCTGGCGTGTGGGGAGTGCGGCCTGCCCCAGATCGTCAAGCCGATTGATCCTGACATTCTGTACCGGCAGTTCAACTACAATTTCAGCAGCTGGAAGCCGGAGCCGCACCAGGTCGACGAGCTCGATACCATCGCCAAATTCTCGAGCCATCAATCGGTGTTCGAGATCGGATGCAACGATGGCCTGTTCATGGACAAGCTTCGCGAACGTGGCGCGAAAGTTTTGGTGGGCGTCGAGCCCAACCCGGTGTCGGGCAAGATCGCCCGCGAGCGCGGCATCAAAGTCTATGCCGACATGATCAGCCCGGCGCTGTGTCACGACGCGGTCGCCCAGGCCGGCCAGTTCGACCTCGTCGTCTCGCGCCAGGTGCTGGAGCACATCGTCGATTTCGAGAACTTTTTCGACTGCGTGAAGATCGCGTTGCGCGACGACGGGCTGCTGTTCATCGACGTGCCTGATTTCGCACCCGGCTCGACGGCGGGCGACCTCTCGGTCCTGTGGGAGGAGCACGTCAGTTACTTCACCGAACCGACGCTGCTCGCGCTGCTGGCGCGCCACGGCTTCGAGGCGGTGTCGGTGAAGAAATACAATTTCAGCGGCGGCAGCCTCGCGATCGCGGCGCGACGCGCGACGCGCGACGTGACGGCGCCGCCCGCACCGTCCGGCGTCGGCGAGAAATTCGGTCGGCGCGCAAGGGAGTACGGCGAGCGTCTTCGCCCGATCCTCGCCAAGGCCCGCGCCAACGGCGCCGAGATCGCCATCTACGGCGCCGGCTGCCGCGCCTGCACTTTCACCAATGCCCATGAACTCGCGGATCTCGTCGACCTCTCGGTCGACGACCAGAAGGAGCGCCAGGGCTTGTTCCTGCCCGGCACCGGCATTCCGATCCGCGCGCCGGAGGACCTCGCCGGCAAGTCGGATCCGCTCGTCTGTCTTCTCGCCGTGAACCAGGAGAACGAAGACAAGGTCAGCAGCCGGCTGCGCGAAAACGTGAAGCGTCCGCTCCACATCGTTTCGATCTTCGCGCCCTCGGACATCTGGAACGAGCTCGATCGCCTCGAGGCGGCCGCAGGGTCGCGGCATGGCTGACGACAAGCTCTTCAACTACTACGAACGTCAGGACGTCCTACCGACGTTCGGGAATTTCAAATCCGCCGCCGAACTTGAAGCCTATGCCGGCCTGCGGCGCGAGTTGTTTTCGGACAAGCTGGTGCTGCCGCCGCGGTTGTTCCGCGACGCCGACGTGCTCGAATTCGGCCCTGATTCCGGCGAGAACGCGCTGGTGTTTGCGGGCTGGGGCGCGAACATGACGCTCGCCGAGCCGAACCGGCATGCGCACGCGAAAATCCAGGCTTACTTCACGCATTTCAGCCAAGCCCAACGTCTCCGCGAACTCGTATCGTCCGATGTCGAAGGATTTCGCAGCGATCGTCGTTTCGACATCATCGATGCCGAAGGATTCATCTACACGGTGCAGCCGACTGAAAATTGGCTCGGCATCTTTCACCGGCTGCTCAATCCGGACGGTTACGCCGTCGTTTCCTACTATGAGCGCTACGGCGGCTTCTTCGAGCTCGCGCTCAAGGCGATTCATGCGGCCGGCAAGGCACTGACGGGCCGTCCCGGGCTCGAAACCGCGAAGATGCTGTTCGACGCGAAATGGATCAGCATTCCGCACACGCGCGGCTTCGAATCCTGGCTGATGGACGTGCTCGAAAATCCTTTCGTCCGGCACCGCTACTTCCTCGACGCGGGAGCGTTGTGTACGGCGGCGCATGGGCAGGGATTCGATATCCATTCGGCGTGGCCGGCCTATCGCGACAGCCTGGACGTCTACTGGCACAAGATGATCCTGTCCGATGACGAGAAGCTGCGGCGCGCGACGCGCCATCTCGGCCGCAGCCGTCTGAGCTTTCTCGGCGGACGGAAGCTCTATCTGGCCGGCCGGACCGAAGCGGTCGACGCGATCTCGGCTACGATCGAGACACTGGTCCTCGATGTCGATGCGATGATCGACGATCCCTTGGGCGACAGCCTGCCCCTCGTGATCGCGAGCCTCGCGTCGCTGCGCGAGACGATACGGACGACGGATATTCTCGCCGACGATGCTTCCGACATCGACGCCATCATTGCGACCCTCGACAGTTTCCATCGCATCTTTGGTGCGATCGGGCGACGCGACGTGTCCGCGGTCACCGCCCTCACCCAGTCAGACCCGGCGTTCATCAACACCTGGGGACAGCCGGCGCATTTCCTCGTCATCCGGAAGCGCTTCGAGGGATCCTAGCAAGTGAGGCCGGGCATTGGCATCATCGGAACGGGCATGGTCGGCCAGATGTGCCACCTCGCCAATTTCGCCGCCAATCCCGCCTGCCGTGTTGTCGCGATCGCCGATCTCCGGCCTGATCTCGCCGCCGCAGCGGCGCAAAAATTCGACATCGCGCGGGTCTACGGCACGCACCGGGATCTGCTGGCGGACAGCGAGGTGTCCGCCGTCGTCGTCGTGACGAAGCGTCGCGCTACCGGTCCGATCGTGCTGGATGCGTTGAACAGCGGCCGGCATGTGCTGTCGGAAAAGCCGATGGCCTACACCACGGCTCAGGCCGTTTCACTGGCCGAGGCGGCAGGGCGGCAAAACCTCGTCTACAGCATCGGCTATATGAAGCGTCACGACGCCGGCGTGGCGCGCGCGGTAGCCGAGTTGGCGCGCATTCGAGCGGATCAGTCGCTTGGACGCATTATCGGCGCGCGAGGCTGGTGCTTTGGCGGCAACACTGGCCGGGCGCAGGACAATTTCGTCATGACCGGTGAAGCGCGGCCGGACGGGCTCGAGCTCTGGCAGGACGGCCCCGACTGGATGCCGGGCGCGATGCGACCCGGCTACGACAATTTTCTGAACGTGTTCAGCCATATCCTCAATCTCGCGCGCTACGTGCTCGGATCGTCGCCGGCAGTCGCCGAAAGCACCGTCGAGCCCTCGGGCGCGGCGACCGTGACACTCGACTTCGACGGCGTCGCCTGCGCATTGCAACTCGCGAATGGATCCGAAGGCGTCTGGCGCGAGGGACTGAGCATCGAGTTCGAGCGGGGCGCACTGACCATCGAATTGCCCCCGCCTTTTGCCGAGCAGGAGGCGGACGTTATCCTCGATCAGCAAGGACAACGCACGCAATTGTCGCGCGACACGAGTTGGGCGTTTCGGCGTCAGGCCGATGCATTCGTCGCCGATATGGTCGAACAGAGGACGCCGCTGGCTTCCGGCGAAGATTCCGTGGCCGACATCGCCCTTGCAGAAGCGATCTGGAAACGGCGGCTCAGCGGCTAGGCTTCGCGCCGTCGAGCGGTAGAATCCCGGCGATGGGCCCCATCTTGATGGTTACCCGCGCGATCTGATCGAGGAGCTGCGAAACCTCACAGCGCGCCAGCAGCCGGCATGCGTAGTACTTCTGCACCAGTGCCTGGTTCGGCGCGGCGGCAGGACCCGGCTGAAGCGAAATCGTCGCCTGCGGGCCCGATGGATCGAGATGAGAAAACGCGCTGCTTGGCGCGGTTCGGGCCACTTCCAATTCCTGCAGGACGCTCGGCCGCTCGGCGCGCAAGGCAAATCCGACAAAGGGCTGATTGCCCCAGGCAAGACGGAGCATGCCGCTGACCTCGGCGAAGCCGAACGGCACGTGGCGCGACGGGTAGTCGACGAAACCGTCATCGAGCGCAAACACCGTTGCTGCCGGCTGGGCCCGGCTCGCGAGATCCTTCGCGAGAGCCTCCTGCTTCAGCGTTCTCGCCTGCATGAAGATGTAAGTGTTCCACAGCACGCCGATCGACAGCACCGATCCGACCCCGAACACGACCATGAAGGCCGCCTTCGGACCGATCGCACGCTCGGCCCAACGCTTGAGAGCGAACAGGGTCAACGCTGATGGCAGGCCGAACATCAGCAGGTGGCGGCTCTCATAGAAATGCGTGGCGGAGGGCTGCAACCCGGCAACCAGATAGGGGAACGACAATGCCAGAAACAAGGCAACGGCGAGCAGGAGCGGCGCGGCGATCCCATATCTGGCCGCGGTCGGCTCTGCCTCGGAGCGCAACAGGAACACGGCGGCGCTGACGAGCAGTACGGTGGCAACGAGCAGCGCGCTTGCACCGATCGCCAGCTGGAACGCGGTGGCCACGACGTCCCAATAGCTGGTGACGAAAAATAGCTGCCAGCCCCTCGCCAGTTCGCCGAGCGTCGGGAAATGGGCATTGTAATGTTGCGCATAGACGCCGGTACGTTTGAACCAGATGTTGAGCGCGCCCCAATAGACCAGGGGAAGCACCGCCAATTCCGGATAACGGGTCACGCAGTACCACGCAGCACGCCATGTGCGCTGGATCAGTCCCTGCGCCGCGTCGCCGCTGCGCCACACCGCGATGAAGAGACCCAGCATCACGAAAGCATACAGCACGATCGTCGAGTTGAGTGCGAAGCTGAGCATGAACGCGAGCACGCAGGCCAGGCGAAGCAGCGCACACCGCATGCCGCGCGCGCCGTAGGCCAGCATCAACAGCCAGGCACCGAAGAACAGCAGCCCAAAGCTGAGCACGTAGACCGCGTTCGCCTTGCCCGCCCAGAGCTGATAGCCGGGATAGGTCCAGACCATCAGCGCGAAGCCGACCGCCTCGGCGCGGTCGAGCAGGTCGAGTCGCGTTGCGGTCAGCGCCAGTGACATCGCACCGAGCAAGATTCCGGCGAACGCCAGCGACACCATCACGGCAATCGGCGCGCCGGTCCAGTTGGCGAACGTGTCGTAGCTGAAGAAGATCGGATGGCCCGCACCGCGCAGGAGGAAATCGATATCGATCATGAAGTCCGGACGCGGCTTGAGCACCAGCCAGTCGTCCATGAAGAGGCCATCGTTCAAGAGCATCGGCGCATGCGCGGCCAGCAACAGCGCCAGCAGAACGGCTGTCGCGCGACGCATTGCGGATGTGCTGGGACGGGTGAGAGACGGCATCGGCGGCAAGAGTTCGCACGCCCGTTTGGCCGCCGCAAGAGCCGGATGGCGAACTCCCAATTGATCATTGACCCCAAAAATGCGACCTCCTATAGACACCGCCCAGGCTGGGCAGCACCGAGGCGTCCGAGGCGATTTTCGCGATGAGCTTCCTACCGGGTCCGGCGCAGACCGCTGCGATTTGTCTGAGTGCCGTACTTCCGCTGCTGCTGCTGTGCTACGCGCGTATCCCTGCCATTCGCGGAGCCGGCCGCCGTTTTCGGCTGGGCTGCCTCAGCGTCATCGCCATTTTCGTGATCGCCTGCATCGCGCTTCCGGGTCCACGGCATCTCGACGACGTGGTTGGCGGCCTCTTCCTGCTGGCGACGGCGATGATGCTTTGCTACGTCCTGTTCAGTCTGCTGGCCTGGGGCTTTACGCTGACGCTGCTCACGGCGCTGGTCCAGGCCCGACGTCCCCTCACCGCGGAACAATGGGCTGCGGCCTACACGCAGGGCGGAGATCTCGGCACCTTCGCACACAATCGATTGAAGCTCCTGATCGGGGCGGGAATGGTAACGACGGCCGGCAGCAAATTGGCCCCGACGACCAAGGGACTCGCGGTCGCCCATCTCGTCAAGCTCGTTCGTTTCTCAACGGGTCTTGGATAACGGCCACAATGTCATTCGCCGTCGGTCTCATCGCTGTGGTCGCTTTTGCCCTGCTGGCGCCTGCCATGCAGTTCATGGCTCGTGTCCAAGCCTGGCCGCTTGCGCCGGTGATGCTGCTCGCGCTTGCCGCGGTCGTGTCGCATCTTCTCGGCGTGCTGCTGGGCGTCTTGATCGTCCCGCAATTCCGGTACTGGGACGCCGCATCGATTTTCGGATTTTGCGTCATGGGCTATGTGTTCGCCTTCGGCGCAGCCTACAAATCGGTCTCGCTCGACATCCTGCTTGGTCTTGTCGATCGGCCCGGCCGGACGGCTCCGCTTTCGGATGTCGTCGACCGGCAGGTTCCGGATCTGTTCCGGGGACGGACCAAAATCCTGATCGACGGCGGCCTGGTCGAACAGGTTGATTCGCGCTTTGCCGCGACGGCGGCGGGCCAGACCATGGCCAGCCGGATCGGGAGGCTGCGCCAGGCGTTTGGCATCGGGAACACCGGCCTCTACGAGTTCACCGACTAGTGGCCCGAATGCCACTCTCCCGCGCAGCCTGCGCCACCGATATTGTTTGCCTGGTCCCGATCACTTAGGGTCGTGGGCGGGTTCCAACAGTAAGAGTGCGATGACACCTTCCAGGGCGGCAAAAAAGCTTACCATCGTCATCCCTGCACTGAACGAGCAGGACAAGATCGCCGACACTATCGACGGCGTGCTGCCGCTCGCCCGCGAGCTGCTCGACGATTTCGAGATTTTCCTGATCGACGACGGCAGCACGGATGCCACCGGTGCGATCATGGACGAGTTCGCGACCAGGGAGCCGCGGATCGTCGTGCATCACAACGCCGAACGGCGGGGCGTCGGCGCCAGCTTCGAATATGCCCTGTCGCGCGCGAAGTTCGATGCCATCACGCTCATTCCCGGCGATCATGCCTTTCAGAACGAAGGCATCGCCAGGATGTTCAAGGCGGCGGGCGCCGCTGACATCGTCATCACGTATCGCGACAACCAGTCGGACCGCTCCGTCAACCGCTCGATCCAGTCGCATTCGCTGCGGTTCATGCTGAACTGCCTGTTCGGATTCTGGCTGTCCGACTACCACAGCATGATCGTCTACCCCGTGAAATGGCTGCGCCAGATCGCGGTCAAGGCCGACGGCTACGGCTATCAGATCTGTGCGTTGATCTCGCTGCTCCAGCTCGGCCTTACCCACGTGCAGGTGCCGGTCAGCCTGAACGCGGAGCTGAAGGGGTCGTCCCGTGCAATGCGGCTGCGGACCTATTTCGAGCTCGGCGGGACCATCGTCTCGCTGCTCCGCCGCGTCCCCATCCGGGACGTCGATCTCAGCCAGGCTCCCGTTGACGCCGGGCGGACCTCCGCGCGCTAGGCGACAGCCGAGCCCGGGTCGCGATGCACGACGAGTCGCGCACGGGGATATGGTCCCCGTTCTGCCAGCACCTGATCTAAGTGTTTGATTTCGCTGGCAGGAGTGGCAGGGCTCGAACCTGCGACCCCCGGTTTTGGAGACCGGTGCTCTACCAATTGAGCTACACTCCTACGGACCCTGCGTTGCCGCCCGGATCAGGCCGCTTTGAAGCACAGGGGGCGGCCGGATTGCAAGGCCGGATTGCAAGGGTGAAGCGCGCTGGCTTCGCTTGTTCGTGCCGCGCCTTCTGGGCCACAGTCCGTCCCGAATAATGATACGCAACCGGGAGTGCCCATGACTGCCCAAGCGTCTGCGACAGCCGCCCCTCGACGCTCGATCGCGCCGAAGACCCCGCCTTTGCCGGAAGCCCGCCCCGAGACGCTCGGGCTGTCACGTCCGCGCCTCCAGGTCATGTCGGACGCCTTCAAACGCGAGATCGACAAGGGAACCATTCCGGGCGTCACCGTGCTGGTGGCACGACGCGGCCAGGTCGGCTGGGTCGAGGCGCTCGGCAAGCAGAGCCCGACGGGTTCGGCGCCGATGGCGCATGATTCGATCTTCCGGATCTTCTCGATGACCAAGCCGATCGTGTCGGTCGGCATCATGGCGCTGGTCGAGGACGGCCACCTGCTGCTTGGCGATGCGGTCGCCAAATTCATCCCGGAGTTCGCCGACCAAAAGGTCGGCGTGGTCAGCGGCGGCAAGCTGGAACTGGTTCCGCCGAAGCGCCCGATGACGGTGCAGGACCTGCTCCGCCACACCTCCGGCCTGACCTACGAGCACCAGGGCGACGGCCCTGTGCACAAGATCTACCAGGACTCGCGGGTGCGCAGCCGCAAGATCACCAACGCCGAGCACGCCGCGCTGGTGGCGAGCTTCCCGCTGGTCTGCCATCCCGGCGACGAGTTCAACTACAGCCGCTCCACCGATATCCTCGGCCGCATCATCGAAATCGTCAGCGGCAAGTCGCTCGGCACGTACCTCGCCGAGCGCATTCTCGCGCCCTTGCAAATGGCCGAGACCGGCTTTGCGACCAGCGAGGCCAACGCCGGCCGGCTCGCCGAGCCGTTCGCGGCCGATCCCTGGACCGGCGACAAGGTCGCGCTGTTCAACATGCTCGAACAGCCGATCATGGAGTCCGGTGGCGGCGGCCTCGTCTCCACCACCATGGACTATGCCCGCTTCGGGCTGATGCTGCGCAACGGCGGCACCCTCGACGGCAACAGGATCATCGGCCGCAAGACGCTGGAGCTGATGGCCTCCGATCATCTCGGGCCCGGCGTTGTGACCAACGGCACCCTGCTCGCCCCTGGTCACGGTTTTGGTCTCGGCTTCGCCGTGCGCCGCGACGCCGGCATCGCGCCGTTCCCCGGCAGCGTCGGCCAGTATTTCTGGAGCGGCATTGCGGGGACGTTCTTCTGGATCGACCCGAAGGAGGATCTATTCGTCGTGTTCATGAGCCAGGGCCCGGGACAGCGCGATTTTACGCGGACGCTGGTGCGGGATCTGGTTTACGCGGCGGTGGAGTGAGACGGCGCCGCTATACGCGGCGCTGCATCCCACATTTTCGCTGTCATGCCCCGGCATGACCGGGGCATCCAGTGCTCCGTGGCGACAGTTCGTTCACGCAACTCCCGCCGCGGAGTACTGGATCGCCCGCTTTCGCGGGCGATGACACCTACTGGGGCCTCAACTGATCGTCGCGCCGCCGTCGATCACCATGGTCTGGCCGGTCATGAAGTCGCCGGCCTTCGAGCCCAGGAACACCGCGGCGCCCGCGATCTCGTCGGGGATGCCGATGCGCAGCAGCGGCGAACGCGCGGTCGAGGCTTTCAGGTTCTCCGGATTGTCCCACAGCGCTTTCGCAAAGTCGGTCTTGATCAGGCCGGGCGCGATGCAGTTCACGCGGATGTTGTGCGGGCCATATTCGCAGGCCAGGTTGCGCGCGAGCTGCATGTCGGCGGCCTTCGAGATCGCGTAGGCGCCGAGGATGGTCGAGCCCTTCAAGCCGCCGATCGAGGAGACGATGATGATCGAACCGTCCTTGCGCTCGATCATCTGCGGCACCACCATCGAGATCAGCCAGTTGTTGGCGACGATGTTGTTGTCCAGAATCTTCCTGAACTGATCGTCGGAGATGCCGGCGAGCGGACCGTAATACGGGTTCGATGCGGCGTTGCAGACCAGCACGTCGATCTTGCCGAAGGCGCGGTTGCTCTCGTCGATGAGGTTTTGCAGGTTTTCCTTCGACGAGATGTTGGCGGCGATCGCGACCGCCGTGCCCTTGCCGAACTTGTCGTTGATGCCCTTCGCGACCTGGTCGCAGACGTCGGCCTTGCGCGACGAGATCACCACCTTGGCGCCGTGCTCGGCCATGCGCTCGGCGATCGCAAGCCCGATGCCGCGCGTCGAACCGGTGATGACGGCGACTTTCCCCTTCATGTCGAACAAGGTCATGCTTCTCTCCCAACAGTTATGATTTGAATTGGCCTGGAGCTTACGCCGCGTCCGCGCGAGCGGGCAACGACTCAGGCGAGCTTCTTGACTTCCGGCCCTGCCGGCTGATGCATCGCCGCGTGCGCATCGTCCGCGATCCACGGTTGCTGGTTCACCATCGGCAGCCGCCAGACCTTACGCTCGGGGCTCGCGAAATAGTCGAGCCGCGTCACCGAGCAATTGTCGATGTCGAACGACAGCCCCCGCTCCGGCTGGCCATCGAGCGCCAGCCCCAGCGCAGCCTTGATGGTGCCGCCATGTGCGACCGCGATCACGTCCTGCCCGGCCACCTCATTGTTGATCCGCTCGATGGTGCGGCGCGTGCGGTCGTAGAGGTCCATGAAACTTTCGCCGCCGGGCGCGGGCTCGTTGATATCGGCAAACCAGCTCGAGCCGACGGGGCGGCTGGCGATGAACTCGGCGCGGTTCATGCCCTGCCATCGCCCGAGATTTTGCTCGGCGAGGTCCGCTTCCCGTGTCATCAACGCGGGCCGCGGAAAACCGGCCGCCCAGATCGCTTCGGCGGTCTGATGCGTGCGCATCAGATTGCTCGAATACCAGACCGCATTGCGTGGCAGCACCTTGGCAACAGCATTGAAGACGTAGGTATCGCTGGTGTCGCAGGCGAGATCGGCCTGACCGTAGATGTTGCCACCGTCATTGCGCACCGGCGCGTGGCGGACCCACCACCAGCGTGTCGTGACCACATTGGGCTTGTCTGCACCTGCCATCGAAACCCTTCCATCCCGTGTGATGTCGCTGTACGTCAGTAGCGAACGTGTCTCAAGACACTTTACCGTTTGAAATCTTGTTTGAAATTCCGTCGCGCGGCAAGCGTCGCGTACGAACCAAAGGGAGAAACGCATGGGCCGTCTGCAAGGCAAATCCGTCATCATCACCGGTGCCGGCAGCGGCATCGGCCGCGCGGCTGCGCTGCTGTTCACCAAAGAAGGCGCCAAGCTGATCGCGGTCGATCGCACCGAGGCGGTGAAGGAGACGGTCGACGAGGTGAAGAAGGCCGGCGGTGTCGCGGAAGCGATGATGGCGGATGCGGGCTCCGAACAGGACGTCATGGCCGTGATCGACAGAGCGGTGAAGACGCACGGCCGGCTCGACGTGATCTGGGCCAATGCCGGCGTCTCCGGCGGACTCGTCCCGCTCGGCGAGCAGACCGTCGAGCAATGGCAGGAGGTTTTGCGGATCAATCTGATCGGGCCGTTTCTCGCGGTGAAGCATGCGATGCCGCACATGGTGAAGCAGCAGTCCGGCGCGATCGTGCTGACCGCGTCCGTCGCGGGCCTCAAGGCCGGCGCCAGCGGTCATCCCTATGCGGCAAGCAAGGCCGGCGTCATCTCCCTGGTGCAGACCACGGCCTATTCGCTCACCGGCACCGGCGTGCGCATCAATGCCGTGTGTCCCGGCCTGATCGAGACCGGCATGACCAAGCCGATCTTCGACCGCGCCAAGGAGCGCGGCACCGCCGACAAGATCGGACAGCTCAATCCGCTCAAGCGCCCCGGCCAGCCGCACGAGCTCGCGGCGATGGGATTGTTTTTGGCCAGCGACGAGGCCTCGTATGTCAACGGCCAGGCGTTCCCGGTGGATGGCGGATTGACGGCGTCGATGCCGTATACGGGCAAGCCGGTTTAATAGCGGTGCCCCCGTGTCCCGGACGCGCTGCAGCGTTCTTACGCTGCTGCGCAGAGCCGGGCCCAGGAGGCTGCGGCACTCGCTGCTGCATGGGCCCCGGCTCTGCAGCGCACCGCTGAGGGGCGCTGCGCTGCGTCCGGGGCACGAGACTGTTGTTGAATAGCCGACATGGGATCGCATCCTCGCGGCGTGTTCGCCCGAGCTTTGCTTCATCGCCTCACCCTCAAATGAAAGGGCGCAGGGAAGACCGGGTGCCGGCTGGCACCCGCGGTCCACTGTGCGAAGGTTGCGCTACAAGAGGCTGCACAGCGGCATACAGGTGAAGCCCAACATCCGGCCTTCCCTGCGCAGTGGCTTTACGGCTTATGACGTGCTCTCCCCGGGGAGCGATGCACTATTGCCCCCGTCGCCGTGCAGATGACTGATGCGCGCGCCCGGTTGGGCCGCCACATCACCGCAAGACTTGACGCACAGACCCCGGGCGTCAGGACCACACGATTTTGCCGTACGCCGATCACACCGGTCGTGTGCGCGGTGACTCCGCTCACGGTTGCCCGCCCTGCGAAACCATTCGCGCCGATGTTATCAGCGTCCAATTCGTGACGATCGCGATACGCCCCTCTTCCTTGGGCCGGGTTGCGGCGACACATACGCCGTTTCCGAATTTCGGTAAAGTGGAATATTTTCGGCGGCGTGCGTTGACCGACAGATTGGGTGTTTTGCCCGACGGGCAAGCAAGGTCTTGTAGCCCGGATGAGCGAAGCGACATCCGGGATTCCCACCACGAGCCGCCCCGGGTATCGCTTCGCTCACCCGGGCTACGGGACCTACATGTTGATTTGCTCACAGGAGCACGACGTTGGTATGGTTCATGCAAGCTGCGTCAGCTTCCCTGCTCCTGACAAGAACGTGAAAATGCCAAGCTCAAGACCCGACCGTATCCGCAAGCTGCTCGCCGACCTCGTCGGCTTCGACACGATCAGCGATCGCTCCAACCTGCCTTTGATCGCCCATATCGAGAGCTATCTCGCCTCGCTCGGCGTCAAGGGTGAGCGCATCGTCGACGAGACCGGGCAGAAAGCCTCGCTGTGGGTCACCATTGGACCTGAACACCGCCCCGGCCTCGTGCTATCAGGCCATACCGACGTCGTGCCTGTCGTGGGGCAGGACTGGAGCCACGATCCGTTCAAGCTGATCGAGCGCGACGGCAAGCTCTATGGCCGCGGCACCACGGACATGAAGGGTTTTGTCGCGGTGTGCCTCGCCATGGTGCCGGAGATGCTGGAGGCGAAGCTCGCAACGCCAATTCATCTCGCCATCTCCTATGACGAGGAGATCGGCTGCGTCGGCGTGCGGCCAATGCTACGCGAGATCGCGAAGAAACGGATAAAACCGCTCGGCGCCTTCATCGGCGAGCCGACCGAGATGAAGGTGATCATCGGCCACAAGGGCAAGCACGGCGTGCGCGCGACGTTCCATGGCCTCGCCCGCCACTCCTCGATCGCGCCCGACGGGGTGAACGCGATCGAATATGCAGCCGAACTGATCGTCGAGATCCGCCGCCGCGCCGTAAAGCTCGCAGCCGTGCGATCGGCCGACAGCCTTTACGACGTTCCGCATTCGACGCTGCTGACCAGCATCGTGCATGGCGGCGCCGCGCTGAACATCGTGCCCGATACCTGCACGGTGGATTTTGAATGCCGCGGCATCGGCATCACCGAGTCCAGGGAGGTAACGGATGCGATCGTCGCCTGGGCCAAGGCCGAGATCGAGCCGGCAATGAAGGCGAAGAGCCCCGAGTGCGGCATCGATTTCGAGGAGATCCTCGACTATCCCGCGCTCGACACGGCCGCCGACGCCGCCATCGTCACGCTGGCCAAGAGCCTTGCCGGCCGCAACGACCACGCCAAGGTCGCTTTCGGCACCGAGGCGAGTTTGTTTGTCAGCATGGCCAACATCCCGTCAGTGGTGATCGGCCCCGGCGGAATCGCGCAGGCGCACACGCCGGACGAGTTCGTGGAGATGGCGGAGCTGGAGAAATGCGCAGGCTTCGTGGAGAAGCTGATCGCGCATTGCGTGAAGGGCTAATGCGTCGGGGGTGCAATGAGTCGGAATCTTCCCGAGATCACCGCGGCGCGCCGGCAAATCCTTGACGCGGCAAAGCAAGTGCTGTCCCGAGCGACGACCGCGATCGAAGCGGCTCGCATCATCGCGAGATGTCGATTCGAGGCAAAACTGGAAGACGATCCCGACATCTTGCCTTTCGTTGGGATCGATTCGGAGACTGACGCGCTCCCTCTCGGACACGATCAAATCCACTGGCAGGCACGAGCGCTAGCCGACTTGCAGCCCAAGATCGAAGAAGCCGAGACTTGGGCGCGCGAGTTTGCGGTGAGCCATTGTCAAAACCTCGTATCCCGCGAGGCAGCCCTTCTGCGCTGGCCCGATTAGGTCTTGACCGAGACCGATATCGTGTCCTGAACGCGCTGCGGCACGAAGTGACGTGCTGCACCGCGTTCGGGACACGAGAGCGGCGGACTAATCGCTGGTCCGCCCTACGGGCTCAGCGCTCCTGCAACGCCAGCCGCACGCCGATCGCGCAGTAGATGGTCCCGACCACCTTGCCCTGCCATTTCACGACGGCTGGATGGCGGCGCAGAAGATTGCCGAGACGGCCGGCGCCGACGGCGAACACCACCGTGCTAACGAGGCCGAGCAACACGAAGACAGCGCCGAGCAGCGCGAGCTGCAGCGTCGTCGAGCCGTATTCCGGTCGGACGAACTGCGGCAGGAACGCCAGGAAGAACAGCGCAGTCTTCGGATTAAGCACCTCGGTCAGCACGGCCTGCCGGAATGCCCGCGCTGCGCTGATTGCGGGCGTGCCTCCATTCACCTCGATCGGCGTCTCGTCGAGCATGGCGCGAATGCCGAGGTAGATCAGGAAGCCTGCGCCCGCGTATTTGACGACGCTGAACAGCAGCGCCGAAGTTGCGATGATCGCAGAGAGGCCGACGATCGCCATGGTGGTGTGGACCACGTCGCCGGCCGCAATTCCCGCGCCCGTCGCGATGCCGACCTTGGTTCCCGAGCTCGCGGCGCGCGCCATGGTGAGGAGTGTCGCCGGACCGGGAATGAAGACGAAGCCGAGGACGATAAGGATGTAGGTGATGAGCGTGGTGTGGTCAATCATGCGGTCAGCTTACGTCACCGCAACCTCGCTGTCATGCCCCGGCTTGACCGGGGCATCCAGTACGCCGCGGCGGCCCGGTTCAGGCACTGCCGGCTCTGGAATACTGGATTGCCCGCCTTCGCGGGCAATGACACCGAGTGTGTACAGATAGCCACCCACAACGCAAAAAGGCACAGCCACATCGGCCACGCCTTCGCATTCCCTATACCGCCCCCGCCTTCTGCGCGTACTCCCATGACGCTTTCGACAGCGGCACGGTGCGCTTGGCTGATTCCAGCGCCTTGGCGTTCGCCGCGGTGCCGTCGCGGACGCGGCCGGCGATGCCTTGCGTGATGCCCGCGAGGCGGAACAGATTATAAGCAAAATACCAGTTGAGATCGGGCACCGTCGTCTTGGTGACGTTGCAATAGATCTGCGCGGCTTCTTCCACGCTCGGGATGTTGAGCGCCTTGAGGTCGGCGCCCTCGAGGCCCGGCATGACCCACTGCATCAACAGATAGGTGAAGTCGGCCATGGGATCGCCGAGCGTCGACAGCTCCCAGTCCAGCACGGCCTGCACGCGCGGTTCCGTCGCGTGGAAAATCATGTTGTCGAGGCGATAGTCGCCGTGGACGATCGAGACGCGCGCCTGCTCCGGCACGGTCTTCGGCAACCATTCGGCGACCTTCTCGAACTCCGGAATGGTCTGGGTCTCGGACGCGCGATACTGCTTGGTCCAACGATCGATCTGGCGCGCGAAATAATTGCCGGGCTTGCCGAACTCGCCAAGACCGATTGCGACGGGATCGAACATGTGGAGTTTTGCCAGCGTCTCGATCTTGCTGGTGAAGATTTTTCGGCGGTCTTCCGGCGTCTGGCTCGGCAGCGTCGGATCCCAGAACACCCGGCCGTCTTCCATCGACATGATGTAGAAGGCCGAACCGATGATGCTGTCGTCCTGGCAGAGCGCATAGGCGTGCGCGACCGGAAAACCCTGTTTTCCCAGCGCCGCGATCACGCGATATTCGCGGTCGACCGCATGCGCCGACGGCAACAATTTGCCGAACGGCTTTCGGCGCATCACATAGGAGCGGCCGGGCGTGTCGAGCCGGTAGGTCGGGTTGGACTGGCCGCCCTTGAATTGCAGGACGACCAGCGGTCCCTGATAGCCTTCGACGTGATCGCGCATCCAGGCCTCAAGCCGCATCTCGTCAATACGATGCCGCTCCTCGACCGGCTTGGTGCCCGAGAACTCTTCGTCTTTCCTGACGCCGTCAGCCACGATGACGCTCCCTCTTCAGTCCTGACCATTTCAGGTCGAGCATGATCCTAATCGGTAACCGCTGACGCACTTGCGTCAAGCGGTCACTGAAGCGGATCATGCCCTGTCGTTTCTTCAGGTCGGGAGCGCCGTGCGGCCCTCCCTCTTGATGACCTGCTCAATGACTGGAAGAGTTTGCATACTTCCGAACTTCAAGCCTGGCAATGGCGCGATTGTGCACCTCGTCCGGGCCGTCGGCGAGACGGAGCGTGCGGATGTGGGCGTAGTCCTTGGCAAGGCCGGCTTCGTCCGACACGCCCGCGCCGCCAAATGCCTGGATCGCCTCGTCGATGATCTTCAGCGCCATGTTGGGGGCTGCGACCTTGATCATGGCGATCTCGGCCTGCGCGGTCTTGTTGCCGACCTTGTCCATCATGTCGGCAGCCTTGAGGCACAAGAGCCGCGTCATCTCGATATTGGTGCGGGCCTCGCCGATGCGCTGCTCCCACACCGAATGCTCGACGATCCGCTTGCCGAAGGCGGTGCGCGAGGTGAGCCGCTTCACCATTTTCTCCAGCGCCTCCTCGGCCTTGCCGATGGTGCGCATGCAGTGATGGATACGGCCGGGACCGAGGCGGCCCTGCGCGATCTCGAAGCCGCGGCCTTCGCCGAGCAGGATGTTCTCCTTCGGCACCCGCACGTTATCGAGCAGCACCTGGGCGTGGCCATGCGGCGCGTCGTCGAAGCCGAACACCGGCAGCATCTTCTCGACCTTGATGCCTGATGTGTCGAGCGGCACCAGGATCTGCGACTGCTGCTGGTGCTTGGCCGCCTTGAAATCGGTCTTGCCCATCAGGATCGCGATCTTGCAGCGGGGATCGCCGACGCCGGACGACCACCATTTGCGGCCGTTGATGACGTAGTGGTCGCCGTCGCGCACGATGCTGGTCTCGATGTTGGTGGCGTCAGACGAGGCCACCGCCGGTTCCGTCATCAGGAAGGCGGAGCGGATTTCGCCGTCCATCAGCGGGCGCAGCCATTTGCGCTTCTGCTCCCTGGAGCCGTAGCGCATGAACACTTCCATGTTGCCGGTGTCGGGCGCGGAACAATTGAAGACTTCCGAAGCCCAGGAGATGTGGCCCATCTGTTCCGAGAGCAGCGCGTATTCGAGATTGGTCAATCCCGCGCCGCGAAATTCGTCGTCCTCATGCTCGTTCGGCGGCATGAACATGTTCCAGAGGCCTTCGGCCTTCGCCTTCTTCTTGAGGTCTTCGAGAACCGGGATCACCTTCCAGCGTTCGCCGGCGCGATCCTGCTCATCATAGACCGGCACCGCCGGGCGCACATGCTTGGCCATGAAGGACCGCACGCGGTCGAGCCATTCCTGCTGCTTCGGCGACAGATCGAAATCCATGGGACGCTCCTCATCTTTCTTCGCGAACTTGTTTTGGCGAACTTGTTTTGCGCCGGACTGTCCACCCGCACCGCGCCACCCGCAAGTGCGAATGCGCGGCCTGTGGCCGCTCCGGAACCAGTTCGCGAGCTTGCGAACGAATCCCGATTGCGGATTGACTTTCCCGGCCTTCAAACGATAGTTTCATACAAGTGTTTGAATTGCAACTCCCTCCCCGAGGGGCACCCATGGCCAGCGATCATACCCGGACTGCCATTCTCGCCGCCGCCGAACGGCTCTATGCCGATCGCGGGTTCGGCGACGTGACGCTGCGCGACATCGTCGCGGAGGCCAATGTCAATCTGGCGGCGGTGAACTATCATTTCGGCTCGAAGGACGAGTTGATCGCGGAGCTGTTCGTCACCCGCTCGATCGCCACCAACCGCGAGCGCCTGCGCGAATTGAAGGCAGCCGAGGAGCAAGGCGGCGGCCGCGCGCCGATCGAGGTGATCCTGCATGCCCTGGTCGGCCCGACGCTGCGCGGCTGCCTTGGCCCCGAGAACCAGCGCTCCACCGCGGCGCGCTTCATGATCCGCGCCTCGATCGAATCCGTGCCACCGATCCGCCGTATCAAGAACCGCGAGATCGACCATTTGCGCAAATTCGCCGGCGCAATGCGCCGCGCCCTGCCCGACCGCGGCGACGTCGATATCTATTGGGGCCTGAATTTCGCGCTCGCCATGGCGCACCACACCATCCGCGAGAGCGAGCGGCTGACAAAATTGTCGGAAGGCAAATGCGATCTCGACGACGTCGAGGACGTCGTCGCGCGCGTCGTCAGCGTGGCGACGATGGCGCTGACGGCGGGAAAGGTGGAGACCAGGCCGCCGGCGCGCGCGCTGGCGAGAGACGCACGTTGACGAAGGAGCGCGACCGCGCGCACGCCTCGTCCTTCGAGACGACCGCTTCGCGGTCTCCTCAGGATGAGGCCAACCAGCACTGCCGCTCGTTAAATCTGTCGCTGCGCACTCCAGCCTCATCCTGAGGAGCCCGCCCGAGCGGGCGTCTCGAAGGATGGACGCAAGGAAGCCGGGCCCGCCGGGGGCATCACATCATCGCGATGCAGTCGATCTCGACGTCGAAGGGGCCGAACCATTCCGGCGTGCAGACGAAGATCCGCGCAGGAGGATCTTGCGGGAAATAGCGCGCATAGATCGCGTTGAACGCGGCAAAATGCTTTGTCGAGGTGCAGTAGACGTTGCACTTCATGACGTTGTCGAGCGAGGCGCCGGCCGTCTCCAGGCACAGCTTCATCTGCTCCATGATGATCTCGCTCTGCCGCTCGATCGGCATCCCCCCGATCTCGCCCGTCTCGGGGTCGAAGGGCGGCAGCCCTGCGACAAAGATCATGTTGCCGGCGCGCGTGACCGGCGAGGTCGGTGCCTTCACGCGGTCGAGAAAGGACGAGATCGGTTCGACGCGGAGCGCTTCGCGTTTCATTTCGCGTTGCATGGGCGGCCACCTTCGGTTCGAGCGAGATGACGGCTTGCTACATCATCTTGCAGCCGTCATGCTTCGCTTCTGATCGAAGTGTGGTCGCTGAACCGCCTAAAGCATGATCCGGAAAAGTGCGAAGCGGTTTTCCGAAAAGATCATGCTCGAACAACAACCTAAAGCGCGATCGCGCTTTAGGCGTGCTGCGGCATCTCCTCGGCCTCTTCCTTGGCGAGCAACAGCAGCATCTCGATGCCCATCTCGCCTTCCTGCGGCGAGCGGATGAACTTTATTTCGTCGGAGCTTCGCCGCAGCGCGGCAATGATGGCGACGGCCTGATTGGCGGTTGCCGCCTCGGTCGCCAGGATTGCCTTCTGGTTCTTGGCTTGAAACCCGATCGTGTAGGACATTCGTTCCCTCCCGGACTGAGTGGAAGGATCGAATCTGAGTCGCGCGCCGAGCGGAAGCCTGTGTAAGTACGGACCGGGATTATCTGGGGATTGCCCGCAAGCCTCAGGCAAGCCCGAGCATTGCGCGCGCCTCGTTGGCGGTCGCGACGCTCGCCCCCAGGCTTTTCAGGATGCCGGCGGCATGCGCGACCAGCTCGGCATTGGTCTTCGCCAGCACGCCCTTGGACATATAGAGGTTGTCCTCCATGCCGACGCGGACGTGGCCGCCGAGCAGCCAGGCTTGCGCCACCATCGGGAATTCGGCGCGGCCGATGCCGAAGCCGGACCAGATCGCGCCCGGCGGCAACAGGCTGCGGGCATAGAACATCGTCTCGGGCGTGGCGGAGAAACCGTACTTGACGCCGAGCACGAGCGAGAACAGGCCCGGTCCCTTCAGCGTGCCGTCGGCGAAGAGGTCGCGGGCGAGATGGCAGTCGCCGGAATCGAACAGCTCGATCTCGGGCAGCACGCCGGCCGCCTTCATCCGCTCGGCCATGATGCGGACGTTGCGCGGGGTGTTGATCACCACCTCGCCGCCGGAATTCATGGTGTTGAGGTCGAGCGTGCAGATGTCGGGCTTGAGCAGCTCGATATGCTCGACGCGCTTTTCGGGGGGCAGCAGCGTGGTGCCTGCAGCGGCGATGCGGGGATCCTCGATGGAAGGAACAAAACGTCCGCCGGGACCGGTCGTCAGGTTGATGACCAGGCTGTTGTTGCGGGCGCGGATCAACGCGACCACCTCGCGGTAGAGGTCGATCGACATCGAGGGCCGCCCCGTCGCGGGGTCGCGGACATGGATGTGGGCAATGGCGGCGCCGGCTTCGGCGGCCTCCAGCGCCGACGTCGCGATCTGCTCCGGCGTGATCGGCAGATGCGGCGACTGCTCGGGCTTTGTGAGGTTGCCGGTGATCGCGCAGGTGATGATGGTTTTGGTGGGGGTCATGCGTGCTGTCCCTTGCTCGTATACGAGCCAGCTAGATAATACCCTGCTGCTTCAGCGTCTCGATCTTGCCGGCATCATAGCCGAGCTTGCCTTCGAGCACCTCCTGGGTGTGCTCCCCTAACAGCGGCGGGGCGCGGTAGGTCTCGATCGGAGTTTCCGAGAGCGTCAGCGCGTTGCGGATCAGCGAGAGATCGGGCTCGAAGGGATGGTCGACCTTCACCCGCATGCCGCGCGACTGGACGTGCGGATCGGAAAACACCTGCTCGAAATTGTTGATCGGACCCGACGGCACGCCGGCCTCCTCCAGCTTGTCCAGCCAGTAGGCCACCGGCTGCTTCAGGAACAGGCCGGCGAAGATCGCCATGATCTCCTTGCCGTGCACGACGCGGTCGTTGTTCCTGACGAAGCGCTTGTCACTCGCGAGCTCGGGCTCGCCCAGCACGGCGCAGGTACGCTGGAACTGGCCGTCATTGCCGACCACCAGCATCAGCTCGCCGTCGGTGCAGCGGAACACGCCGGCCGGCATGCCGCCATTGCCCCAGGTGCCGCGGCGCGGCGGCGTCTTGCCGTTGACGAGGTAGATCTGCAGCCAGTGCGACAACGACGCGATGACGGTGTCGAACAGGCAGACGTCGATGTGCTGGCCCACGCCATCATTGGCGTCGCGATGATACAGCGCCGAGAGAATCCCGATCGAGGTGTTCATGCCGGTCATGTAGTCGACGATCGACGGACCGACCTTCATCGGGCCCTCGCCGGGCTCGCCGTCGATATGGCCGGTGACGCTCATCAGGCCGCCCATCGCCTGCAGGATGGCGTCATAGCCGGCGCGCGGCGCGTAAGGGCCGGTCTGGCCGAAGCCGGTCACCGAGCAATAGACGATGCCGGGATTGATCGCCTTGATGGTCTCGTAGTCGAGGCCGTAGCGCTTGAGATCCCCGACCTTGTAGTTCTCCATGAAGACGTCGACGTCCTTGGCGAGCTCGCGGATGATCGCCTGCCCCTCCGGCTTGGCGATGTTGACCGTGACCGACTTCTTGTTGCGGTTGGCGCAGAGGTAAAACGAGTTGTTGTTGTTGGCCTTGCCCTCGGGGTCGGTCAGATAAGGCGGGCCGAAGGCGCGCGCGTCGTCGCCGGTGCCCGGCCGCTCGATCTTGATCACCTCCGCGCCGAGGTCGCCCAGCATCTGGGCCGACAACGGCCCGGCAAGCACGCGGGTGAGGTCAAGGATCTTGATGCCTGAAAGCGGCAGGGCCGACATGACGATTTCCTCCGGGAACTGGATCTTGGCGCGGCGGCTCGCAGCGGACCGCGCTCCCTGCGGATACACCATTTTCGTGCTCTGAGCACTGCACTGGCGGCATACGGCCATCCCTTCGCTCGCCAGGGCAGGTCACCCGCGCGGTCAATTTCCGCAGTGCGAATATTTCAGGTCGCGGCCGCCGGGACAATCCGCGGCCGGCGGCGGCCGAGCAGGACCAGGATCAGCACCGTGGCGCAGGAGCAGATGAAGGTGAGACCGAGCGCGCCGCGGCTGCCGAACTGGGTGAGCAGGCCGACAAGGAGCGGCGGCGAGACCGCGGATGCCAGATTGAGCGGCAGCGCGATCATCGACATCGCCTTGGCGAACTCGGCCTGATCGTAGAACACCAGCGGGATCGTCGCCCGCGCCACCGCCATCGCGCCGCTGCCGGCGCCATAGAGCAGGATGAAGACCGCGACGGCCCAGGTCGCGCCCTCGCCCGTCATCAGCAGCAGCATGGCGACCGGGAGCGCCGTGCCGGCGACGAGACCGGTCGTGATTCCGTCCCACCGCCCCCCGCCGAGAAAATCGAGCCCGCGGGCGCTGACCTGGATTACGCCCAGCATCGAGCCGAAGCCGAGCGCCTGCGCCGGCGCCAGCCCTTCCGCTCTCAACAGCTCGATCATAATGGCGCCGATGCCGAAATTGACGAAGGCATTGAGCGTGATCGTGGCGACGACGAGACTGAAGGTGCGCTTCGGAATCGCAGGAGGCGGCGCAGCTTTGACCGGCACGCCCCCCTCATCAGGGACAATTTTCCGGCGCGGTGCGAGGAACGCGTAGAGCGGAAGGTTGATGACGACCATCATGGCCGCGTAGACGAGGCACGTCCAGCGCCAGCCGAGCAGACCGCTCAGGAACGAGGTGGTCGGCCAGAAGATGCTGCTGGAGAGGCCCGTCACCAGCATCAGCGCACCGATGGCGTTCTTGGCCTGCCGCCCGGCGACCTCGTTCAGCATGATATAGGCACCGGTCGAGAGCGTGGCGCTGCCGGCGATTCCGAGGACGATCCAGGCGACGAAATAGAGCGTTGGCTCGCGGGCGAAGGACAGAAGAACGTAGCCCGGGATGGCGACGACCGTGCCCGCCACCATCACGTTTCGTGCGCCATGCCGCGCAAACGACTTGGCCAGCCAGGGCGCGCACAGCCCCATCGAGACATAGAGAACGGACGTCCCTGCGAACACCGCCGGCAGGCTCATGCCGAGATCGGCCGCGAGATCGCGCCCGACGATGGCGGGAAGACCTATTGTACCCCACCCAACAAGCTGGGTGACCGCGAGCACCAGCAGGACGCCGATGAGCCTGCTGTCAGATTTCAAGAACCGCATTCCAACCGTCGCCTGCCCGCCAGGCGCGGATCACGCCTGTGCGACCTGTCTTAGCTGGAGATGCGCGAATCGGAAATGTTGGTTCCGAATGGCACCGCAGCGTCAGCCGCAGAGCGGCTTCGCCTTGTCAGCAGGGGGCGCGCTCCACTAGCTGCCGAGCGCGTTCTCGCCGGCTTCGCGGCCGGGCACGCTGACATGGACTTCATGGCCCTGGCGAAGCGCCAGCGAGGCGGCAGCCACCGCCGATTCGAACGCCGATTCCTTGGTGGCGTATTTGCCGTTGATGTTGCCGTCGTGCAGCACGCCCCATTGGTCCTGCACCGGCACGATGGCGTATTGAGCAAGGCCCATGGTTCAACTCCTCCCGTTCTCTAGTCTATCGCTGCGTCAGCTGCGGGTGCGCGGCGGTCACGCGCCACACAATGTTGCCGCTGTCGTCGGCGACCAGCAGCGCGCCGGTCTTGTCGATGGCGACCCCGACGGGCCGCCCCCGCGCATGGTTGTCGTTGTTGAGGAAGCCCATGACGACATCCTGCGGCGGGCCGCTCGGCTTGCCATCCGTGAACGGCACGAACACCACCTTGTAGCCGTTCAGGACCTGCCTGTTCCAACTGCCGTGCTCGCCCACGAAGGCGCCGCCGCGATAGGCGGCCGGCAGACTGCTCCCGGAGTAGAATGCCATTCCGAGCGGGGCGACATGCGAGCTCAACGCGTAGTCGGGCACGATCGCCTTGGCGACGAGGTCGGGCCGCTGCGGCTTAACGCGGGGATCGACGTGCTGGCCGAAATAGCTGTAGGGCCAGCCGTAGAAGCCGCCGTCCTTCACCGACGTCATGTAGTCGGGCACGAGATCGGGACCGAGCTCGTCGCGCTCGTTCACCACCGTCCACAGCGCCCCGGTCTGCGGCTCAAAGCTGAGGCCGTTGGGATTGCGCAGGCCGCTCGCAAAAATGCGCCAGCGGCCGCTGGCGCGGTCGATCTCGAGGATGGCGGCGCGATTGTGCTCGGCCTCCATGCCGTTCTCGGTGATGTTGCTGTTGGAGCCGACGCCGGCATAGAGCTTTGAACCGTCGGGGCTCGCGACCAGGCTCTTGGTCCAGTGATGATCGATCGGGCCGCCCGGCAGCGGCGTCAGCACCGTGCCCGGCGCGGTGATCTTCGTATCACCCTCCGTGTAGGGATATCTGACGATCGCATCGGTGTTGGCGACATAGAGGTCGTTGCCGACCAGCGCAACGCCGAACGGCGAATTGAGATGGTCGAGGAAGACGCTTTGCGTGTCAGGCACGCCGTCGCCATTGCTGTCGCGCAGCAGCGTGATGCGGTTGCTCTCGCCGGTATCGCCGCCTGATGTCGCCCAGGACTCGACGTATCCCATCACGATTTCCTTGGGCCGCTTGATCGGAGCCCCCTTCGGCGCCTTGGATTCCACCACCAGCACGTCGCCGTTGGGAAGCACGTAAAGGAATCGCGGATGCTGCAAGCCCATCGCAAAAGCTTTGGCCTGCAAGCCCTGCGCAACGGCCGGGGTCTCGTCCTTCTTCCAGCCAACGATGCGGGCGATGTGCATCGGCGGCAGCAGATATTGCTGGATGTCGGGAAGTACCGGGTTGGCGCCGGTTTGCGCCTTCGGATCGCCGCTGCCGTCGTTGCAGGCGGCCAGACACAGCAGCGAGGAGCACAACAGTGCGGGAGCGATTGAGGATTTCATCGCGCAACTCCCACGCCGTGGCGATACACCATGGCCCAGCCAAGCCAGCCGGTCACGGGCAGGATCAGCACCGTGATCACCGAAAGCACGAGCCCGGTCGGCCACACCGAGGTCCAGGCATCACGCGTGTGGATCAGGGCGTTGACGATGGCCAGGATCAGCGCCACCGCGTTACCGATCAGGTGCGGCCAGGCCGGCGACTGCGCCCGCACCCGGCGGTTACCGAGAAAATCGGTCAGGCCGGCGATCGCCGCCAGCACGCCGAAGATGACGCCGACAACCAGAAGCCAGGCCGAAAAATCCGCCCACATGATCTCGGCACTGACGACATAGGCGATGTCGGTCAGCAGCGCTCCGATGAAGCACGCGATCGGTATCGGCACCAGCATCGGATGAATTGGATGGCCCGCGATTTGCGCGGTGGTGCGCACGCGCACGTCTTCTTGCACGGTCGACCTCGTGTGACTTATGTCCTGCCCGACGGCCAACTCGTGCTGGCGGTGATGGTTCCTACGCTTGTTACCCTTGCGCCGTCACCTGTGCGCTGGCCTGATACGCCGCGTAGGCACGCTTCAAGCCATCGTGAAGCGATGTCGTCGCGCGCCAGCCGAGCCTGGCGAGGCGGCTGACGTCGAGCAGCTTGCGCGGCGTGCCATCGGGACGCGAGCTGTCGAAACCGATCTCGCCGCTGTAGCCGACGATTTCGGCCACGACGCGCGCGAACTCGGCGATGGTGATGTCCTCGCCGGTGCCGATGTTGACCAGCTCTGCGCTCGAATAGGTCTTCATCAGGTGCACGCAGGCATCCGCCATGTCGTCGACATAAAGGAACTCGCGCCGCGGCGTGCCGGTGCCCCACACGACGACGTTCTTCGCGCCCGAAACCTTCGCCTCGTGGAAGCGGCGGATCAGCGCCGCGACCACGTGGCTCATTTCGGGATGATAATTGTCGCCGGGGCCGTAGAGATTGGTCGGCATCACGCTGATGAAGTCGCTGCCATACTGGCTGCGATAGGCCTCCGCCATCTTGATCCCGGCGATTTTTGCAATTGCATAGGGCTCGTTGGTCGGCTCCAGCGGGCCGGTCAGCACGGAATCTTCCTGCAGCGGCTGCGCGGCCATTTTCGGGTAGATGCAGGACGAGCCCAAAAACATCAGCTTCTCGGCGCCGTTCTGATGCGCGGCCTGGATCACGTTCGCCGCGATCGCGATGTTGTCGTAGATGAACTCGGCGCGCAGCGTGTTGTTGGCGACGATGCCGCCGACCTTTGCCGCGGCGAGGAAGATCACCTGCGGCCGCGTCTTCGCGAACCAGTCGAACACCGCGGCCTGGTTGCAGAGATCGACCTCGCCCCTAGCCACCGTGACGAGCTTGACGTCCTCCCGTTCGAGCCGGCGCGCAATCGCAGCTCCGACCATGCCGCGATGGCCGGCGACGTAGACGCTTTTGCCTTTCAGCTCAAACGGTGCGTTTGCCACTCGCCGCATCCCGCTTTGCCTCCGCCAGATCGCTCGCCATCATCTCCGCGACGAGCTCTGCAAAACCCCGCTTCGGCGTCCAGCCGAGCACCTCGCGCGCCTTGCTGGCGTCGCCGACGAGGAGATCGACCTCGGTCGGGCGGAAATAGGTCGGATCGATCTTCACCACGGTCTTGCCGCTCGTCTCATCGACGCCGGTCTCGTCGACGCCCTTGCCGCGCCATGCGATGCGGCGGCCGACTTGCGCGAACGACAACTCGACCATCTCACGCACCGAGTGCATCTCGCCGGTGGCGAGCACGAAATCGTCGGGCTTGTCGGCCTGCAGGATCTTGTGCATGCCCTCGACATAGTCGCGCGCATGGCCCCAGTCGCGCCTGGCGGAGAGATTGCCGAGATAGAGCGTCTCCTCCAGCCCGACCTCGATGCGGGCGACGCCGCGCGTGATCTTGCGGGTGACGAAGGTCTCGCCGCGGATCGGGCTCTCGTGGTTGAACAGGATCCCGTTGCTCGCGAACATGCCGTAGGCTTCGCGGTAGTTCACCGTGATCCAGTAGCCGTAAAGCTTTGCGACGCCGTAAGGCGAGCGCGGATAAAACGGCGTCGTCTCCTTCTGCGGGATCTCCTGCACGAGGCCGTAGAGCTCGGAGGTCGAAGCCTGGTAGAACCGCGTCTCCTTCTCCATGCCGAGGATGCGGATCGCTTCCAGCAGGCGCAGCACGCCGATGCCGTCGGCATTGGCGGTGTATTCCGGGCTCTCGAAGCTGACCGCGACGTGGCTCTGGGCTGCCAGATTGTAGATCTCGGTCGGCCGGATCTGCTGCACCAGGCGGATCAGATTGGTCGAGTCCGTCATGTCGCCGTAATGCATCAGGAACGGCACGTTGCCGACATGCGGGTCCTGGTAGAGATGATCGACCCGCGCGGTGTTGAACGAGGACGAGCGCCGCTTGATGCCGTGCACGACATAGCCGAGCGACAACAGATATTCGGCGAGATAGGCGCCGTCCTGTCCGGTCACGCCGGTGATGAGAGCGATCCGCTCAGCCATATCCGCACCTGCTCCCAACAGCGACCCGATGGGGCGCCAGCGTCCCGTTCCGGCCGCCGCCCTTCTCTGCCATATCGACCGCCGAGGTCAACCTAATACGGCGATGCATCGTCCGAAGACCGTCGGCCGAACCGAGGCCCTTGCAGTCCACGGCAAGCTCGCCTGAGGATTTTGTGCATAAGTCGAGGCCTTCGGGCCCGGAGCCTCGCTGGCGAAGCGCATCGCACGTACTATTTTAGGTAGATTTCGAACTTAGCTTTGCAGGCCTCTTGCGGGCCTTATGTCATTTTGTGGGAGGGATACTTGTTCGATTTCGCGCAAGCTATCGTTGTGCACATTTGAAGCCGATGCCGTGCTTCCACTCGGGCGATTGGGATCCTCGCAATCCTGCTCGCAGCTGCCCTACCGGCTGCCCCCTGTCTTGCCCAACAGGCAGGCGATCCCCCCGCCCCGGCGGCCGAGACGAAGGGCGTGCAGCCTCCTGCCAAGGACGCGGCAACGAACGCGAAAAAGGCGAGCGTGAAGGACACGACGGCGGCGCGGACGGAAGTCTCCGACTGCGCCGGCGGTGAGTTTCTTCAAAAGCTCGCCAATACGGCAAACAGCGCCGCGATCATCTACAACAGCAATCTCGTGCCCGCCGGAAGCAACGTCGACTTCGGACTTGCGAGCTCTCTCGATCCCGAGGCGCACTATTTTGCGGTCTTCCTGGAGGACAAGGAAGTCCCGCGGGGCGAGGTCAGGCACGGCGCCCGGGCTCGAAAAGCGGGCGAAACCGACGACCTCGTCGTGAAGCGCCTGCTGAAGTCCGGCGACACCATCGTTTCGATCGACGTTCCCAACGATGTCGCGGGATGGTGGACCCGGCGGAATCTCTACATCTACCAGTGCGACAGCACGCGAAGCCCGTTCAAGGTCTCCTACCTGCCGGTCTATCTCAGCCCTTACTCTTTGAGCATCTGGCTGGCGCTCGGGATCGTTGTCGCTGCTTATTTTCTCTCGGCCAAGGCCTTTGCTCGCCTGAGCAAATCGTCGTTGAAAGGCGTCAAAGCCTGGAATCCCATCCGGATTACGGCTAGCTCCGACAATCGCGGGAGCCTCTCGGCCTTCCAGGTGTTCTTCTTCACGATCCTGGTTTTCGCGATGCTCGCCTACGTCTTGCTTCGCACGGGCGTGCTGTCTGACCTTTCGACCACGATCCTGCAATTGCTCGGCATCGCGGGTATCGGGGCTGCGGCGGCGAAGGGCGCAGACTCGTCGAAGACGGCGCTCGACCCCACAAATCAGGCCTGGCTCATGAACAAGGGCTGGTTCGACAAGGACACGGCCCGCGCCACACCTGAGCCGAGCTTCTACGACCTGATCTCGAGCGACGGCAGTTTCGACGTTTACCGCTTCCAGAGCTTGATATTTACGGGCGCGGTAGGGCTCGCACTTTTCGCCGGCGGCGTGTTTCAACTTGCGTCCTTCACGGTGCCGCAGAACATCCTCGGTATTTTGGGTCTCAGCCAGGTGGTGTATATCGCAGGCAAGCTCGTGACCTCGAACAACGCAACGCAATTGAACGCGGTCATCACCGATCTCCGCAACACCGAAGCCGCTTATCGCGAGGCCGCCCACACCACCAGCGATACCCAGGAGGCAAAAGACAAGGTCGCCCGTGCGAAGGCCGCCTTCGTCGACAAGGCGGGGGGAGCGGCCACGCTTTTCACCGATGTCACCGGGCGTCCCGTCGACGACGCCAAGCTCCAGCCGACATTGGGACTGAGCTGATGGCAAAGGTCGGGACCCTGAGCATCTCCCCTGAAATCCAAGGGCACTCTTGCGATAAGGCGGACTGCATTCCTCTTCGGAATTTGCCTCGCAACCCACTGATTTCAGCGGGCTATTCGTTAATGGAATCTCAGTCAAAAACTGCTATATTGTTGATATGGATAAGCTAACCGCCCCTTCGACCGCAGAGCACATCCGGACACTGGCCCGGACCTTCCACGTATCCTATTCCGAAGGTCCTAACGACCGCCTGGCCCATCATATCTCGCGCCTGGCCGGCGATACCGTCGAGCTGGACGAGATCGAGCGGCTGCTCATTGGTTTGGTACGCGCGGAGCGGATCACACGTCCGGAAATGATCCTGCTTCAGGCTGCCTACCTGCGTGAAGCCAGGCCGTGACCTTTGATCCGTTCGGCGACTTTGAAACGCGCGGATATCTACGTAACCTTGCCCGAGAGAAAGATCGCGCGATTGTGCGGAGGCTTGAACATGCCTCCTTCACGACTGGCATCGATGACGCGTTCGCGGCGCTTCAAAAAAAGAAGACCCTGACCTACGGGGACCTTCTCAGCACTCACAAAACGCTCTTTGAGGCCATGTATCCGTGGGCCGGCCAGGACCGCACCACGACGGCACCAAATATCGCCGTAAGCCGAGGCGATGTTCTGTTCGCACACCCCAAGTACATCCAAAACGCGATTGAGCATGCCTTGAAGCTCGGCAACGATCCCAAAACCATGCGCGAGAAGCCCGGGGAAGTCATGGGCTATCTAGCCCACGGCCATCCCTTCCTGGACGGCAACGGCCGAACGATTATGGTGATCCACTCCATACTCGCTCAACGCGCCGGCTTCAGCCTCGATTGGACCTCGACCGATAAGACCGCTTATCTGCAAGCCTTGACGAAAGAATTGGACGATCCCGGCAAAGGCATCCTCGACAAATATCTTGAACCTTGCATCCATGCTGCGGTCTCCAATCTGAAGGAGCACATTGCCGCAGCTAAGGGACTCGATGGCGGTCCGGGCGAAGCCGACACCATTCGCGGAAGCAACGACGATCCAGCCGTGCAGGCCGACTACAAGCAGCAGCAGCTTAAGCGCGAAGCGAACGGCGCGAAGGGCTGACTATCGGGCCCCCGAACCAAGAAAGAACTACCGAAAGGCACATCGGGCAGAAGGCCAATCAAGCAGAGCCTCATGCGAAAGAAACTATTTGGGAGCGGATGGAGCGGGTGAAGGGAATCGAACCCTCGTATTCAGCTTGGAAGGCTGCTGCTCTACCATTGAGCTACACCCGCGACAGGGGCTCCCTAACACGGCCGGGCGGCGGTCTCAACTGCCCAACAGACGGCTTCCCGGCCTTGCGAACAGCCGCTGGTTCCTCCCGGCCCGCCTCCCCTTAACAGCGGCGGCATTGCCGCCTATATTGAGGTCTTCCGAAACCAACGAAAGGAGGTGATCCAGTGTCTCTTACCAAGCGCTGTCACCTCGCTGGGATCGCCCGCTAGGCTTTGAATAGAAGCTTGGCATCGGGGCGCTCTCGGCCCTGGACCAGCGAGCAAGAAATCGGGCGCGACGGGGCCTCCCCGCCGCGCCTTTTTCGTTGGCGGGCGCCGCTCAGGCCGGCGGCTCGCCCGCAAGCACCTCGCGGATCTTCAGCGACAGCTCCGACTTCCGGTACGGTTTCCTGAGCAATGCCACGCCGGGGTCGAGCTGCCCCCCGTGGACGATGGTGTCGTCGGTGTAGCCGGAGGTGTAGAGCACCCGCGCTCCCGGCCGGCGGAGCTGGACGGCTTCGGCCAATTCCCGCCCGTTCATGCCGCCGGGCATGATGATGTCGGTGAACAGCAGATCGAACCTGGCGCCCTGATCGACCAGTGCAAGCGCGGCTGCGCCGTCCCCGGCCGCGAGCGTGCGATAGCCGAGGGTGCCGAGCTGGGCGATGACATAGCCCTGCACCAGCGGATCGTCCTCGACCACGAGTATCGTCTCGTGCCCGCGTGCCGCCGCGAGCGCCTGAACCGGTGCCGTTCTGGCCGGCGCATCGCCCTTCGATCGCGGCAGGAACAGCCGCATCACCGTGCCACGTCCCTCCTCGCTTTCGATGGCGACGGTGCCTCCGGTCTGGCGGGCAAAGCCGTAGACCATGCTGAGCCCAAGCCCGGTGCCGCGACCGACGCCCTTGGTGGTGAAGAACGGCTCGAACACGCGCTCGCGGATGTCGGAGGCAATGCCGTGGCCGGTGTCGGCAACCGCGACCATCACGAAGGCACCGCGCATGACATCGCCGTCGCCGGTAGTGCTCGTGCCGTCGAGGTCGCGGTTCGCGGTCTCGAGCGTGAGCCTGCCGCCTCCCGGCATCGCGTCACGGGCGTTGACGGCGAGATTGACGATCGCGGACGTGAGCTGCGACGGATCTGCCAACGCGGACCAGGCGTCGTCCGCGAGCCGTGTCACGATCTCGATATGCTCGCCGAGCATCGGCTTCAGCAGCTTCGCCGTCTCGACCACGAGCGCGTTGACGTCGATCTCGCGCGGCTCGAGCGGCTGGCGACGCGCGAAGGTCAAGAGCTGCGAGGTGATCTCCGCACCACGCGCGGCCGCATCGTCGATCAACTGCGCGATCGCGGCGAACTCGGGCTTGTCCGCAAGCCCCTCCTGGACGATCTCGATGGTGCCGGTGATGACGGTGAGCACGTTGTTGAAGTCGTGCGCGACGCCGCCGGTGAGCTGACCAATCGCGTCCATCTTCTGGGATTGGCGCAGCCGCTCCCCGGTTTCGTGCTGCTCGGTGAGGTCGGTCGCCGACCCCCGGTAGCCCATGAAGCGTCCGTCGGCGGCGAACACCGGCTGGCCGTTGACGCTGAAATGACGCACGCGTCCGGACACGTCGCGGCCACGATATTCGAACTTCCGGAACGGCTCGTGGCGGTCCAGCGTCGCCGTGTGCGCGCGCCATTTCTCCGGCTCGGCGTCGCGGTCGAAGGCGGCATCGGAACGGCGCTTGCCGATCAGCGCCTTGTTGTCCATGCCGAAGGCGCCGGCCCGGTCGGAGATGTAGGTGAACAAATGATCCGGTCCGGTCTCCCAGAACCAGTCGGAGGCGGTCTCGGCATAGTCGCGGAAACGCTGCTCACTCGCATGCGCGTCCTCCTCCGCGCGCCGGCGGATATTCAGGTCACGCTCGAGATTCGCATTGGCCTCGCGCAGCTCGCCATAGACTCGCTCGAGCTTTGCACACATGGCGTTGAAGGCATCGATCACCTTGTCGAGTTCGTCGGCATCGTGGGGCGCCCGGCGCTCCAGCTGCAAAGGCGGCGGTGGCCGCGTCAGGCTGTATTTGCTGACGAACTCCGCGATGGCGACGAGATGCCGCGTCACCAGCAGATGGACCATGTAGATGATGAACAGGGAGACGAGGAACGTCTTCGCCGCCTGGCTTGCCAGAATGACGAGGGCACGGTTCAGCAGTTGCTGATAGACATCGGTCAGGGTCGCCTCGACGTGGAGCACGCCGATCGGGCGTGCGGTCCCCTGCACGCTGTAGTTCAAGGGATAGTCGCGCGTCACGATCGAGCGGGTGCTCGGCTCGCCGACCGCGAGATGGATCGGACTGGGACGATCGGCGATCTCGTGGACTTCCGCCGCCCGGATGTCGGGAAGCCGCAGGATGCCGTCGAGCTGGAGCTTGAGCTGGTTCTGGTCGAGATTCCACAGGCTCTCGCCGAGGCTGCCGGTAGTGCTGCGACCGATCTCGTCAAGCCGCGTCTCAATGACGCCGACCTCACGCTCGTAGTCCAGATAGAGCTGGAGTGCGGTCAGCGTGAGCGTCACGATCGAAGAGAACAGCAGCACGGCGGCCAGGAGGCGGGGTCCGACGCCGCTGCGCGACCAGTTGAAGATCCGCGACAGCAGCGCCCCGATCATCGGCGGCGCGAGGGCAGCGCCGATTCCGTTCAAATTCTGCCCGGTCGAATCCTGCTTCGCGGCCGCCGGGGCGATGGCGCGGCTGCGCTTGGAGTTCTCGTCGCCTGCATTGCCCATGCACCATGTCCCCGAAAATGGCACCCTGCTCCGGCCGGCCGCAGCCGCGAGCAATTCGATCGTTGAGACTTTCCCTTCGCGCAACGTACCCTTCACGCGACGTGTCCGTCACGCGAGGCGCGCAGCGATCCTCGGCCCATGGGCGCCATGGAATCTGCGGGGTCATGTCTTGCGCCCAGCAGCAGGAATCTCGCGCAAGCTATCACTTCGCGTGCTAAAATGACATCGGTGAAAGTCCGGAACCGCCTGCAAGGCGGGCGAGCGGTGAATCGTTGTGGCCGCCGCGCAGGCCCCCCCGGTAGATCGCGCGAGCGCCCGAATCCAGTGGTAGCAACGCACGCCCGAAGGAGACGCCTGATGTGGCGGATAGTCGTGGCCTGCCTATCGTTGCTCGCAGCCGGCCCCTCGCAGGCGCAGGAGTTGATCCGGCTGGCGCGGATCGCCGGCATCCCCGATCAATATGTCGGCGGCGAGATGCTGCGGGCCGTCTACGCCAGGCTGAACATCAAGCTGGAATTCGAGGACGTCCCCGGTAAGCGCGCGCTCGCATTGTCGAGCGCCGGCGCGGTCGACGGCGAGATCCAGCGGATCGGGACGCTCTCCCGCGACTACCCGACGCTGGTCCAGGTCACGCCGGCGATCAACTACATCGAGCCGGCGGTGTTTTCGACGAAACTCCGCTTCGACGTCGCCGGCTGGAATTCGATCAGGGACTACAGCATCGGCATCGTCCGCGGCGTCGGCTCGTCGGAGGACGGCACGCGCGGCATGGCCCGCGTCACGGCAACCACGAGCCTCGATAACATGGTCAGGATGCTCGACGCCGACCGCTTCGACGTGATGGTCACCGACCTCTTCAGCGGCCTGGTCGCGGTGAGGAAGCTCAATCTGCAGGACAGGATTGTCGCGCTCTCGCCACCGCTCGAGCGCGTCCACATCTACCACTATTTGCACGAACGCCATCGCGATCTGGTGCCGAAGGTCGGCAAGATGATCGCGCAGATGGAGGCGAGCGGCGAGCTGGCAACGTTGCGCGAGGCGCTGGTCAAGCAGGTCCTGAGCGCGCCGTGACGGCGCCGGATCAGCCCGCGCGAAGCCGCTCGCGCAATGCCACGGCGGCGATCAGCATGTCGACGCAGCAGGCCATGACTGCGCGGTGCGGCTCCCCGCCGAGCAGCAACGGCATCGCCGCGATTGGTATTTGCAGGACGTCCATGTTGAATGACGTTCTCGCCGAAGGCTTCAGAAGCCGCAGACATTGAGGGCGCGCGGGCGTTTGCCCCCGCGGCTCTCGGCGATGCGTTCGCCGCCGTTCTCGACCGAGCTGCCGTAATAGCGATGGTGACCGCTCCGGTCGTGCAAATCGGCAGGCTCCGATCGTGCCGCCCGCCGCGCGTCGCAAATGATCTTGCAAATGACCTTGATGGTGTGACCCGACATTGCCGCCTCCGATGGCCTTCCGTGTTCTTGTGGCCATCAGTCGCCTCGGCTTGGGGCGGCGTTCACCCGCCCGGGCCGCAATCGGGTTTCGGGACGGCTTCATCGAGGCCGGCACGACGCAATATTTTCCGCACTGCCCTTGTCGGTCCCAGCCATCGTGATACGTCCTTCGAGCTGCGCGCCGCAAAATCAACGAGGTGACGATGCTTTACGCCATCCTGGCCTATCACGTGGAAGACGAGATCTTGTCCTGGACGCCCGAGAAGGACGCCGCGGTCGTGGCCAAAGTCATCGAGGTTCAGGCTCCTCTCCGGGCAAGTGGACATTTTGGGCCGGCCGCCCGCCTGGATGAGACCCGAAAGGCCCGCACCTTGCGTGGCCCCGGCGCAGGCATGGTGCTGGACGGCCCGTTTGCCGAGACCAAGGAGCAGCTTCTGGGCTTCCACCTCGTCGAATACGACACGGATGAGGAGGCGATCGCGGCGGCGCGGACGCTGCGCCAGGTCAATCCGACTGCGGTCTACGAAATCCGCCCGGTCAAGCTTTACGTGCCGGCCGACGGGTTCGGCGCGACGCAAGGGTGAGCCGCCTTACGCATCCGGCTCGGTCGGCCCGACATAGAAGCGCCGGATCAGGAGTCCGCCGAAGGCGATGAACCACAGGAAGGGCGCGACATGCGGCGCGAACGCCGCAACGATCGTGCCAGGGATGAACACCAGCAGCGGAAACAAGGAGGCCATGATCTCGTGGCGCCAGCCCCCAAGAATCCTCCACCACAGCCAGGCATTGAGGCCGGCGATCGCAGTCAGGTTCAGGCCGTAGAGCACGGCGGCCGCGTTGCTCATGGGGTAGTTGGTGTAGAGACCGTTGGTCACCGGCAGCAGCACGATCGAGAGCAGGAAGAACAGATTGAGGATCACCGCGCCGCGGCTGCCGACGGGCTGGCGTGCCAGCCGCCGGTGATGGCTGATCCAGAACACGCCGGCAATGATGAAGCTGAGCGCAAGACCCGCGAGCTTGCCGGAATAGACCCGGGCGAGATCGTTCCAGTCGGGCGCGCTGGTGAACACCGCGGCCTTGGGCAAGTCGTAAGCGAGTAGCGTCATGGCGACACCAAAGATGGTGTTGCTGAGCGATTCCAGCCGCCGCATCTCGAACTGGTCGGACTTGAGCTCGGTCATGCCGGGGGCGCTCTCAGGCTGGAACTTGGGCTGTCTTTTCCCTAGGTCTTAACACCGGTTCCGTCCAGCCGCATTGCGATTCGCCGCGGGATCGCCGACTCTGGCGGTTTCACCGGGGCGATTCGTGGCGACATATCTGGACACGCTCAATGCGGAGCAGCGCCGCGCCGTGGAGCATGGCGTGGCTGATGGTGCGACCGTGGGCGCCCCCCTGCTGGTCATTGCCGGCGCCGGGTCCGGCAAGACCAACACGCTGGCCCACCGCGTCGCGCATCTGATCGTCGCAGGCAGCGATCCGCGCCGCATTCTCTTGATGACGTTCTCGCGCCGCGCCGCGGCCGAGATGGCCGGCCGGGTCGAGCGCATCGCCCGAAAAGTGCTCGGCGAGAACAATGCCGCGATCATGCGTGACGCGCTGAGCTGGGCCGGCACGTTCCACGGCATCGGCGCACGGTTGCTGCGCGAATATGCCGAGCGGATCGGCGTCGATCCCGCCTTCACCATCCACGACCGCGAGGATTCCGCCGACCTGATGAACCTGGTCCGGCACGAGCGGGGCCTGTCGAAGACGGAGAGTCGCTTTCCCGCCAAGGGCACCTGCCTCTCGATCTACTCGCGCTGCGTCAATGCCGAGATGGAGATCGAGAAGGTGCTGGGCCAGCACTATCCCTGGTGCGCAGGCTGGGCGGCCGAGCTGAAGGGCCTGTTCGCGGCCTATGTCGAGGCCAAGCAGGCCCAGCACGTGCTCGATTACGACGACCTCCTGCTCTACTGGTCGCAGATGATGAGCGACGCGCTGATCGCGGAAGAGATCGGCGGCCGCTTCGATCATGTGCTGGTCGACGAATATCAGGACACCAACCGCCTGCAATCCTCGATCCTGCTGGCGTTGAAGCCGGACGGACGCGGCCTCACCGTGGTCGGCGACGACGCCCAGTCGATCTATTCGTTCCGCGCCGCCACCGTGCGCAACATCCTGGATTTTCCGCAAAGCTTTTCGCCCCGCGCGGAGATGATCACGCTCGACCGCAACTACCGCTCGACGCAAGCCGTGCTGGCGGCGGCCAACGGCGTCATCGGCCTGGCCCGCGAGCGCTTTACAAAAAACCTCTGGACCGACCGCGCCTCCACGCAAAAACCACAGCTCGTCACCGTGCACGACGAGGCCGACCAGGCCCGCTACATCGTGGAGGAGGTGCTGGCCAACCGCGAGCAAGGCGCGCTGCTCAAGCACCAGGCGGTGCTGTTCCGGACGTCCTCGCATTCGGGCCCGCTGGAGATCGAGCTGACCCGCCGCAACATTCCCTTCGTCAAGTTCGGCGGGCTGAAATTCCTCGATGCCGCGCATGTCAAGGACGTGCTGGCGCTGCTGCGCTTCACCGAGAATCCGCGCGACCGCGTCGCCGGCTTCCGCATCCTGCATCTGTTGCCGGGCATCGGACCCGCGACTGCGCAGCGCGTACTTGACCAGATGGCCGAGAGTACCGACCCGCTTGCCGCGCTCGGCCAGTTCCCGGTACCGCCGCGCACCGGCGCGGACTGGACCGGCTTCGTCCGCACCATCGAAAATCTGCGCTATTCGGAATGGCCGGCCGATCTCGAACGCGTGCGGCTCTGGTACGAACCGCATCTCGATCGCCTCCACGAGGATTCCGAGACGCGCCGCGCCGATCTGATGCAGCTCGAGCAGATCGCGAGTGGCTATGCCTCGCGCGAGAAATTCCTGACCGAGCTCACGCTCGATCCGCCGGATGCGACCAGCGACAAATCCGGGCCGCCGCTCCGCGATGAGGACTATCTGATCCTCTCGACCATCCATTCGGCCAAAGGCCAGGAGTGGAAATCGGTGTTCGTGCTCAACGTCGTCGACGGCTGCATGCCGTCCGATCTCGGTGCCGGCACCAGCGCCGAGCTCGAGGAGGAACGGCGCCTGCTCTATGTCGCGATGACGCGCGCCAAGGACGATCTGCACCTCGTGGTGCCGCAGCGCTTCTTCACCCACGGCCAGGCCGCCAAGGGCGACCGCCACGTCTACGCCTCGCGCACCCGCTTCATCCCGGAGCAGCTCGTCTATCTGTTCGAACGCACCGCCTGGCCGAAGGCCGGAGCCGGCGCGGCACGCACGGCGGCGCAAGGCCCGAAGGTCGACATCGGCGCGCGGATGCGGGGGATGTGGCGATAGTGCCAGCTAGGCGCTCAGCCTGTCGAACTGGACCTTGCCTGCCTTCATCACCATTGGGATGTGCTCGCCCTGGCCGAGCAGGCAGGCAACATCGCGCAGCGGATTGCCGTCGACCACCAGCAGGTCGGCCCACGCCTCGGGCACGATCTGGCCGAGCCTGCCCTCCATGCCGAGCACCTCGGCGCCGATCAATGTCGCGCTGGCGATGACGGCGCGCGGACCGAGAATCTCGGCGCGGATGCGGAATTCGTCGCTCTGGAGGCGTTGGGACGGCCCGAGCAGGTCGCTGCCAAATCCCATCTTCACGCCGGCGTCGCGGTAGATCGCGAGCGAACGCAGGCCGGCGTCGCGGACATCGGCGATCTTGGCAACGCTCTCCGGCGGCAGGCCATATTGGGCGCCCTCCTTGGCCAGCGCCTCGTAGGTGACGAGCGTCGGCACCACATAGGCGCCCTTTTCGGCCATCAGCTGCGCGGCCGGAGCATCGACCAGATTGCCATGCTCGATGGTGCGCACGCCGCAGCGCACCGCGCGTTCGATGGCGGCTGCGGTGTAGGCGTGGGCGAGCACATAGGTCTGGCGCCCGCGCGCCTCCTCGACGATGGCGCGGATCTCGTCCTCGGAGTAGCCGAAGGCACCGACCGGATCGGTCGGTGAAGCGACGCCGCCGGAGGCCATGATCTTGATCTGGTCGGCGCCCATCTGGAGCTCCTCGCGCGCCGCCCTGCGCACGCCGTCGACACCGTCGGCAACGCGCGCCAGCGCGCCGACGCGCACGCAGCAGGGACACGGTGCGTCGCTGGCAAGGTAGTCCGAGCGGGCCCGCATGTCGCCGTGCCCGCCGGTCTGGCTGAGCGCACGGCCCGAGACGAACAGCCTCGGACCGTCAGTCAGACCGGTCTCGATCGCCTGCTTCAGCGCATGGCCGGCGCCGCCGGCATCGCGGACGGTGGTGAAGCCTCGCCGCAGCATGCCGCGCAGCAGCAGCGTCGAGCGCAACGTCACCAGCACGTTCGGCATGTGCACCTGCTGCGCCAGGTTGAGCTCGACCGCCACCGCATGAACATGCAGGTCGATCAGGCCGGGCATCAGCGTCTTGCCCTTCAGATCGATGGTGCGGTCGGCTGCGGCCTGGAGCGGCCGGTCGGAGACCTCCTTGATCACATTGTCCTCGACCAGCACGTGATGCCCCTCCAGGAGGTCCGGCTGAAGCGGATCGAGCAGAGCGGCGTTCTTGAAGAGCACACGGGACATGACGACTTCCTGTCTTATCAGGACTGGATGAGCAGCGCGGGCAAGGCGAGCTGGGCGAACGGAAGACACGCAGCGACATCGTCCTCGCCGTACCAGCCTGCCTCATGGAGCAGATTGAGCGAGCCGAGCGTGCGTCCGCGCCAGCGCACGGGCATATTGAGCACGCTCTCGCAGCCGAGCGAAGCGATCAGCTCGTGATCGAAAAACACCTCGCGCAGATCGTCCCCTGTGCGGCCGATATAGGCCTCGCCGCGGTCGAGCACGGCCTCGGTCCACGGCCCCGGCGCCAGGCGCTTGCGTCCGCCCGTCGGGTAAGGTCCGGGGAGATTGGAATACACCCGCGCAGCTTCCTGGGTGTCGTCGTCATAGCTCAGGATCGTGAACAGCTTGTGTCCGATCGCCGATTTCAAGGCGTCGTCCAGCGCCGCGAACAGGGCATTCGGCTGATCCGCCCTGCCCTGCGCGGCCGCCACAGCGCAGAGCAGCGGATCGGATCGGCGTTTCGTCTCCCTCATGCGACTTCGCCCGCCGCAATCTCTTCCAGCGAACGGCCGCGCGTCGGCACCCCCATCAGCACCACGGTGAGCGCGCCTAACAGCAGCACACTGGTGGTAAGGCCGAACACGCCGGCGAAGCCGAAATTCGGATAGAGGTAGCCGACCAGGATCGGCGAGACGATCGCACCGATGCGGCCGATCGCGGAGGCGAGCCCGGCGCCGGTGGTTCTGACCGCCGTCGGAAACACCTCGGCGGTATAGGCATAGACGCCCGCATAGGTGCCGTTCATGAAGAAGGACAGCAAGATTCCCGCCACCATGATGTGCTGGTCGCCCTGCGCGAAGGCGAGCCCGAGCGCGCTGACGCCGCCGAGCACCATGTAGGAGGCAATCGTCGCCTGCCGACCGATGCGCTCGTTGAACCAGGCCGCGCTGAAATAGCCGGGAATCTGCGCGCAATAGATTGCGATCGAGTAGGCGAAGCTCTTGGTGATGCTCATGCCGTTCTGGACCAGAAGGCCGGGGATCCAGACGAAGAAGGAATAGTAGCTGAAGGTGATCGCAAGCCACATGATCCAGGTCATGATCGTGATGCGCGCCTGGCGGCCTGCCAAGAGCGCAGCGAAATTGGCAAGCAGCGTCCCGCCAGTCCCGGCGGGTGCCGTGGCTTCGACGACCGGCTGCGGCAGGACATGGCCTTGGCTCGCAAAGCCGGCCTCGATCCTGTCCAGCACGGCTTCGGCTTCCTTCTCCCGGCCACGGCTCTCCAGCCAGCGCGGCGATTCCGGCAGCGCCCTGCGCCACCACAGCAGCATGACGACCGGCACGGCGGTGATGACCAGCACGATGCGCCAGCCGTTCTCATAGGCGGGAACGATGAAGTAGCCGAGCAAGGCCGCAGCGACGAAACCGAACGAGAAGAAGCCGGCCAGCGCGCCGGTAAAGCTGCCGCGGTAACGCCGTGCGACGAATTCCGCCAGATAGGGCGCAATGATCGCGCTCTCCGCGCCGGTGCCCATGCCGGCGACGACCCGGGCGGCAAAGAAAGACGGCCATGTATCAACCGCCGCGCTGACGATGGATGCGGCGCAATAGAGCGCCAGTGCCGACATCATCACCGCGCGGCGGCCGATCAGGTCGCCCAGGGTGCCGGCAAGCAAGGCGCCGAACAGGAAGCCGATATAGGTGCTGCTGCCGAGCACGCCGATCTGCACGCTCGACAGATTCCAGGCTGTGCGCAGCACCGGCAGGATGAAGGCGAGCACCGCCGCATCCATCGCGTCGAACGTGTAGCCGAGCCCACCCATCAGCAGCAGATGCGTGTGGAAGCGCGCGAATGGAAGGCGCTCGATGCGCGCCGAGATCATCGACATGAAAGTCCCCCTCTGTCTGGCGGCCCGGCACTCCGCTAGTGGGGGAACCATAGACAAAGAGATATTATCGTCATAATTTATAATCATGATCTAGTACATCACTGTGGTGAATGTTCTGTCGTTCCGTTCGCTCGACCTCAACCTGCTGAAAGTCTTCGAGGCCCTGATGACCGAGGGCAGCGTCACGCGCGCCGCCAACGCGCTTCTGATGACGCAACCGGCTGTCAGCAACGCGCTCGCACGCCTGCGGGACGCGCTCGACGATCCCCTGTTCGTCAGGTCCGGCACCGGCATTCGTCCGACCCAGCGCGCCGTGGTGCTGTGGGAGCCGATCGGTGAGGCGCTCGAAACCGTCCGCGGCGCGCTCGACGAGCAGGTGTTCGATCCGCGCCGTGCCCAGACCGAGTTCAGCCTGTCGATGTCGGATTACGTCGCCTCGCTGGTGATGCCGAAGCTCATGAACCACCTTGGCGAGATCGCGCCGAAGGCACGCGTCCATACCATCCCCAACACCGTCCTCGAGATCGCCGACCAGCTCGAGGACAACAGGGTCGATTGCGTGTTGAGCGTCTATGTCAACGAGGCGCAGCAGCCGGCCGCCATTCGCTCGCGCTCGCTGTGGACGGTCGACTACGCCTGCTTCATGCGGCGCGGCCATCCGCTCGCGGCGATGAAGCGGCTGAGCACGCGCAGCTTCCTCAACGCGGGGCATGTCGATGTCAGCCTCGCCGGCAAGACCCTGCCGTCCTACGACCTCTTCCTCGCCTCGCGCGGGCTGTCGCGCAACCTGGTCGCGACCGTCAATCACTACAGCGCCGCCTACGAAATCGTGCGCCAGTCCGACCTGATCGCCGTGCTGCCAAGCGATTTGCGCTCGCAATCCCGCCACGCGCCGTTCCTGCACGCCATGCCGCTTCCGCTCAAGGCGCCGCCGCGCATCGTCAGCCTGTTCTGGCATCAGCGCAACGACACCGTACCGGCGCAACGCTGGCTGCGCGAGACCCTGGTCGAGACGTTCGCCAAGTCCGATTGAAGGCGCGGGACCCGACACCATGAAAAAGCGGAAACGATGGGTTTCTCGAAGCAGCATTGTTGCAGCGGTCTCCACTGCTTAGCTCCCACGCAAAGCGATCCCCTCCCACAGTGACAGGCGCGCAAGCCGCGCCCGCAGAGATCCTATCAATGACCGCACCGCTCGAATTCGGACTGGACACCTTTGGCGACGTCACCAGGGACGCCTCCGGCGCGATGCTTCCGCACGCGCAAGTGATCCGCAACGTCGTCGACGAGGCGGTGCTGGCCGACGACCTCGGCCTCGACTTCATCGGCCTCGGCGAACATCACCGCGCCGACTTCGCGATCTCCTCGCCGGAGACCGTGCTGGCCGCCATCGCGTCGCGGACCAAGCGGATTCATCTCGGCTCGGCCGTGACGGTGCTGAGCTCGGACGATCCGATCCGCGTCTTCCAGCGCTTTGCCACGCTCGACGCGCTCTCGAACGGGCGCGCCGAGGTGATCCTCGGCCGCGGCTCGTTCACCGAATCCTTTCCGCTGTTCGGCTTCGACCTGCGGGCTTACGAGGCGCTGTTCGAGGAGAAGCTCGATCTGTTCGCGGCCCTGCTGTCGCAGAAGCCGGTGACCTGGGACGGCAAGCTGCGTCCGCCGCTGAAGGATCAGCTGGTCTATCCCCCGGTCGAGAACGGCACGTTGAAGACCTGGATCGGCGTTGGCGGCAGTCCGCAATCGGTGGTGCGCGCCGCGCATTACGACCTGCCCTTGATGCTCGCGATCATCGGCGGCGATCCCGCGCGCTTCGCACCCTTCGTCGATCTCTATCACCGCGCATTCAAGGAATTCGGTCGCCCGGCACAGCCGATCGGCGTGCACTCGCCTGGCTATGTCGCCGAGACCGATGAGCAGGCGCGCGAAGAACTCTGGCCCGACTACAAGGCGATGCGCGACCGCATCGGCAAGGAACGCGGCTGGCCGCCGATGGGCCGCGACGAGTTCGTGAGCGAGGCCGAGCAGGGTTCGCTCTATGTCGGCGCGCCGGAGACGGTCGCCCGCAAGATCGCCAAGACGGCAAAGGCGCTTGGCATTTCGCGCTTTCAGTTGAAGTATTCGGCGGGACCCCTGCCGCATGAGAAGCTGATGAAGAGCATCGAGCTTTATGGGCGGAAGGTGGTGCCGATGGTGCGGGAGATGATGGGGTGAGGCGTTGGGCGGCGTGTGTCAGTCCGGAGCGCGCTTTTAGAGGCGTTTCTTAGCGAATGCCCGGCCGGAGGCTGACTTCAAATATTTCTCAAAGGCAACGGCCTGCCGCTCATCCGAGAACGCAACATAGGTCTTGAGCTCCCACGGAGTGAACTTTGACGTGTGAGGAACGTCACCGGCATTGTGCTTTTTGAGGCGAGCACGAAGATCAGACGTCAGGCCGACGTAATAACGATCGGGGTCGCTTTTGCTCCTGAGAATGTACACGTAGAACATGTGCACGCAGCCGCGGTCGCATGAAGCTTCAGACTCGTGTGGAGGATGATAGCGGCATCCCTATCAATTCGACAGTCCGCCTACGCCCTTCGGGCTACGGCGCGACAGCCTTCGCTCGTTTCGCGCCACAGACATTCGTGCTGGCTTGCCGAGCCGTAGCTCGGCATGAAGCTTCAGGCTCGTGGGAGGCTGATAGCGGCATCCGTATCAATTCGACAGTCCGCCTACGCCCTTCGGGCTACGGCGCGACAGCCTTCGCTCGTTTCGCGCCACAGACACTGGTGCTGGCTTGCCGAGCCGTAGCTCGCGAAGCGAGCGAAGGCTGGTGGGGGAGGCAGGACTCGAACCTGCGAAGCCATAAGGCGGCTGATTTACAGTCAGGCATCTTGTAGTTTCGGCAACTACCGCCAAGCCCCACATGCGTCAAAAAATCTCATTCTATTCAATAACATCACCCTCTATTGGTAGCTGACGACATCCCAGGAAATACCGCTACAGCTAGGTATTTGTTGGGGCTTGGAGTGGGGCTCAGAAAGGGGGCGCTAGTGAAAAAACCGCTGACTGCGTTGGCGATCGAACACGCAAAGCCGCGAGCGAAGCGCTACGCCCTGCCGGACGTGGGGCATCCCGGCCTGCGCGTGTTGGTGTATCCGTCTGGGGCGCGGACGTTCGTCTACAGGTTCCGACGTGGCGAGAAGGAAGACGCGCAAGACGTGACTGTCGTACTCGGTCCGGCCAGCGGACCCGGAGCGCTTACGCTGGCGCAGGCCCGTGATGCGGCCGGCGACGCACGACGGCAACGTGCGATGGGTGCGGACCCCGCCGACCAGAAGCGCGCTACTCGCCGGGCAGAAGCTGCCCGGATTGCGGCCGAGGAGCAGGAAGCCCGACGCCGCGAGGATACGGTCGCAAACGTGCTGGCTCGCTACTACGCCGACCACGCCGATGGATTGAAGTCCGGCCAGGAGGTACGGCGAGTTCTCGGCAGGGAACTGAAAGGCTGGGCCAAGAGGCGGGTGGATGACATCCGGCGCAGCGACGCAATCCGGGTACTCGACACGGTCAAGGCGCGTGCGCCGATCCAGTCGAAGCGGCTGCGAGCCTATGGGCGGCATTTCTTCCAATGGTGCATTACCAAGGAACTGGTCGAAAAGAACCCGTTCGACGGAACTGCGGTCGTCAAGGAAGTCCCCCGGGATCGAGTCCTCACTGATGATGAATTGCGGCTCGTGCTGCGGGCAATCGACCGGCTCGAATGGCCCCGGCGTCAATTGGTCCATCTGCTCTTGCTGTCGGCGCAGCGGTTGAACGAAGTCGGCGACATGGAATGGTCCGAACTCGACCTGATCGGCGAAGCGCCGACATGGACGCTCCCAGGCGTTCGCGCGAAGAACGGTCGAGCACACGCCGTTCCCCTCGCCCCAATCGCCGTTGAGATTCTGAGCACCATGGACCGAGTCAAGGACTCGCCGCGTGTGTTCGCGTCATTCTCTGCCGCCCATGCGAAAACACGCGTTGACGAAGTGATGCTTGAGATCGCGCGCGAGGATGCAGTGGCGCGCGGCGTTGATCCTGACGCGGTTACAATCGAGCCATGGCGACTCCACGATCTTCGCCGCACTGCGGCCACCACCATGCCGCGACTGGGCGTAGACGTCGTGACGATTGAACGGGTGCTGAACCATCAGATGCGCGGCGTGATGGCTGTTTATCAACGGCATTCGTTCGCTCAAGAGAAGCGCCACGCGCTCAACCTATGGGCGGATTTCCTCGCCAATCTCTCGGCGGCACGCGAATCGAATATCGTGAAGTTCAAGGTGGGCGCGTGATCAATGGCGAAGCTGCCCACAAAGGCCGAACTTGACCTAACCACACTGACGGGAGTGTTCACCGTCAACAAGAATCCTGCGGCGGCTTGGGCCGCATATAGTTTGGCGCGACGGCACCGACTACCCGTGCCGGATGTGATCCAAGCTGAGGTTGATAGGTTTGCTAGTTGCATCGGAAAGGTTGCGGAACAAGCGATGCAGACCCAGTTGGGCGCACCGCCAATCCGTTTTCGGGCGGAAGAGTTGAGCCAAGCGTGGCGCAGCTCCGGCGGAGACAATCCCGTCGGATCGCTGCAAGGCGAATGGCGGGACTATAAGATTTTCCTAGCCGTTTACGAGCGCGTTGAGGGGGGCATGAAGGTTGGGGCCGCTCAAGCCGCCGTCGCGGCCGATAAGGGTGTTGGGGTCGGGATTGAATCTATCAAGAAGATCTGGAAACGCTTGAAGCGTGACGTGTAGAGACAAAGCATCCATTGTTTTGGGGTAACGAGCGTCAGTCAATTTCTACCGCGATTTTCTACGCCGCCGTTTGTACCTCTTGAGCCACCATCAAATCTCAGGAGGTATAGAATGAAACAACTGATCAAGTCCGAAACCGTGCGCGGCAAGCTCGACATGCCGCAGTCCACTTTCGAGCGACTGGTTAAGCTGCGGACGAACAATTTTCCCACGCCGATCTACATCGGCCGTTCTCGTTTCTTCGATGCGGCGGAGATTGACGCATGGCTCGCTACCCGTTCGGCGGCCAATTCCAACGGATGCGCGGCGTAAGGGAGGGCTGACCATGGACGACAACAACCCCAAAATCGGTTCGCCCGAATACCTGCGCCTGCTCGCAGACTGCCTCGGACACAATGAAGAGGCCACGCTTGGCTCGACCGATCAGGCCTTGTGCAAGCGGGCGCTTCTCGACCGCGCCGATCTGATCGACGCAGGGCTCGCCTGATAAATCCCAGCAATAAGTATCAACGAAACGTTGCCACCGACGCGGCGCCTAGCTTCGCGTCGGTGTCTTTTGCCTTGCGCAAGAGGAGTTTCGGCATGGGAGATCATAATGGCCTGTTCAGCTATGTGATGGCGTGTTCGTTTGTTTTCGTGAACGATTGGAGACCAAAGATGTCGAACTCAGCGCTCCTACCTCAAGATGACCTCATGGCGGAACTTGGCGTGTCGCGGCCGACGTTGCAGCGGTATCGCCGTGAAGGCACCGGCCCGGCTTGGTTCCGCCTTCCTGGCGGGGCCGTGCGTTACCGCCGATCGGACGTGGACCTATGGCTCGAAGCGCGGCGTGTTGCTGTCGTATAGCCTAAAAGCAAAACCCGCCGTTGGCGCGGCGGGTGATGCAAAAGGAAAGTCTTATGAGGCCCAATTTCTATAATTCCGACTCGAAGTGTGCGCAAGGTTTTTGCGGGAAGCCCGTCAAAAACATCAACGCAGCTTACTTCGCCGCATTTCCTAACGCAATCTACCGAGTTCGTGCGTGGACGAACGACCCCGGCCGGAAGCCTTGGTACTTCCACGTAGAGATCACGCTTCGCACCGGCGACACGATTTGCTGCAACAGCGCCGATCTCTGCTCGAAGATTTGGAGCGGTGGCGGCGGCAGCCCGCGCGAGCGGTTCAAGGCCGCCATTCGTGCTGTGATTACCGATGTGAACTTCCGGCCGCCTGCTCTGTCGGGGGCGTGATGATGGCCTCCCCCTTTGCTCTAACTGCCCCGGCGCTGGTCGAGCGCGGCTATTCGCCGTTGCCGATCGCGCCGTGGGGCGAACACGACTGGCATCCGAAAGGCAAAGAGCCCGGCAGACTCGAAGTCGGCCGCGACGGTGAGCCGGAGTGGTATCGCCTCAAAAACTGGCAGGTGTTCGGCGATCGGCAGGCCCATCTCAAGATTATCGAGCATTGGTCAAGGTGGCCGGATGCCGGGGTCGGCCTCGCTTGCGGCTTCGGTGGATTCGTTGCGGTGGACGTTGACGACGACTCCCTGATTGACCCCATCTTCGCGGTGTTGCCGCCCCACACGGTCGCGAAACGCGGCCGGAAGGGCGTGACCGCGTTCTATCGTGCCGCCGAGCCGCTGCCGTCGAAGAACTACCGCACCACCGAGAAGCGCGGCTTGCTCGACTTCCTGAGCGGCGGAAAGCAGACGGTGCTTCCCCCGACTGTGCATCCCGACATCGGTCGGCCCTATGAGTGGACCACCGAGCGGACGTTGCTCGATACGCCGCTCAGTGACCTTCCCGAGATCACCAGCGCGCATGTCGCGGCGATGGAGGACGTGCTTAGCGCATACGGATGGGACGCACCCGAGCGGCAGCCGCGTGGCGCAACCGTTGAACGGCCCGCGCGAGGCGAGACGGCCCAGGACCTGCTTTGGCACGACGACGTGAATACGGTGGCGCTCGCGAACCTGCATGCGTGGGTTCCTGCGCTGGGTTTGCCAAAGACCCGCCCGAATGGCGTTGGCTATCGCGCAGTCGCGCCATGGCGTGGCTCAGGCTCGGGCCGCTCTGAGGCTCGCCGCCAACCGAACCTGTCGTTCCACCCGACCGGCATTCAGGACTTCGGCACCATGGAGACCTTCACGCCCATCAAGGTCGTCGCCAAGGCGCAGCGCATTCCCTATCCGGCTGCGGCGGCATGGCTGCGCCAAAAACTTGGACTGCCGGAAGAGCGCCTGATCCTTCTGCGCTCAACCAAGTCCGGCTCGCTGTCACCGACCTATCCCGACCGCGCTTTTCCGCTTGCCGACGCCACCTCGGCGTTGCGCGGTGCGTTGGACGACTTCGAAGCGCAGATGAAGGCGTGGCGCATCTATCGCAACCAAGCACGCCTCAAGTCGCCGCTGATTCACCAAAAGCCGCCCGTGTGGGGTGTGAAGATCGATGCTGGCGGTGGCAAGTCATTTCAAGCCGCCCGGAATGTTGCCGCGTGGACCAAGCGCGGCTGGCGCCTGGCCTATGTGGTCCCGCGTATCGACCTCGGAAAGGATATAGCACTCGACCTGAAGAGCCTCGGCATCAAGGCGCAGGTCTATCGGGGCCGCGAACAGGCCGACCCTGACGCGCCGGGACAGACCATGTGCCAAAACCTGCCGGCCGTGGCTGCGGCCATTGCTCTGGGTGTCAGCGTCAGGTCCGCAGTCTGTATGCGCCGGATTGATGAGATGCTTGTGCAATGTGAGTTCGCTACTGTTTGCGGCCATGAGCGGCAACGCGAGGCGAAGCCTGAGGTTTGGATCATTACGTCCGCATCACTGCTCTACGAAAAGCCGGACTTCCTGCCCGAGCTAGATGGCCTTGTGATCGACGAGAAGTTCCATGACAATGCCGTTGGCGATACAACGACGATCGACGTCACCGAGCTTTGGCGCGCGAAGATCGAACTTTGCAGCGATGAAGAACACGATTTTCTGATCGGCACGCGCGCGAAGCTGCTGGCCGTAGTAAAGGCGAACGGCAACGGGCCGTTGTCCCGCGCGGTGCTCGAAGATGGAGATCACCGCATTTTCTCGCATACCGCCCTGCGAGCTGCGACCTTAGAGCAGCGGCGCGTTCGGCCAGAAGTTCTACAACCGGGCATGAAGGAGTCTGGACTCAATCTCGCGCTCCACAATCACGGCGCTCGTAACCGCTTGGCGCGGGATGTTGGCGCGCTCTGGAGCGAAATCGCGTTATTCCTTGCGTTCGACCATCGGCAGTCGGGACGGATCACCGTTACGGGCAGCGCGTTCACGCTGACGCCGCTGCGCCCGTTCGATCCGTCATGGTTGGCGCCGGTGCTCGCGCTGGACGCGACGCTCACGACGCCCGAGATTCTGCACGCGGCCGTGTTCGGGGACGAAGTTGCCGGCCTTCCGGTCGCCGCCAGCGTGAAGGCCGACATCCCCATTCAATGGCCGGATCATGTCCTCGTGCGGCAGGTCACTGGGAAGACCATGTCTATGGGCTCCCTGGGAATCGGCCAGAATGCCAAGCCTCACCCCCAAAACGAGCAAGGTGTCCTCCGCTATATCCGGCAGCGGGCAGCGCTTATCGCACCGGCGCGTCTCGGCGTCATTTCCTACCTTGGCCTTGAGGAGCGGTTCGCCCGTCAGGTGCCGGATAATGTGTCGTGGATGCACTTCGGTGCAACTTCGGGCTCAAACGAATTTGGGACGGTGGCCGGCCTGGTTGTTATCGGCCGGTGGTGGCTGTCCCCGGACAAGGTGGAGGCTCGCGCGAGCGTTTTCGCCGGATACCCGGTCAAGCCTATCGGCGAATATTACCGGAAGAGGATTGGCGGCATTCGGATGACCGACGGTCCGGCCATCTCCGCCAACGTTGAGTGCCATCCCGACCATTTCGCCGAGGCCGTCCGCCGTGGCATCACGGAAGACGAGCTTGAGCAGGCCATCGGTCGATTGAGGCCGCACCGCCGAACGGCGCCGTGCTTTCTCGACTTAGTCGGGGAAGTCGTCCTGCCGGTTACGGTGGACGAGGTCGTTGAGTGGGGCGCGGTCTGCCCCGGTGCCGAGGCTGACATGATGGCCGAGGGTGTCGTGTTGTCGAGTAGCCGCGACTCTATGACCGCGTTTGACTTGTCGAAGCACGACGCTGAGCGCGCGAAAACTGCCCCGGAATCCCTAAATAGGAATCATATTAGGGATCCCGGGGCAGTTTCTCCGATTCGGGTGTTCACCTACCGCAAAGGGGGAGCGCGCGGTCCGGCAAGTAGCGGCTACTATCTCCCCGGCGTCCTGCCCGGAGGCGTTCCCGCCCTCCGGGTGTGGCTGGAAGAGCGGCTGGGGCCGCTGGCGAGCCTTGAGGTTACGCGGGTGCAGTCGCGCGCCAGCTTCGCCAAGATCTCCTTGCGGGCGGATCACTTCGCATCGGCGAGCGGCCTTTTCAAATAGCCGGCCCGCCTACCTCCGCCGCACGCCCTATCGCAGCAGCCCGTCATGATTTACAATCGTGGGTTAATGCGGCGTGGCCGCAAGCCACCAAGATGTTCTGCAATTAATCCCTCCAGCATGGTCCAGGAACAGACGAATGCACATTTCGCGCGTTCAGCTCGTCAACTACCGGAATTTCGAACGCGCAGATGCCAAGTTTAAGTCTGGCGTTAACACGATCATTGGTGAAAACGGATCGGGCAAGACCAATCTGTTTCGGGGCATTCGACTTCTGCTTGACGCCGATCAACTGCGATGGGCCTACCGCCTGCAAGAGACAGATTTCTATCGAGGCCTGAAAAGTTGGCGCGGCCACTGGATCATCATTAGCTTGGAGTTCGACGAGGTTTCGCAAGACGAAGCCATTCAAGCCCTTTTCCTTCACGGCACGGGCGTAGTCGAGCAGAGCGTGGTTGGGCGTGCCACTTACAACCTTATCTTCCGACCGAGCGCCGCTGTTCGCCAGCGTCTCGGCGAACTGGCTGAGGGTGATCAAGCTGCGCTTCAGCAAATATTGAACGGGATTACCATCGCCGACTACGAAACGGTGTTTACGGGCAAGAGCACCGCAAACTTTACTGACCCCGATGCCTACAAGACATTGGTCGGCGATTTCGAGGCGGTCTCATTTCCAAAAGAGCTCAATCCTCCGCAGCTCGGCGGCCCAATTCCTCGTGTGCTCTCGGTCTCGAAAGAAATTTGCTTTACATTCGTTCAAGCGCTTCGCGATGTGGTTAGCGAATTTCAGGGGCAGCGCACTAATCCGCTCCTAACCTTGCTACGTAGCAAGAGCGGTGAAATCGATCCAGCAAAGCTCAAGCCGATCACCGACAAGGTCAAAGACCTAAACCAAGCAATCGAGGACTTGCCCGACGTCGGCGAAATCCGCTCCGACATCCGCCAAACCATTCGAGACACTGCGGGAGAAACGTATTCGCCGGCCAACCTCGCTGTACGATCGGCGGTACCGGCTGAAGCCGAGCGACTATTCCAATCACTGCGGCTCTTCGTCGGGGAAACTGACGACGATTACGAAGGCGCGATCCATGAACTGAGCCTCGGCGGAGCCAACCTAATCTATCTCACTTTAAAGCTGCTCGAATTTAAATACCAAAAAGCAAAACAGGCCTGCGCTAACTTCTTGCTGATTGAAGAGCCTGAGGCGCATATCCATACACATATTCAGAAGACCTTGTTCGATCGCTTGGCCTATGCGGACACTCAAGTTATCTACTCAACTCACTCCACGCACATATCTGAAGTGAGCAATGTTGAGAATGTAAACGTACTTAGCCGCTCCGGCAGTCGCTGCGAAATCTTTCAGCCCGCCTCGGGTCTAGACCCCGGCCAGATCCTAAGCTTGGAACGCTATTTGGACGCAGTGCGCAGCAATCTGCTGTTCGCCAAGAGCGTCATCCTCGTCGAGGGCGATGCGGAGGAGATCCTCGTTCCAACGATGGTGAAGGAGGTATTGGGGATCAGTCTCGATGAACTCGGCATAAGTCTGATAAACATTCGTAGCACTGGGTTTGAAAACGTTGCTCTGCTATTCCACGACGACCGCATCCGGAAGCGTTGTGCAATTGTTACCGATCTGGACGCAAGCTTCTTCGATATCACTCCTCACGAGGACGACACGGCGGCAGTTGCGAAGCTAAAGCTCAAGGCGGCGGGTTCTGCAGAGGCTGGGCTCGCGCGGCAGGCGCGTCTAAATTCTTTCAAGGCTGGCAATTCTTGGCTGTCCACCCATTTTGCGCCGTGCACTTTCGAAGTCGAGTTTATCAGAAGTGGAAATGCGGAGGCGGCGGTCGACAGCCTTGCTGCGGTCTATTCGTCGGCCCCAACGATTAGAACCGCGACGGAAGATCTGCGCTCGACCGATCCAGAAAGGTTCGGCAAGCGGATACTAACGATGGCTGAGAACATCGGTAAGGGCTGGTTGGCAATTCAGTTAGCCAAGCGAGTGACGACAAAGACCCGTATCCCACCATATCTCTTGGAGGCCATCTTTACCGCCCATCGGCCTCTCAGCCGAGCGGTTCTCAGCAATATGATTGCACACCGGCTGAGGGCGCATGATGATCCTGCCTTACTTCCGCCAGCCCTCGCACAATCCGTCCGCGACCACGCGGCTCAATACCAGCGAGGAGAGATTGAGCTCGCTTCGCTACTTGATGTTTTGGCAAAGGCGCTACCAGGGGATGTTATTATTGAGGTGCTAGGACAAGCGTGATGGTGTTCGTGTGGGAACAGCGCGACTTGAATCCGGAGCAAGTTGAGGCGATTGAGCACCCGGGAAGCGTATTTCTTACGGCTTGTCCCGGAAGCGGCAAGACTCGAGCTCTGACCTATAAAATCGCTCTCGAACTCTCACGTCTGGAGTCGGACAAGCACTGGGTAGTGGCAATTACATACACCCACCGCGCGGCCGAAGAGATCGAAGAGCGAATCGAGCGCTTGGGCGTTGATACCGAACGTCTCTGGATTGGTACCATACATTCCTTTTGCTTAGACTGGATCTTGCGGCCTTACCGCCTTTATCACGACAAGCTAAAGCACGGATTTCGTATCGCCGATCAGCATGAAACAGAACGTCGGCTGGAACTTTTGTGCCAAGGACAGCGTCCGCGTCTTCGCACTTTTGACTGCGGTTACTTCTTCACACCACAGGGCCTCCAAATGGAAGCAGTGGACCCACAACGCCGTCAACAGATCTCGGGAGTGCTCGAAGCTTTTTGGAATGGCCTAGAGGCGGAGCGATTGGTGGATTTCGAAATGATCCTCCGTTACGCGCACGACTTAGTCGCAAGCGAGCCCGCAATACCCACACTGCTGGGGTCGTTGTTCAAGTTCATCCTAGTTGACGAATTTCAGGATACTAAGGAAATCCAATATGCCATCCTAGCATTGATCCTCAGGTCCTCTGCCGGTCAGTCGAACGCCTTTTTAGTCGGCGATCCCAACCAAGCGATTTACGGCTCGCTCGGCGGCTATGCCATGACCCGCGCCGAGTTTGAAGTCTTGTCGGGCCTCCAGCTTGCGGAAAAGAGCCTCTCGACCAATTACCGATCTTCTTCGCGACTGGTTGAATATTTCTCAAACTACCATGTCGTACCGGCTGCGATTTCGGCAGAGGGTGAGTGTCGTGATTACGCCAGTGTAGTTTCCTTTGATCAGCAGACTGGGAATCACGGGGTTGACGACGAGATTGTCCGGCTTATCCGCTTCAACATTGATCAGGGAATCGCCGCTCACGAGATTTGCGTGGTTGGCCCACGTTGGATGCAATTGGCAGCACTAACGAGGCGGCTAATGGGCGCCTTGCCTGAATATAACTTTGACGGCCCGGGCATGGCGCCGTTTTCGCGGGATCAAGACAACTTTTGGTACAAGGTCGCCCGCTTGGCCCTGACCGAGCCTTCTCCTCAACTGTACGTGCGACGCACGCGATGGGCTAAAGAAATCATTTTCGAATTGCGTAACGCAGGTGTCGTTGCCGGTAGCTTGACTCCGCGAGAATTGCTGCGACGTTGCAATACTGTCCAGATCGCGGTCGATGATGGACTGGAATATCTGCGACTGTTCTTCGACGAGCTATGCCTAGCGCTGGAGTTTGAACTGGAGGAAGTTCCGGCTCTCGCAGCCCACTATCACATTTTTTTCGCACGCTCAGCTACGCAGATCGAACGGCTAGAGCAGTCGGGTGTTCAGGGAGTCTCAGAAATAACCATGTTTCGGCGTGCTTTCGCCAGCCGGAGCGGCATTACGATCTCGACCATCCACGGGGTGAAGGGAGCCGAATACGACACGGTGATCGCCTTTGCTCTTCTTGAGGGGATGGTACCGCACTTCGCCGATCCGGCCGGGGACGAAAGCGCGAAGAAGCTGCTCTACGTCGTCTCTTCCAGACCGCGCAAGAACCTCCACCTCATTGCTGAGGCCGGTCGCCTCGATCCTCGTGGCATTCCTTACGAAACGACCGAAGTATTATCGGCGTGCGCGTTCGCTTACGATCAGCCTTGGTAATTTGGACTCTCGCTGATCACTTTGGGTCCTCCTGGCGCCCCCCTAATCGTGGGTGACGTGCGACCGCCCGATCTGGCTAGATATAAGATTTCAACAGTGACTTTCTGTTCTCGAATGCACTTCTGTCTCCAAACTAGACGCATGCGCAGTGGCTACCGAAATGGGCTGTAGCGGAATAGGCCATTATCCGACCCTGAAGGCAGTTCAATCGCCTTCAGGATGACCCGATGCCCCCGAATAATCCGCTGTATCCGCCCGATTTCCGCGCGGCGCCAATTTTCCCCTCCACCCGGAAGCGACGCAGAAATCCGCGCACCGTCTCGATGCCCGAGCGCGTCGGGCCGTTCGCGAGACTCGTCTTTGCCGAGATGGCCCGCCAGCGTGTGACCTACGACTCGCTTGAAGAGCGCAGCGGCGTGCGTAGGGCCACGCTGAAGGCTTGGAGAAAGAAGAATCGCCGTAAGCGCTAATTTCTCCGCACCTTTTGCTTTTGAGTGCCCTGATGCATGAGGTGTCCACCAAAATAGGTGGACACCTTGTGATGAGCGACGATGATCAGAAACTGCGGGTCAGGCTTGTCGGCCGG
>NZ_JARWCR020000016.1:0-156545 GCF_029846695.2 Bradyrhizobium nivariense | reverse complement strand
GCTTGCGAAGATCCAGAGAATAAGGCTTGCCCATCCATGCTGGCCTCCGCCCAGCCAGCATGGTGAATCAGAAACAAGCTGATTTGGGAATCCCAAATCGATTCAACCTAACCCCATTCCGCTTTAGACTCCCCACGAGAGCTATGCCGCCACGGCCGACAGACGCGATGACGCGGGCTGCCATCCGCCCCGGCCGCAACATCAGGCGGCGCGCCGCGAAAGCGCGCCAGTGTGGCATTTGCGTCAAGCACGACGATTTGCCGGACTGGAACGCCGCCAAATTCCACACCTTCCGCGTCGACGTGAGCTATCATTTCGATCTGCTCCGCTGAGGCGGATCACGCAAGAGCCGGATATTGCGATCCGGCTCTTCGTGTGACTACGGTTAGGCTGCCACCTCCACCGGCGCGCGCGCACCGACACGCGCGATCGCATCGCGCAGCACATCGAGGCCGGCGCCCGGCTTCACCCCCTGCTCGGCAAGATGGCGGCGAAAGGCGCGCGCGCCGGGAACGGCGTGGAATGCGCCGACGAAATGCCGCGTCATGGAGTGCAGCCGCGTGCCGCGCGCGAGCTGCTGCTCGATATAGGGCATCATCGCCTCGAGCGCATCCTGCATGGAGGCATGCGGCGCGGGCTCGCCAAAAATGTCCTGATCGACCGAGAGCATCCGCCATGGCTCCTGATAGGCGGCCCGTCCGAGCATCACGCCGTCAACGTGATCGAGATGTGCTTTTGCTTCGTCGATGCCTGGGATGCCCCCGTTGATGATGACGGGCACATCAGGCATCGCGCGCTTGAGGCGATAGACGCGATCATAGTCGAGCGGCGGAATGTCACGATTCTCCTTCGGCGACAAACCGTTGAGCCATGCTTTCCGGGCATGCACGATCAGCGCATCGCAGCCGGACGCGACCACTGTGCGCGCAAGCTGGTCGAGCGCGACTTCCGGATCCTGGTCGTCGATGCCGATGCGGCACTTCACGGTAACGGGTACGGCAACCGCACGCTTCATCGCCTCGACGCATCTCGCCACGAGATCAGGCTCCGCCATGAGGCAAGCGCCGAAACGGCCGTCCTTCACGCGGTCCGAGGGGCAGCCGACATTGAGGTTGATCTCGTCATAACCGAACTCCTCGCCGATCCGCGCCGCCAGCGCCAGCTCGCGCGGATCCGACCCGCCGAGCTGAAGCGCCACCGGGTGCTCGACCACGTCGAACCCAAGCAGCCGCCCCCGGTCACCATGAATGATGGCGCCAGTGGTCAGCATCTCCGTATAGAGCAGCGCCCGCCTCGTCAGGTGACGGTGGAACACCCGGCAATGCCGGTCGCTCCAATCCATCATGGGTGCCACAGAAAAGCGATAGTGTTGACGTTCCAGAAATTCAATCCTTCTTTGTCACCGGACTGAACAGCCGCAGTTGCCCAGCAATCGAGACTTGGCTCTTAGCTCGAATAGATCGCTCCCGAAAATTCGGACTGCCCGTTGATCCTGTTCCCAGCGGACGGCCCGATAAAACCCGGGAACGCGCGTCGCGTCAATCCAAATGGAAACGCCGGCGCGAACAGGGAGAGCAATACCGGGCAAGGCTAGTCCGGCGCGACCGGCACCTGATCAAGATTCGGCGTAAATGATGCGACGGCTCAAGACTGTGTGAACAGCCACTTCACATTGGATTAGTCTGCGAATGGAATAGCACGAAACAGCCCAGGCCGACAGGCAGCTGCAAACTCGGGCATCCAGGACAACGGCGGAATCCCTCAGGGCGCAACCAGTTTCTTCCGAATAGCATAGCGGACCAGTTCCGCCGTGGATGACATCCCGAGCTTGCGCATAGCCGACGCACGATGGGTCTCGACGGTCTTCACGCTCAACTTCAACAGGTCACTTATAGATCTATTGGTATGCCCTTCTGCAATCAACTGGACGACGCTCTGCTCGCGCGAGGTTAGCAGCATGTCCGACCTGCCCTGCTTGTTGACCTGATAGTCGTGGAGCAGCTTCTCCACCAGGGCACTCGTGAAGTAGGGCCTGCCGTCGAGCAGCGCCTCAATAGCGGAAATCAGATGCTTCTTGGCATCCGACTTGAACAAGAAACCGCGGACGCCCGCTAGAATAGCTTCAGTCAGCAGATCCTCGTCCTCATGCATCGTCAGGATCAGCACCTCCGTATGCTGATCAAGTGCCTTCAGCCGGCGGCTAACCTCCAACCCGTTCATCAGCGGCATCGAGTAGTCGACGATCACGATGTCCGACCTCGTCTCCAGGGCCAAACCGACGGCTTGTTCACCATTCGTCGCTTCGCCGGTGACGATCCAGTTGGACTGCGCTTCAACAATCGCGCGAAGACCTGAGCGCACGACTGCATGATCATCCGCAATCAAGATGCGTTTCATAGCGTCGTTCTCGTTTCCGACCGCAACCGATGGAGACGCTCGGACCAGCAAGGTCAATCGATCGTGCGTATCTCGGTTCGAAGCGCCATCCTGCAAAACCCTGAACTGCCTCGGCGAATGTACCGACAGGCTCCCCTCAAGAAGATTCCACAGGTCGACGCGCTATCACGCCCCAACCAGTTGCGCCCGAACGGCGTACCGGACCAGGCCTGCGGTTGAGTTCACATCCAGCTTGCGCATCGCAGCCGCTCGATGTGCCTCCGTCGTCTTGACGCTGAGGTTCAGGATCGCGCTGATGCCTTTGTTGCTGTAGCCCTCAGCCACCAGTTTGACCACAAGCTGCTCGCGTGGCGTAAGCCCGCGGCGTCCATCTGCGCCGCCGCCGCCGTGATCCAGCTCGTTCCGACAGCTTTCGCTACAGAACCGCCTGTGCGCCAGAAGTGCATCGACGGCCGCCAGCAGCAATGTGTTCGCGTCCGATTTGGTCAGAAACGCTCCTGCACCAGCCTCAAACGCCTGCTGCGCGAGCAGACTGGACTTGTGCACCGTGAAGATCAAAACCTCTGTCTGCAGCGGAAATTCCCTGATCCGCCGCGCAACCTCCACTCCGGTCATCCGCGGCATGGAGAAGTCGACGATGGCCACATGGGGCCGGCTTTCGATTGCCGCGGTCAGCGCCTTGCTGCCGTCGTTCGCCTCGGCAACCACTTCCCAATCCGCCCGCTGTTCGAGCACCGCTCGCAAACCCGATCGTACCGCTTCGTGATCATCCGCGATAAGAATTCGTTTCATGGCAGAGCACTCCAATGTCGTTACACGGCAGCCACCCGCCACCGGTAAATCTTCTTCTTCTCATTGGGTTCCTGCGTGGGCCCTCACGGAGGTAGTGGCCTTTCGCCGGCTACGCCCGTTCGTTGCCAGCCCACGCGGAAGCACTGCGCGCAAGATGGTACCGGACCGCTGTGTTGCCGGATCGGAGCTGATGTCCAGCGCCCCTCCAATCTGCTCGAGCCTTGCCCTCATCGCCGGAATTCCGACGCCGTTGGATGTTGCCTTTGCACCTTGCTTGCCGTAGTCGGCGCGAAGCCCCCGCCCATTGTCGTTGACCATCAGTCGAAAGTGGCTGTCGGTCGCGTCAATGACGATGCTCACTTCCGTCGCTTGCGCATGGCGGAAGATGTTCGTGAGTGCTTCCTGGACGATCCGGAGCAACGCGCGCTGCTTCTCATAAGGCAGCCGATCGACGTCGGGCACGATCCTGGTCGTGACGTGCAACGAGGTGCGAGCCGCAAATCCATCCGCGTAATTCTCGATTGCGGCCTTGAGCCCATCGTCGGTCAGATTGCGGGGATGCAGCAGATAGGAAAAGGCACGGATTTCCCTGAGCGCCTCGTCGATCGACGCATCGATCTCATCGCAGAGCCGCTCGGCGCTGATCGGATCGCTCATGCTGCGTCGGATCTGCATGAGACCGAGGCTCGCCGCAATCAAATGCTGACATGTCGAATCATGGAGATCGGAAGCAATCCGCTTCTGGATTTCCTCCTGAATGGCTCCCAAATTGACGTTGACGTGTGCGTCGTCCAGCGGTCTGGGCGCTTCCTCGAACGGACCAATGTGGGCGACATGATGGCTGCCGATCAGCCGGGCCACACCACCGGCCGCGGGGTCCACGACCGGAACGATCGTCGTCTCCATATTCTGCCGTTGGCCGCCAAACGCCAGGCGATGGCGAACCCTGACCTCCTTCTCTTCGGCGAGACAAGCGCGTAGGGCTTGGCAGACGGGTCCGGCGTCGTAGCTGCTCAAGCAGTTGGAGACATCCAGTTCCCGGATGTCGTCGGCCGAGATGCCGAGACGCGACTCGAAAGCCGGATTAACCGTCTCATAGACGAAGCGTCCGCCAAGCGAAGGGCGCACTACGAAGAGAAAGTCGGCTGAGCACATCCAGTACAGGCGGTCACTGGCTTCTTCGAAACCAAGCTGCAACCATCCCGTGCCGCTGGTTCGAACTGAATCGGAGGCGGGAAAGCTATGGGGCTTCACGGTACGCACTCACTCTGCTGCGGTTACGCCCGACATTGAAGCTCAATATCGAGAGTCGCCGTCCTGCCCCGCGGGCAAGGCATCCATCGCCTGGATCTGAGTACGGTCGCCCTTAGGGTTGGTCAAATATACACCGTCTGGTTGACCGTGCCAGAGGTAGTAGTCGCCCCAGAATAAACTCTCGAATTCGTGAGGGTGGGCCGTGGAAGGGATCAAGTATGCAGTTTGTGCCAGACTTTGCGGCATTCAACTCGAATAAGATGCGACAGATGCTAAAAGTGCTACAAACAGGATTCACGAACTGCTTAAGCGGACAAGTCTTCCTTATTACTCAATCAGCGGTTTCCGAGAAGCGTGCAGCCGTTCTCGGGCACCATGGCACCGGCCGCACGCGCGCCGCTGCCCACGCGGTGCTTGCTCCCAATAATCCAACGACCAGCCAAAGAACCGTAGGCGCGCGCATGGCTGTCCCCGATGGCTTCTGCGTACACCAGGAACCGCCTTAGCTTTGGCGATGAGTGTGGCGTGTCGACGATAGGACGATAAATCTGTGATTGAGCCGACACGTCGCGGCCGCCGGACCCTCTCCCCGCGCTGCCAGCAAACAGCTGGAACGCCGGAACGCGCTGGCTTCAAGGCCGAACCCGCCTCCCGGTCGCCTAATAATCTACGGCGTCCCTGGTGATCGGACAGGTCATGCAATGACCGCCTCCCCGGCCACGCCCCAACTCCGCACCGACGATGGTGATGACCTCGATCCCTTCCTTGCGCAGCAATGTGTTGGTGTAAGTGTTGCGGTCATAGGCGAACACCACGCCCGGGGACGCGCAGACGAGATTGGCGCCGCTGTCCCACTGGGTCCGCTCGCGCATATAGGCGTTGCCGCCGGTCTCAATCACGCGCAACTTCTTAAGACCGAGCGCATCGGCCACGACATCCACGAACGGCTTTTCGTCTCTGCGCAGATCGAGTCCGGCGGAATTGTCGGCCGGCCGGTAGGAAAAGGCCGCGATGCTGTTGACGATGTCTGGATAGAGCAAAATGCAATCCCGGTCTGCGAACGTGAAGACGGTATCGAGATGCATCGCTGCACGCAGCTTCGGCATCGCAGCCACGATCACACGCTCGGCCGCCTTTCTCTCGAACAAGGCCGCAGCGACCTGGCTGATTGCCTGCCGCGAGGTGCGCTCGCTCAATCCGATCAGGACGTTGCCCTTGCCGATCGGCATCACGTCGCCGCCTTCCAGCGTCGAGAGACCATGATCCCGCGTCGGATCGCCCCACCAGACGTTGACCTTGCCGGCGAAATCCGGATGGAACTTGTAGATGGCCGTGGCAAGGATCGGCTCTTCATGCCGTGCCGGCCAGTAGAGCGAATTCAGCGTGACGCCGCCGTAGATCCAGCACGTGGTGTCCCGCGTGTACAGGGTGTTGGGAAGCGGCGGTAGCAGATACTCGGTCATCCCGGCGGCTTCGCGGACCAGCTTGAGCATCTCGCCGCCATGGGCATCCGGGAAGTCGTGAGTCGACACTCCACCGATCAGCGTTTCCGCCAACTCGCGCGGCTTTAGAGTTTCCAAATAGCCGCGCAGCTCGTTGACGAGGCCGAGACCAACTTGATCGGGAACAACCTGATTGTCGAGGATCCACTTTCTGGCCTCGGGTATCGCGACCGTCTCGGCCAGCAGGTTGTGCATCTCAACGACCTCGATCCCGCGGTCACGCATCTTCTGCACAAAATCGAAATGATCGCGCTTGGCGTTATCGACCCACAGCACGTCGTCGAACAGCAGGGTATCGCAATTGGAGGGCGTAAGGCGCTGATGGGCTCGCCCGGGCGAACAAACCATCACCTTCCGCAACTGGCCGACCTCCGAATGGACACCGAAGGGAACCGAGGTGTCCGATGTCTGCTTTACCATGGGAGTTCTCCCTGGAGTTTGCTGTGCCTAGATGGTGATGTAGCCGGTAGCCAATCCATGGATCCCGACTGCGGCGCCGATGGCGGCTGCGATGAAGATGCCCCACTCGACGGCCGTGAAGACCCTCGCCTTCCGCTCAAGGCGAGCCCAAAAATACAGGACCGTGCCCGGCGCGTAGAGGATCAGGGACAACAGCAGGAATTTCATTCCAGCGGCATAGATCAGGAACAGCGTGTAGATGAGCGCGATGCCGGCGAAGACCATGTCGCGCGTTCGGTCACTGCGGCTCTTCTCATAGGTCTCGCCGCGCCTGACGAGCAGGAGGCCATAAGCTGCGACCAGGAAGAACGGAATCAGTGACATCACACTGGTCAGATTGAGCATCAGCGCGAACGCATCCTGCGACCAGTAGGTGCTGATGACGAAGAGCTGAACGATCACATTGGTCAGCCACAGCGCCGCAGCCGGCACCTTGTTCGTGTTTTCCCTGCCGAACAAGGCTGGCATATCCCTGGTCCGGCCCGCAGCGGAAAGCACCTCGGCGCAGATCAGGGACCAGGCGAGGTAGGCTCCCAGCACCGAAACTAGGAGTCCGACGCTGACGAAGATTGCGCCCCAATGCCCGACCACTGCTTCTAGCACCGTCGCCATGGACGGCTGACGCATGCCTGCGATCTCCGCGCGGGCAAGCACCGCATATGGCAGCATGGTGACGAGCACCATCAGGCTCGTAACGAGCGCAAACCCCAGAATGGTCGCAGCGCCGACATGCGCCCGTTCCTTGGCATAGCGTGAATAGACGCTGGCGCCCTCGATGCCGAGAAAGACAAACACCGTGACCAGCATCGTCGCGCGAATCTGTTCGAACAGACTCTTGTCCGGCATCCCCTCGCCGCCCCAGAAATTGGCGCGGAACATGTCGGCCTTGAACGAGAATATCATGATCACGATGAAGACCAGGATCGGCACGATCTTGGCAATCGTGACGATGGTGTTGATCGCGGCGGCCTGCTGCACTCCGCGAAGGATCATGAAATGAAACAGCCAGATTCCAATCGAGGCGACGATGATCGCGGTGATCGTGTTCCCGTCTCCAAAGACGGGAAAGAAGGCGCCCAAGGTCGATTTGATCAGGACCCAATAGGATACGTTGCCGATGCAGCTGCCTATCCAGTATCCGAAGGCCGACAAGAAACCAGGATAGTCGCCAAATCCCTCCTTCGCATAGGCATAGACACCGGCATCGAGCTCTGGCTTTCGTTCAGCCAGCGTCTGGAACACTCGCGCGAGCGTGTACATGCCGCCGCCGGCTATGCACCAGGCGAAGACGGCTCCGAACGGACCGGTGGCGATGCCGAAGGTTCGCGGGAGTGAGAAGATACCCGAGCCGACCATCGAGCCGACCACCATCGCAGTCAACGCGAACAGCGAGAGCTTTTGGATTGACGGAGACCCAGTCATAGGGAGACCTCGTGACGGGCGGGTGCGCAACATCCCGGCTGATCGACCTGCCGGCAGTTCACCATGCGCCTTGGGCGGAGCCTGGAATATCAGGTGATCTCCTAGTCCGAGGGCGGGATTCCCCCTGCAGGAAACGCCGGCTCAAGCAATCGATCGAGTGGAGGCCCCTACCCGCCCCTTTTCCCCGAACCAGGTTACATACAATGTCGGGAGCAAGACCAAGGTCAGTATCGTCGCAACCAGCAGACCGCCCATGATTGCGATCGCCATCGGGCCCCAGAACACGGTTGGAGCAATCGGGATCATGCCGAGCACGGTCGATATGGCCGTCAGCATGATAGGGCGGAAGCGGGAGCTGCTGGCATCCACCGCCGCCTCCCAGGGGCTCTTGCCCTGCGCTCGTTCCGCGTCGATCTGGCTGATTAGGATCACGGCGTTCTTGCTGATCATGCCGAGCAAAGCAAGAACGCCGAGAATAGTGACAAAGCCCATCGGCCTGCCGGAGAGCAACAGTGCGGCGACAACACCGATCATCCCGAGCGGCGCCACACTGACGACCATCAACAGCCGCGGAAAGCTCTGCAACTGGATCATCAGAACCGTGAACATGACGAACAGCATCATGGGCACCACAGCGAGTACGGACGCCTGCGATTTCTGGCTCTCTTCCACCGTTCCGCCGACGGCCACATCGTAGGATGCAGGAAGCGTCTTCCTCAGCTTGTCGACAGCGGGCGATAGCGCGTCCACCACCGTACCGGGCAGCGCTCCACCGCCGATGTCCGCACGCACCGTCAGGGTCGGAACGCGGTCGCGTCGCCAGATCAGGGGATTTTCCTGGTGATATCCGAATGTCGCGAACTGGCTGAGCGACACCGTCTGTCCGCCAGGCAGCGGCACCTGAAGCGTGCGCAGATTGGACAGCGAAATACGCTGTTCATCGACTGCCCGGGCCACCACGTTGACCAGATAGATGTCGTCGCGCACCTGGGTCACGGTTGCGCCGGATATCACGGTATTCAACACGCTCGATATCGCTTGCGAGCTCAGGCCGAGACGACGCGCTTCATCCTGATCGACGTAAATGCGCAGCTGGCGCTCCGGCTCCATCAAGTCGAAATTGATGCTCTTGGTCCTGGGATCGGAGGCAAGGATCTGCCCGACCTTGAGCGCAATCTCACGCACCCGCTCTATATCGGGTCCACCAACGCGATATTGCAGCGGCCATCCGACAGGCGGGCCGAGGCCAAGAGGCGAAACCGAGGAGACGGCGGCCGGAAATTCCTCCGCGAGAAGACGGTCCAGCCTCACATGCAGGCGCTCGCGCGCCGCAACGTCCTTTGCCACGACAACCGCCTGCGCGAAAGAATCGTTTGGAAGCTCCACGTTGAGCGGAAGATAGAACCGGATTGCACCGCGCCCCACATTGGTGCTCCAGTGCTGGACGTCGGGATCGCCGGTCAATGCCGCATCCAGCCGCTTCGCGGCCATCTCGCTCGCATGGATCGATGCATTCTGCGGCAGGCTGAGATCCACCAGCAATTCGGGCCGGTCAGACGATGGAAAGAACTGCTGCGGGATCAACGGAAGCGCAACAACGGACGCGACAAAGAGGGCCAGCGAGATCGCGATCGTCAGCCACTTGGCCCGCATCGCCAGCGTGAGGAAACTCCGGTAGAAACGGAATACCCCGCCGGGCTCAGCAGAGCTCGTCTGGGCGGGTGGGACAAGAATGACCACACCCAGCAACGGCGTGAAGATCACCGCAACGAGCCACGACACCAACAGCGCGATCGCCACCACCGCAAACAGCGAGAAAGTGTATTCGCCGGCCGAGCTCGCCGCAAACCCGACCGGGATGAAGCCAGCGATCGTCACGAGCGTTCCTGCCAGCATGGCAAAGGCATGACTGCGGAAGGCAAATGTCGCAGCGTCGACCTTCCTGTCGCCTTGCGCCAGCCGATTGAGCGTTGCGTCGGTGGTCGTCATCGCATCGTCGACCAGCAGCGCGAGCGCGATGATCAGCGCCCCCAGCGATATCCGCTGCATGTCGACGCGAGCGATCTCCATGATCGGAAACACGATCGCCAGCGTCAATGGAATGGCAAGCGCGATGATGAGGCCGGGACGGATCCCGAGGCTGATGAAGCTCACCACCAGAATGATGACGACAACCTGCAGGAGAGAGGTCATGAATTCGCCGATCGCGCCGCCGACCACGACTGCCTGGTCCGCAACGAGGCTCGGCTCGATTCCGATTGGGAGATCGACGGTGATCTCCGCCATCACCTTCTTGACGTTTCTGCCGAGCGCAAGAATGTCGCCGCCATCGCGCATTGCGATGGCAAGCCCGAATGCGGGCTGGCCATTGACCCGGAACATCGGTTGCGGCGGATCCACGTAGCCGCGCCGCACCTGCGCGATATCGCTCAGGCGAATCGTGCGACCGCCAGCGACGAAATTGACGCTGGCGATATCCTGCTCCGACTGAAAGCCGCCTGACACGCGAACCGAAATATTTTCCTTGCCCGTCTGGATCACGCCCGCCGGTCGGACGATATTTTGCGATTGCAGCGAGGCGAGCAGAGCCGCCCGATCGACGCCCAAGGTCGCAAGTTCCTGCTTGGAGAATTCGACGAAGATCACCTCGTCCTGCGCGCCCAATAGCTCGATCTTCGACACGTCCGGGACCTGAAGCAATCGGGAGCGAATATCCTCAACGAAATCGCGCAACTCCCGCTGAGTGAAGCCGTCGCTGGTAAAGCCGTAGACGATGCCGAACGTGTCACCGAAGTCGTCATTGAAGCCCGGACCGACGACCCCTGCCGGCAGGGTGTGGCGCATGTCGCCGACGCTCTTCCTCACCTCATACCAGGTATCGGAAACCTCGCTTGCGTTCGCACTTCCTTTCAGGTTGACGAAAATCGTGACGAGACCCGCCCGGGTGAAGCTGCGCAGGAAGTCCAGATTGGGCGTCTCCTGCAATTGGCGCTCGAGCCGCTTCGTCACCTGCTTCATTGTCTCTTCGGCCGTGGCCCCCGGCCAGGCCGCCTGAACGACCATGGTCTTGATGATGAAGGAGGGATCTTCGTTTCGACCAAGCCGGACATACGCCAGGCACCCGGTGATCACGGCAACCATCATGGCGTAGACGACGAGCGAGCGATGCTTGAGCGCCCACTCGGAGAGGTTGAGCCCGATCATGGCTCTGACCCGAGCACCCGGACCTTCTGGCCCGGATGAAGCGCCTGAACGCCCGCGGTGACGATAATCTCTCCCGCGTCCAACCCCTGCGAGACGATGACCTGTGCCTGGTCGAAGCGCAGGATATCAACGTTGCGTGCCGACACGGTTTTGGCCGACGGATCGACAATCCACACCGCAGGCTGTTGATTTATCCGCGTCAACGCGGTTGCCGGTATATCGATCACCGGCCCGGAGCTGGTTTCGACGCGCCCATTGACAGTCGCACCGAGCCGCATCGCTGCCGGCGGATCCGTCAAGCCAACCTTGACCTCGAACGTGCGGGTGACGGGGTCGGCTTGCGCCGCGATCTGACGAATGCGGCCTCATGCGGTGATCTTCGGATCATCCGCAGGCTGACGGTGACCTGCACGTCGACCGGCGCCGATCTGACCATCTGAGCGGCAACGTCGAAGACCGCGTCCCGGCCGTCCTGTCTGGCGATCCTCGCAATCATTTGCCCGGCCTGAACGACCTCGCCAGCGGACGGCCCCGTCGCGGTGATCTTGCCCGGCGCGTCGGCTCGCAATTCGGTGAAACTGACGAGATCGTGCGCTGAACTCAACTGTGCCTCCGCCGCCTCGACCTGCGACTGGGCGGTCTGTCGTGCTTGCGTCGCCGCCTCGAAATTCGCACGCGTGGTCCACCCCTGCGCCAACAGGGTCTCCTGACGTTCGTAATGGTTGCGTGCCTGCGTCAACTGGCCCTGTGCAGCCGAAAGAGCCGCCTTCGCCTGCCGCAATGAGCTCAGCTCGTTCTGGGGTTCCAGTTGTGCCAGCAATTGCCCGGCCTCGACCCTGTCATCGAGCTTGGTGTCGTTCCCAAGCAGACGTCCCGCGATCCGGAATGCGACACTCACTTCGTCCTCAGCCTCGATGCGACCTGTGAAAGTCAGCGGCACCAGACTCTCACGCTTCTCGATCGTCGTGGTCCGGACCGGACGCGGAGGCGATTCCTTTGTTTCCGCTTGGCGGCCACACGCTGCCAGAACCGGCGCGGAGACAGCTGCCATCAGCGTCAGTGCAATGACTTGCCGAGATGTCGCTCGACGACCGCGCATAGCCGTGCGCTCCTCAAATTTCTGAAATGCTGTCGGGCCGGTCAGCCTTCCCCGAGGTTGCGATTTCGCGGTATCGCCCCTCGGTATTCTTGCCCAGGGGATCGGCCGCACACATCGGCAAATCTACTCGGTGCGGCCGGATGCAATCGCGGTTACGGCACAGCGCAAACGCAGGCAGAAACCTGACGAGGCGTGACAATCCATCCGACAGCGCTCTAGGGAATTCCTGACGCCTGATCAGGCAATCACCCAATATCGCCGGTCTCATCAAGAGCGCACGATTCCACGCCCAGATGAAGCGATCGGGCGCGTCGGCTCGATGAATCAGGAGGGTTTCAAGATGCGAAAGTTGATCCTAGTTGCGGCCGCGATCTCGGGAATGCTGACCATCGCGCTACAGACTGCATCGGCACAGACCCAGCAAAACCAATGGTGCTCCAAGTTCAAAGGGATGGTGAACTGCAAGTACTCCACCCAGGATCAGTGCCAGGCGTCCCGGAGCGGAAGAGGCGGCACCTGCTTCCCTCGGCAGGCGTCGCGCTAGTTGCGTGGCAGGGCAGCGAGAGCCCATCCAGGGCGATGGCGTCGAACGATCCGCTCGTGGACGCCATTCGAACCGGTGTGGATGCTGTTGTATCGTTACACCAACCCCCGTTTCGACACATCGACGGGTTCCCGGCTGCGGCCGCCGACAGCGCCGCCGCCGGAATCCCGTCCTTCAATGCACGAGGCCTGGTTTTTGAAACAGCGCCGAACGGCGCGACCTAACCCGTCGCCAGTCGAGGACTCCGACGTGAGAGGCCCCTCAGGAAAGCGAGACGCGCGTACGGAGGTCGGAGTATCCTGGCGAAGCGCGGCTTCCCGAGCGGCATGGTTCCTCTGCCTTTGGCTCGTGCTTGCCGGCACCTCTCTCGATGACATTCCTGCAGCAACAATCGCCGTTGCGACAGCAACCTGGACGAGCTTGTGGTTGCTGGAGCCTGGCACGTCGCGGCGCTCACTTCGCGCCATCCTCCGACTGGCGCTTCTGTTCCTGTACCAGTCCGTTGTGGCCGGAGTGGACGTCGCAAGGCGCGCACTCGATCCCGGCCTGCCGCTGCGCCCGGGATTCGTCGCGTATCCAACCCGTCTTCCGCGCGGCCTGCGTCGCAACGTGTTCGCAACACTTACCAGCCTGTTGCCAGGCACCGTGCCGGCCGGAGAGGAGGAGGCGCAACTCCTCTATCACTGCCTCGACGTCGATCAGCCAGTGATCGCGGAACTTGATCAGGAGGAGGCGGCCTTGGTGCGAGCGCTTTACAATGACTGAGTTCCTGACTGCCGCGGTCGGCTTCATTCTGGCAATGCTGGCGCTTGGGCTGGTGTCGATCCTGCGAGGTCCTGGAGACGCCGACCGCATGATGGCGACGCAGCTGATCGGGACCGGAGGTATTGCGGCGCTGCTGCTGCTCGGCACCGTGGCGGGCTCACCCGCGGCAATCGACGTGGCCTTGACCTTGGCACTGCTCGCCACCTTCGCCTCCATCGCGTTCGTCAAGAAGGGGCTTTCGCGCTTCGAAGCCGATGGGATCGCATCAACGGAGGACAAATGAGCCTCGCACGCGACATGATGACAGTTGCGGCCGTCTCGGCCGGCGCGTTCTTCTTCCTGGCCGGTACGGTCGGTCTGCTTCGCTTTCCTGATACCCTAACACGTCTGCACGCGCTCACGAAGGCGGACAATCTCGGCCTCGGTCTCGTCGTGCTCGGACTGCTCCCGCAAGCTGCGGGCCTTCGCGACGGGTTGAAGCTGATCGGCATCTGGCTGCTCGGCCTGCTCGCCGGCGCCACCGTCTCCCAACTGATTGCGCGCGCGGCGCGCCATGGCCAATTGAACCGATGAGCATTGCGACGGTCTTCGAAATTGTGCTGGCTGCGATCGTTCTAGGACTTGGCGTCTGGACGATCGTCGTGCCGGAGATTTTTTCGGCCACGGTCGGATTCGTCGCCTATGGACTGCTGGTGGCACTCATCTGGGTACGTCTCGACGCTGTCGATGTCGCGCTGACCGAGGCCGCAATCGGCGGAGGGCTTGGTGGCGTGTTGCTGCTGGGTGCGGCGGCGCGGTTGCGGGATGCCGACCTGATGGCGGAGAAAACGCCGGGCACGCTGCTGCGAGCTGGCGCGACAGCGCTGTCGGTGTTGATGGCCGCAGCCCTGGCGGGTGCGGTCCTGGTGCTGCCCGATCCTGCTCCGACGCTTGCTCCGGTGGCTGTTGCAAATGCCGGGGCGACCGGCCTGTCCAATCCGGTCACCAACGTCCTGATGGCGTACCGTGCGATGGATACGATGCTCGAGAAAGTCGTACTTCTGCTGGCCGTCGTCGGCGTTTGGTCGCTTGCACCTGACTGTGCCTGGGGCGGCCGTCCCGGGCCACGCCACGAAGCCGATCCTCGTGGCGTCCTCGTCTTTCTTGCGCGCCTGTTGCCGCCGATCGGGACCGTCGTCGGGATTCATGTCCTCTGGACCGGCGCCGATCAGCCTGGCGGAGCGTTTCAGGGCGGCGCGATTCTCGCGTCCATGTGGCTGCTGGCCATCATGGCGGGGTTGGTGGACACTCCACCCGCGAGCCTCCGCTGGACGAGGCTGTTCCTCGTTGTCGGGCCCGGCCTGTTCCTTGTCGTTGGCCTTGCCGGTCTTCTGTTCGGCCAGGCATTCCTTTCCTATCCGCCCGCCCTAGCCAAGCCACTGATACTCGGCATCGAGGTCGCGATGACGTTGACGATCGCCGCAACGCTCGGCCTGCTGCTCGCAGGCGCACCAGAACGGAGCGTGCAATCATGAGCACCGTGACGGTGTTCGGACCGTGCGCTGCTGCCGTGGCCGGTCTTGGACTCTACGGTCTGATCACGGACCCGCGGCCGCTGCGGAAGATCCTCGCCTTCAATCTGCTCGGCAGCGGCGTGTTTCTCCTGTTCGGCGTCGTTGGGCGGCGGGGTGCGGCGGCAGGAATGGGCAATGATCCGGTGCCGCAAGCATTGGTGATCACCGGCATCGTCGTCGCGTTCTCCGCAACGGCATTAGCGATTGCACTCCTGCTGCGCTTGTTCCAGACGACGGCCGTTCCGGAGCCGAGCAGTCGCGTCTCGCCGGGCGACGACCCAGGTCACGGCTGATGCTGTCCCCTGCCCCCGCGCTTGAGGCGACAACAACCCCGAGCGGCTTCCTGCTGGTGCTGTCTATCGCTATGCCCGTTATGGGCGTCATGCTGGCCTTCGTTCTTGGCGACCGACACGTCAGGCTGGTCGCATACGCGATAATCCCGCTGGGATTGGCGATCGCGGTGACGATTCTGGTGACCCTTCGGCAAAGCACCTGGCCTCTCGTCTACCTGCTGGGCGCTTGGCCGCCCCCATTGGGGGTGGCTCTGCGCGCGGACGGACTGTCTGCGGTGATGCTCGCGGCGACCTCGGTCGTGATCTGCGCGGTCGCCGTCTAGCCCATGCTGATTTCAAGGATACGGCGACGCGCGCGCCATTCGCATTCTGGATCCTGCTGCTGGCGATCTGGGCGGCGCTGGACACGATCTTTGTCGGCGGAGACCTCTTCACGCTTTACGTCGCCCTGGAATTGCTGACGTTCGCCGCAGTGCCGCTGGTCTCGCTGGAAGGCCGTCCGGATACGCTGCGAGCTGCGATACGGTACCTGCTGTTCGCATTGCTCGGCTCCGTGCTCTACCTGCTGGGCACGGCGCTCCTCTATGGTTGCTATGGTACGCTTTATATCGCGCTGCTGTCGCATCGGATCCAGGCAGAACCCGCGTCATTCCTCGCGGCGGCATTGATGACGGCGGGTCTTCTGGCCAAAACCGCACTGTTTCCCCTACATCTCTGGCTGCCCCCCGCCCACGCAGGCGCGCCGGCGGCCGCCAGCGCGATCCTGTCGGGCCTTGTCGTGAAGGGATCTTTCTTCATCATCGTGCGGCTCTGGTTCCAGGTGATGCCCGCGCTACCTGGTTTGCCAGCCACGCAACTGCTCGCCGCTCTGGGAGCAGCGGCGATCATGTTCGGCAGCGTTCTCGCTCTGCGCCAGGAACGGCTGAAGCTCTTGATCGCCTATTCGACCGTGGCACAGCTCGGATATCTCTTCCTGATGTTTCCGCTCGCGTTCGACGCTTCGGGCAGGCTGGAGGACGGCAACGCTTTGTCAGGCGGTCTGCTGCAGGCCGTCTCCCATGCCACGGCCAAAGCGGCGATGTTCATGGCTGCCGGATCGATCTATGCGAGGCTGGGTCATGATCGCCTCACAGACTTGCACGGTCTGGTGAGAACGATGCCGTTGAGCGTCTTAGCTTTTTGCTCTCGCCGGCATCGCGTTGGTAGGCGTACAGCCGAGCGGTGCGTCGCTGGCAAAAGAGCTGTTGCTTCGTGCCGCAGCCGAAAGGGGGCAGTGGTGGTGGGCGGTCGTGCTCGAGGCGGGCGGAATGTTTACAGCGGCCTACGTCATCTTGGTCTTGGCTCACGCGCTGGCGCCTACGGACGAGCGGATTGCATCGACCGGTCCGGCACAACACGCCCAGAACATGGCGCCGCTTGTGCTGGCCCTTTGCTCGTTATCGCTCGGCTTGTTGCCTTGGGATCCCTATCTAGCTGCCCCGCACGGTTCGATGTCAGGTATCTTTGCGGCCGAGACTCTCACCAAAACATTCTTCTCCGTCCTGGGTGGCGTGGTGTTGGCGGTTCTGGTCGCTCCCTGGCCGCATCCGCATGCCTATTCGACGCGTTGGAAGATTGCCGCCGGCATACTCGGTCTATTTCAACGCAGCTGCCATAGGTCCGTTGGCTGCCTAGAGAGGGCCAATCGCGTTCTCTGCCAGTGGCCTGCGGCCAGCATGTTCCTCCTCATCCTGGCGCTGCTGTTTGGCGCACTGATGGTTGGGGCGCATACCTCTCGGCCGGGATAAGGTAGCCTTAAGCGCCCCTCCGGCATCGACGATCAGGAACATTCATCCCCATGCCTAAGGGTTTTCTCCGATCCCACGCCAGCGGATCGAAAGCTAGTGTTCGACAGCGCGTTCCGCCAGTGGCACGGTTGCACCGGTTGGCGCATCGTCTTGGCCGCGGCGGAGCTTGATCCAGCAGGAGGTTTGCATGTCCGATCTAGTAGCGATCGTGTATCCATCCGAGGCGAAGGCCGAGGAAGTGCGTCAGCGGCTGCTCAAGCTGCAGAAGGAATATCTGATCACCATCAGCGATGCAGTGATCGCCGTGAAGACGGATTCCGGCGGCATCAAGCTCAATCAGCTCGTCAACACGACGTCGATGGGCGCGGTGACCGGCGGTTTCTGGGGACTTCTGATCGGCATGATCTTCCTCAATCCGATACTCGGTGTCGCCGTCGGCGCAGCCTCCGGCGCACTTGGCGGCGCACTGTCCGATTTCGGCATCGACGACTCCTTCATGAAGGAATTATCAGTATCACTTCACACGGGCAACGCCGCCTTGTTCGTGCTGATCAAGAATATGACTGCGGACAAGGTCTTGAAGGAGATCAAGGACGCCGGAGGGACCGTGCTGAAGACGTCCCTGGACGACGCCAAAGAACGGGCTCTGCGCGACGCATTGGCAAGCGCCGCGGAGCGGCCGGCGGCCTGAAGCCACTTAGCGGCGGTTGCCGGCCAGACGCAGCAGCATCATGAACAGGTTGATAAAGTTGAGATACAGCGACAGCGCTGAAATCACCGACTTGCGGCCTCTGGTTGTTTCGTCGTCCCCGCTGTCATGCATGGCCTTGATCCGTTGCGTGTCGTAGGCCGTCAGCCCGGCAAATACGCCGACGCCCACAATCGAGATCAGCCAGTCAAGCCCGCTGGATTGCAGGAACAGATTCACCAGGCTGGCGATGATGATCCCGATAAGGCCCATGAACAGGAAGGTGCCGAGACCGGATAAGTCTCGCCTTGTGGTATAGCCAAAGACGCTGAGCGCCCCGAACGTCGCCGCGGTGATGAAGAAGACGCGCGCAATCGAGGCGCTGGTGTAGATGTGGAGCAGAGTCGAGAGCGACACGCCGACCAGCGCCGCATAGATGAAGAACAAAAGACGCGCGGTCGACACCGACAGCGTATTGATCCGCGAGCCGATGAAGACCAAACCCAGCGGCGCCAGTATGAAGACCCACATCAACGGGCTCTGCAGCAATGCAGGACTGGTGAGCTGATAGGTGAGCCACGCGACAACAGCCGTTAGGCCGATGCCGGCAGCCATATAGTTGTAGATGCGCAGCATGTAGCTACTCAGTCCAGCATTGACCGCGATTGCGTTGCCGCCGCCCGCTCCCGCCATCGTCACGTTCGGATCATAGTTCGACATTGCCTATCTCCTGTCGGAGGTCGCTGATCAGGTCATGCTATCTCTGGGTTTCAGTAGACGGCATCGGACAATCACCCGAGAGTTGGCAAGGACAATCACCCTATCGCACAGCTTTTTCAGTACTGCGCACCTGAGCACGGTGATTACGAACCGGTAATCGAAACCGCCGGAAGTTCTCCTTTGGGCGGAGACGCATTACGCGTTTGTCACTTGGAAAACGGCCGCGATCCGGCCTAATCCGGCCGGTATGCGCTTCTACTTTCATATCGTCGACAAATACGGTCTCTCGCCCGATGGGACCGGATGCGAGCTCGCCAGTCAGGATGCAGCGGCCCTGCATGCCCGATGCATAGCGGCTGAACTCGCGAAGGCCGGCGAGTTCTGCCGTTTCAGCGTCGTGCTTTTGGCAGCCGCTTCCGGGCCATCATCCAGTCCCGGTCAAAGCGCGACTGCCCCTTCCCCAAGAACCTGACGGCGATGCCCAACCTTCCAGTACGTCAATTTCCTGCCCTCGCTCCTACAGAGAATCCCTGATGTGCGAAGGGGAAAGCCACGTCTAAGGTCTTCTCCAATGCGGCGGGCATCAATGCCCGTCGCATCCCGGATTGGAAGGCCATCCCGTCATGGCTCCCCCGCCGAATGCGGTCGACCAGAAACTCTCGCGGAATGCGCTCATCGCGCTCGTGATCGGCTCGATGGTGGGGTCCGGCATTTTCGCATTACCTGCGGCGTTCGGACGAACCACGGGTGCGCTTGGAGCAATGATCGCCTGGGCTATCGCGGGCAGCGGCATGCTGATGCTGGCTTTCGTGTTCCAGACGTTGTCACACCGCAAGCCCGACCTCGATGCCGGGATCTATGCCTATGCCAGAGCCGGATTTGGCGACTACATCGGCTTTGCTTCAGCCGTCGGGTACTGGATCGGTTGCTGTCTTGCAGACGTCGCCTGTCTCGTCTTGATCAAGGCAACGCTCGGACAGTTTTTTCCCGTGTTCGGCGATGGGACAACTCCGGTGGCGATCGCTTCGGCGTCTGTCCTGCTGTGGGGAGTGCACATTTTGCTGCTGCGCGGCATCAAGAGCGCAGCCACGCTCAATACGATTGCGACCTACACAAAGATCATCCCGATTTTGCTGTTCATTGGCACCGCCGTCATGGCTTTTAACGGCGAGCTGTTCGCCGTTAATTTCCACGGAACGGAGCAGTCGGATGCGTCGAGTGTGTTTTCTCAGGTTCGCGGCACGATGCTGCTGACCGTGTTCGTGTTCGTCGGAATTGAAGGCGCGAGCGTCTACTCCCGCTACGCCCGGGGCCGTGCCGACATCGGCTTCGCAACCATTGCCGGATTTCTGACGGTGCTCGGCCTGCTCGTTCTCGTGACGCTCTTGTCCTACGGCGTGTTGCCGAGAGCTGAACTAGCGGATCTTCCGACGCCATCCATGGCTGGCGTGATGGAAGCGATTGTCGGCCGCTGGGGCGGCGTATTCATCAGCCTGGCGCTCCTGATCTCGGTTCTCGGCAACTACCTGTCTTGGTCACTGCTGGCGGCCGAGATCCTGCATTCCGCGGCGATCCACCGTACCATGCCTTCCTTTCTTGCCAGGGTGAATGCGCACAAGGTCCCTGCCGGCGCGCTCTGGCTCACAAATTGCGTCATCCAGATCTTTCTGCTTGTCGCCTGGTTTGCGGAGTACGCGTTCACACTCGCGTTGAAGATGACAAGCGCGATGACGCTGATCCCGTATTTCTTTGTCGCGGCGTACGGCTTAAAGCTTGCATGGTCGGGCGAGACCTACCGCGCGGGCGAGCGCGCTCGCACCACCGACTGGATCCGATCGGCTATCGCAACGATCTATGCAGCTGGCATGATCTACGCCGGCGGACCGAAATTTCTCTTGCTGTCGTCCATCCTCTATGCACCCGGCACTCTGCTGTTTCTGCTTGCGAAACGCGAGCGCAAGGAAGCGATCTTCAGGCCATTCGAAGCTATGCTTTTTGCAGCGATCACGATTGCCGCGTGCGCCGGCGTTTACGCACTCGCAACCGGAGCCATATCGATTTGAATCTTTATCCCTAGTTTGCATGGAGGCGAATATGAGCACACGGGCCATCTGTGGCGCCTTGATCATGTGCGGATCGATGGCGGTCTGCGCCTTTCCAACCGTGTCGCTGGCCCAGTTGACTGAGACCGGCGTGTCTGCCCAAAGCGGCGCCGGCGCGTCGCCACCGGAGAAGGCAGCTCCCAACACCAATACGAACCCGACGAAGCACCGCTACTGGCGTCATCGCGGCGGAAAGCATCCGCACTTTGGCAGCCGGCGCGTCCGGACCTAGGCCATAGGCGACGGCGATTGAACCGATACCATGAACGAGTCCAGAACAGCACCGGAGAGACTCCGCGAGATCGCTCCACGCGATGACTCCGCCGTCGTACCGGAGAACGGCACACGGCGCGGCATTCTCGCAACCGGGCTCGGCCTGGTGGCCGCCTGCGTCTTGCTATTTCTGGTGTGGCAGACGGTCTCCAGTCTCCTGCTGATCTTTGCAGGCGTGTTGTTCGCCGCGTTTCTGGATGCTTGCGCAAGAGCCCTGGCGGCCGTCCTCCCGCTCAATCGCGCCGCACGGCTGACGCTGGTTCTGTTGCTGTTCTCCGCTCTGTCGGGATTTGGAGTGATCTGGGGCGCGGGCAAGCTGCCGGAGCAGACGCGCCTCTTGCTGAAAGTCATGGACAACCAGCTCGACATCCTGCAGGAGCATCTTCTGTCATATGGCGTGGATCTGCTCGGTCCGGAATGGGGCCGCGACTTTGCGCAGTGGCTGTTCTCGGATCAAGGCCGGTTTCTCAGCCATGCTCAGTTCCTGCTTGGCGGAGCCTCGAGCCTTCTGACCGGTGTCCTAGTGGTCCTGTTCCTCGGGATCCTCTTTGGTCTAGACCCAACCAGCCACCGTGAAAGCCTGATCATGCTGGTGAAGCCCTCCCAGCGCCAGCGGACGAGAACCGTCATGGACGAGATGGGCAATGTCATGCGGCTGTGGCTCGTCGGGCAGTTCATCCGCGTCATACTCATGACGTTGTGGGTCTGGGCCGCGCTCTACCTCATTGGGTTGCCTGGACCCTTCGTGCTCGGACTGCAGGCGGGCCTGTCGAATTTCATCCCCTATGTCGGACCAATCGTAGCCGCAATACCGATCGCGCTGGTCGCAATGCCGCTCGGCAGTTCCCTGCTGATCTGGGCCGTCCTCATTTACTCGATGATCCAGTCGGTCGAAGGCTATGTCATCGGTCCGCTGATCCAGCGTCAGGCCGTCGAGATCCCTCCTGCCTGGACGTTGGTCGCCATCGTCCTGCTGGGTGCGCTGTTCGGCGTCCTGGGCATCGCGCTCGCCATGCCCCTGGTGGCGATCGGCCGTGTCGCAATCATCCGATTCTATGTCGAGGACTACCTCGGCGACGAGTTCAAGCAGACGTTTAACAGCGGTGAATCGTGAGCGAGGACCCCATGAACCAGAGCGGTGCGCCACGGCAGGAGGCTACCGATCCTCCCTCGCCTCAATCGACAATGGCCCAATTCCTGTGGCAGCAGCTTCCTTATGTCGTGGCGCTGGTGCTTGCCATCGCGGGCGTCGCCTATACCAACGTTTCCCACCAACCTCTCGTCGGCTACTGGGAATTCCTGGCGCTTGCCATCTGCATCGTGTGCGTCGTCACCAAATGGCCGGAGACCCAAGGCAAGGAGGCCCGGCTCCGCTTGATCTGGACCCAAGCGCTGCACTGGGTCGCCGTGCTGGTCACGATGAACATCATTCTGGTGTCGGGCGTTCAGCAATTGCTTCCGACTCCGGCGACCGGCCTTGTCCTGCTGACTTTGCTTGCGCTCGGCACGTTCCTCGCTGGCGTCAGCCTTCTATCGCTGCAGATCTCTTTCCTCGGCCTTGCCATGGGCATTGCCGTCCCGGCGATATCCTGGCTGAAACAGTCCGACTTTTTCTTCCTGCTGGGCGCAGTGCTGCTGATCGGACTCGGCATCGCATTCTGGCTCCGCCAGGACGGCCGACCGAGGAGCGCGCTCTCCGATACCAACAGTCAAGTGGAGGCCTGAATGCGAATGATACGGCTTGTTGCAGTCTTCGGCGCGTCCGCACTGCTATGCGCCGCCACCCCGCCTGCGCGCGCCGAGACGTTTAGGGTCGGCCGGCTCCTATGCTTCAGCAACCCGCGCGTCGGGCTTGTGCTCGGATCGGTGCAGTCGTTGCGCTGCACATTCTTTGCGAGAAATCCGCCGAGGCAGTTCATCTATGAGGGACGAATCCGGCGTGTCGGCCTTGATATCGGCGTGACCAGCGCCGGCACCCTGTCTTGGGCCGTGCTCGCCAAGAATTCGCGGATCGGATCCGCCACCTTGCGCGGCAACTATGTCGGCGCGAGCGGCAGCTTTGCGTTCGGCCCCGGGCTCGGTGCGAACGTCCTGATCGGTGGCTCGCGACGGAGCGTGATGTTGCAACCCCTGTCGATCGAGCGATCGATCGGGATCAACCTGGCGGCCGGCGTCACTAACCTGACGCTGGGTCCGCGCGGCCAGCGATAGCTTGCAAAGGCGATCGAGCACAAAATCGCTCCGCTCGGGCCCACGAGAACATTCCCGCCCCATCGCTCAGGGTTTCGTCGGATGTCGACAGCGCGGGTTCGACGCTAGCATCCCAAGCGTGCCGATCATCACGCAGACCAGGAGGATGGGATGACAGTCTATGACGACCGCTCCGAGATCGAGGCTTTGGGCGCTCCTCCGCTGTGGGTCTGCGCCCTTCTCGGAATCGTGATGATCGCCGCCGGTTTCGCAGCTCTCAGCGACGTGGCGTTCGCAACCATCATCAGCGTCAAGTTCATCGGACTGACGGCCATCGCGGCCGGCGCGTTCGAGATCATCCATGCATTCTGGACCAAGGGATGGGGTGGGTTCCTGTGGCAGATCCTGCTCGGCGCACTCTACGCCGCCTTCGGCCTTGTGCTGCTCACCCAGCCCGCCTCCGGTGCCTTGATCCTCACCTACCTCCTCGGCGCGGTGCTGTTCGCCTCAGGCGTCATTCGATGCGTGCTGAGCTTCGCCCATTGGCGGCAGAACGGATGGATGATGCTGATCTCGGGCATCCTTGGGCTGCTCGCCGGCGTGCTGATCCTATTCGGCTTTCCGACCATCAGCGTCTGGGCCCTCGGATTTCTGCTTGGCGTCGATCTGATTTCGCACGGCCTCGCGTGGCTGCTTTACGCGCTTCAGGCGGCGCGGCGAACCGCCTAACAAAGGAGAAGAAAGATGATGGACACACCCAGCCGTCGAGCTTTCCTTGGCTTTTCTCAGAATGCCGTTGCTGCCGTGGCGATCGGCGCCATCGGGCTTCGTTTCATTGAGGCCGCGGAAGCGATGCCGATTGCTCACGATCTCGGCCGGCCGAGCGAGCCACCAGCCCTCCCGACGCAAGCACAATGGGGACGACCGTCTCGTCGACGGGGATGGGGCCGGCCGCGCCGGCGCCGCTGGGTTTGTTGGTGGCATCGCGGTCGTCGCCGTTGCGGATGGCGGTGGCACTAGGATCGCAACGCGCGCAATCCGCAGTCGACGGATTCCCGACGAAGCCCGCGCTAGTCCCAGTCAGACGAAGGAGGCAGCCTTGCGGATCACGAATCGATGGGTCGTTGTGACCTTCCTGGCAGCTCTTCTCGTTGCGGCAATCTGGTACTGCGTGGCGGTATGGCAGGCAACGCCATCTATGCCGCTTTACGGCAACGTCATCCTGGGAGGCGCTGCAATCCTGATGCTGGTCACCGGCTGCGGACTGATCGGGCTGATGTTCTACAGCCGCCGCAAGGGCTACGACGAACCTGCGCACGGCAATCGCATGCGGCGGGAGTAGCGAGGCGCCGGTGAAGCACTGACCCGGCTCCAGGTCCGGTGCAAGGAGCGGACAATGAACTTTGCGGGCGTCTCGATCAGGCTGCTGGGGGCAACTCTCCTCATGGTCATCGCCGGCGGATCGGCCCAAACCCGGTCGACTTCGGCCGCGCCACCCGCGGTCGGCATCGTGGAAGCGGCCAAGCGGCCGATCACCGAGAACAGTGAATTTCTCGGGCGGATCGAGGCTATTAATCGGGTCAACCTCGTTGCTCGCGTCACTGCATTTCTGGAACGGCACCTGTTCGAGGAAGGCGCCGAAATCAGCAAAGGCGATGAGCTCTATCGGCTTGAGCGTGGTCCCTTCGAAGCGGATCTCGCATCGAGACAGGCGCAGGTGGCCCAGCTTGAGGCCACACTCGAGAATGCCAAGCTGACGACCGAACGCGCGCGGACCTTGCTCGGAGGCCCTGCCGGGCAACAGTCCACCTACGACGCAGCAATCGCGAACCAGCGGAGCCTCGAAGCCCAGGTGCGAGCCGCGCAAGCCGGGGTCCAGGCCTCTCAGATCAATCTCGATTACACAGTGATCAGCGCGCCGATCGCCGGCAAGATCGGACGCACGGCGGTGACGGTGGGCAACGTCGTCAGTCCAAGCTCGGGGATACTGACCAGCATCGTCAGCCAAGACCCGATGTATGTCACCTTTCCCGTGCCGGTCCGTCAGGGACTGGAGCTGCGCGAACGATACGCGCCGCAAGGCGGTCTGGAAGCCGTGGTCATCAGGCTGCGACTGCCGAACGGCCGAATGTACGGAAAAACCGGCAAGCTGAACTTCGTCGACAATACCATCGCCCAGAGCACTGATACGATCACCGTGCGTGGCGAGATCGCCAATCCGATCCTGCGGGCGCCCTCGGCGGCCGGTGTCCCCGTTCACGAGTTGACCGATGGCGAGTTCGTGACCGTAGTGCTTGAGGGCGTTCAGCCGGTCGAGGTGCTGGTGATCCCTCGCTCGGCCGTGCTCTCCGACCAGCAGGGCAACTATGTTCTGGCTCTCGGCGCCGACAACGAGGCCGAACAGCGTCGCATCCAGCTCGGGCAATCGACCCCGACCGTCGCGGCGGTGATCGCCGGACTTGCGGCCGGCGACAAGGTGATTGTCGAAGGCCTGCAGCGGGTTCGTCCCGGCCAGACCGTGTCGCCGGGACCGGCCAGCGCGCTGATCCTGTCGAGCATGAAAGCCGCCGCAGATGGCACGGCTCCGCAAACGGATCACGGCCCCTCCGGCAAGGCTCGTCCGGCGGATAACAAACCATGATGTCCGCCGTCTTCATCGATCGTCCGCGGCTTTCGATGGTGATCGCATTCATCATCACCATTGCCGGCGCACTGGCGCTGGCGCAAATCCCGGTGGCGCAATTTCCAGACATCGTGCCGCCACAGGTCACGGTCGCCGGCATCTTCCCTGGCGCGTCCGCCGAGGTTGTAGAGAGCAGTGTCGCCCAGCCGCTGGAGGCGCAGATCATTGGAAGCGACCGCGCACTCTACATGAAATCGACTAGCGCCAATGACGGCAGCTACACACTTACGGTTTCGTTCGCGCTCGGTACCAACCCCGACATCAATACCGTCAACGTCAACAACCGCGTGCAGAGTGCTCTGTCGCAATTGCCCACCGAAGTCCAGCAGCAGGGCGTTACGGTGCACAAGCGCTCCTCCTCGATCCTGCAGTTCCTCGTACTCTACAGCGGAAATGGCCAACAGGACCCGCTCTTCATCACCAACTATGCAATCATCAACGTGCTTGATGCGATCGCCAGCACGCCGGGGGTGGGCCAGGCGAACCTGTTCGCGAAGATGAACTACTCGATGCGGATCTGGTTTGACACGCAGCGGCTCACCAGCCTCAATCTCACGCCATCAGACGTCATTGCCGCGATCCGTACGCAAAGCGTCCAGGCCCCCGTCGGCCGAATCGGCGCACGCCCAATCAGCGACGACCAGCAGTTCCAATTCAATGTGCAGACCCTGGGCAGGCTCGCCACAGTCGATCAATTCACCCAAATCGTGCTGCGCGCCAATCCGGACGGTTCATCGCTGTTCGTGGGAGACGTTGCACGTGTCGAAATGGGCGCGCAAAATCTCGACAGTGAAGCGCGGATCGACGGACGTGCGGCCGTGCCGATGGCGATTTATCTATCACCGGGTGCCAATGCGGTGACCACCGCACAGGCGGTGGCGGCGACGATGCAGCGGCTGTCACAGCATTTTCCCACGGGGCTGAGCTACCTAGTACAATACGATTCAACGAGCTTCGTGCGCGCCACCATCGCGGAAGTGTTGCAGACGCTAGGCGAGGCCTTCGTGTTAGTCGTGATCGTGGTGTACCTGTTCCTCGGCAATCTCCGGGCCACCGTGATCCCGGCCGTTGCCGTTCCCGTGAGCCTGGTCGGCACCTTCGCCGTGCTGCTGGTGCTCGGATATTCGGCCAACACGGTGTCCCTGCTCGCCATCGGCATCGTGGTCGATGACGCCATCGTCGTCGTTGAGAATGTTGAGCGGATCATGGAGGAGGAGCCCTCGCTTTCTCCCGCCGAGGCCAGCAAGAAGGCTATGGTACAGATCACGGCGCCGATCATCGCGATCACGCTGGTACTGCTCTCCGTCTTCGTGCCGATCGCCTTCATTCCCGGCATTTCCGGCGCGCTGTTTCGTCAGTTTGCGGTCACGATCAGCGCCGCCATGATGATTTCGGCACTGAATGCACTGACGCTGTCGCCGGCGCTGTGCGCGCTGTTCCTGCGCTACCGCGGGCCGCCTCGTGGCCTGATGGGTCGTGTACTTGGCGGCATCGACTGGCTGCGCGACCGCTACAGTAGCGGCGTGCGCCGCTTGGTGCAGAAGGCGGACCTCTCGCTCCTGCTGATTACAATGTTCGCCGCCGGCATCTTCGGCATGTCGCTGATCACTCCGACGGGTTTCCTACCCGAGGAAGATCAAGGAGCCTTCTTCACCTCGGTACAACTGCCGGACGGTGCGTCGGTGGCACGAACCAGCGAAGTCACCCAACAGCTCGAACATATCTTGAAGCAGATGCCCGCCGTCGATCACGTCCTTGCCATCATCGGCTTTTCCCTGCTCGACGGCGCATCCGAACCGAACAGCGCGCTGGTGGTCACGCGCCTGAAGCCGTTTGCCGATCGCAAGGCAGCAACAGATTCTGCGCGAGCGCTGATCGGCCAAACCTTCGCCGCTGGCGCGCAGATCCGCCAAGCCAATGTCCTGCCGTTCAATCTGCCGCCGATCATCGGGCTCTCCACCGGCGGTGGCTTCGAATACCAGCTCCAGGCATTGGAAGGACAGGACCCGGCCGAAATCTCCAGTGTCACCGGTGCGCTGATCGGCGCCGCCAACGCCGACCCACGGCTCACGCGCGTCTTTTCGACCTTCACGGCGACAAATCCGTCGATCTATCTCGACATCGACCGCCGCAGGGCCCAGGCGCTCGGAGTGACAATCAGCGACATCTTCACGGCCCTACAGGCGACGCTCGGCGGCATCTACGTCAACAACTTCAATCGGTTTGGCCGCACCTGGCAGGTCAACGTTCAGGGCGAAGCGCTCGATCGCGCCGATATTTCGGACATCTGGCAAATCTACGTGCGCAACGCCAACGGCCATATGGTGCCGATCAGATCCCTTGCCGGGATCAAGATCGTGACCGGGCCTCAAGTGATCACCCGCTACAACAATTATCGCTCGGTGACGGTGAACGGTAGCCCGGCGCCGGGTGTCTCCTCGGGTACCGCGCTCACAGCGATGGCCGATGTCTCTCATGCCGTGCTGCCCGCGGGCTACGGTTTCGACTGGACCGGCACCGCCTATCAGGAGCAACAGGCCGCCGGCCAGACCGGAATTGTGCTCACGCTTGCCGTGCTGTTCGCGTATCTGTTCCTGGTCGCGCTCTATGAGAGCACGATTGTCTCGATTCCGGTCCTGTTGTCGGTCCTGGTCGGCGTGCTCGGCTCCTACGTCGGTATCAAGGTCGCTGGCCTCAATCTCGATCTGTACGGTCAGATCGGGCTCGTGGTCCTAATCGCACTCGCCGCCAAAAACGGTATCCTGATCGTCGAGTTTGCGAAGGAGCAGCACGAGGCGGGCGTGGCGCTCGAGCAGTCCGCCATCCAGGGCGCGCATATGCGCTTCCGCGCAGTGATGATGACCTCGGTTGCCTTCATCCTGGGCCTCGTGCCGCTTGTAATCGCGACCGGCGCCGCCGAGCTCAGCCGCAGGGCCGTCGGCACGGCCGTGTTCGCGGGCATGCTTGCGGCGAGCTCTGTCGGGATCTTCCTGGTGCCGATGCTCTACGTGACGTTTCAGCGCCTGCGCGAGCGGGCAAAGGGGAATTCCAAAGCAACCCGTGGGCCGACATCACCGATCGATGAGACGGTCTAGGCAATGGCAAGCAAACGAAAAGGCTGGCTGATCGCCCTTCTCGGCCGTGGTCCTGGTCGCGGTCGGATATTTCGCCCCCAGCCGCTGTCCGCAAAGCGATCATAGGGCTGAACTTCGAGGCCAGAGTGACCGCTAGGCGCGCAAAGCAGGAGGTGACGACATGCTCTCCGAAGTCGTTGTGCGGATACAAAAAGCCGCGCGCGTGACGACCATTGTTGCGTCATGCGCCGCTCTCGGTCCCGGGCTGGCGCAGGAGCGCTCTGCCGTGACGGTTTTTGAGAACGTGCGCATTTTCGACGGGAAGAACCAGACGCTCTCCGCTCCGTCGAATGTCCTCATCCGAGGCAACACAATCGAGCGTATTGCGATCGCTCCCATTCCGGTCGATCGTTCCCCGGACACCCGCACTGTAGCAGGCGGCGGACGCGTCCTGATGCCCGGGCTCAGCGACATGCATTGGCATGCGACGATGGTTCGTCCAACCCCTGCTCAAATGCTTTCGAGCAACTTGGGTTACACGATGCTGCTCGCGGGCGCGGAAGCCACTGCTACGCTGATGCGCGGGTTCACCACCGTCAGGGACATGGGCGGCCCAGCTTTCGCGCTGAAGCGCGCCATCGATGAGGGGGTCGTTGCAGGCCCTCGCATCTATCCGTCGGGGGCCGTCATCACAGTCACCGGCGGCCACGGCGACTTCCGTGAGCTCTGGGAGCTGCCGCAAAGTCTCGGCGGAACGAGCCGCGTCGAGCAGCTTGGTGGAAGCATGATCGCAGACAGTCCCGACGAGGTTCGCAAGCGCACGCGCGAACAGCTCATGCAGGGCGCATCGCAGATCAAGCTGACGGCAGGCGGCGGCGTTGCCTCGCCTTTCAGTCCACTCGATGTGACCACCTTCAGTGAGCCTGAACTGCGGGCGGCCGTCGAAGCAGCTACCGATTGGGGAACCTATGTGGCGACGCACGCCTATACGCCAAACGCCATTCGACGCTCCATTGCTGCAGGCGTCAAGGTGATCGAGCATGGACATTTGATGGATGAGCCGACCGCACGTCTCCTTGCGGAAGAGAAGATCTGGCTGAGCACACAGCCCTTCGTGGACCTTGGTGGCGCAGCCATGCTTCCTGCCGCGCAACAAGCGCAGATGCGCCAAGTGGTTGCGGGCACCGACACCACGTACAGGTTTGTCAAACAGTTCAAGATCAAGACGGCCTTCGGGACTGATATTCTCTTCTCCAAAGCGTTGGCTGAGCATCAGGGACAGGGCATCGTGGATCTCACACGTTGGTTCACTCCAGCGGAAGCATTGGCAATGGCGACTTCAGCAAACGGAGAGTTGCTCGCCCTCTCCGGTGCGCGCAATCCCTATCCCGGCAAGCTCGGAGTGGTCGAAGAAGGCGCGTTGGCGGATCTCCTGCTCGTCGATGGCAATCCCTTGGAGGACATTCGCCTCATCGCCGACCCGGAGAAAAAATTCGTCGTGATCATGAAGGACGGCATCATCTACAAGGACATTCGTCCGAAATGATCGCTCCCTTGTTTGGGCGGAATGCTTCGCGCGGGCTGCCGGTCTTGCTCGCACCTGCAATTGACATCTGCGCAGGTTCAATTGCCGCTGTGGGGTTCCCGATCACAAGCCCGCATCGGAGAGAGGCGGAATGAACATCGTCAAGAGTCCCGCGCAGATTGTCTGGCGGTACGTGGCATCTCTCTCGGGCGTTGGATTGGCGTTGGGAGCATTGTTCTTCGCAGCCGCACTTACGCCGACGCTCGTCCCAAGAAGCTATTTGATCCAGGGAGTCCTTGCCGGCACCTGCTTTGCGATCGGTTACGAGCTAGGCGTGCTCTGGCGCTGGCTATGGCGCTATCTCGAACTTCCCGAGCCATCGCCACGAATCCGATCGGCGGCCAACACGGCGGTCGCGGTCGGCTGCTTCGTAACGATCATCCTGTTTCTCTGGCGGGCGGTGGAATGGCAGAATTCGATCCTTAGCGCCATGAACATGGAGCTGGTTGAAACCGCCCATCCCGCCAAAGTCTCCGTGATCGCGCTCATCACGTTTTTCGCGCTGTTTTGGCTGGTGGAATCGTTCAAGCTGGTAACCAGTTTTGTCTCCGGCCGGATCCGGCGGTTCATTCCTAGAAAGATCGCGAACTTCGTCGGCCTTCTCGTGGCCGTCCTGCTGATCTGGTCGATCGCCAACAATCTGCTTATCCGCGCCGCCTTCAGCGCGTTGGATTCTTCGTTCCGGGAATTTGACGCCCTGCTTGAACCGGAGCGACCTCAGCCGGGCGAAGCCACCAGAACGGGGAGTGCAGCGTCGCTGGTGAAATGGAATGAGCTCGGCCGTGCCGGACGGGAATTCGTGGCTTCCGGACCGACCGCCGCGCAGATCGGCGCATTCACCGGCCGTCCTGCCCGGGATCCGCTCCGCGTCTATGTGGGATTGCGCGGCGCAGACACCGCGCGTGGGCGCGCGGAACTGGCGCTGGACCAGCTCGAGCGCCAAGGAGGCTTCGAACGCTCAGTTCTCATCGTTATTACCCCGACAGGAACCGGCTGGATCGACCCGGCTGCAATCGATGCGATCGAATATCTTTCCAATGGCGACGTTGCCAGCGTCGCCGTGCAGTATTCCTATCTCAACAGTCCGCTTTCGCTGCTGTTTCAACCGGAATACGGCGCGGAAGCCGCACGTGCCCTGTTTGCCGTGATTTACGAACATTGGACGATGTTACCGAAGGATCGGCGCCCAAATCTATACCTGCACGGCCTGAGCCTCGGCGCGATGAACTCACAGAATTCCGCTGAGTTGTTCGAGACGATCGGCGATCCGATCACTGGGGCCCTCTGGAGCGGCTCCCCTTTCACGAGCAGGATCTGGCGGTCGGTCACCGCGAACCGCAATGCCACCTCTCCCGCGTGGCTGCCGGAATTTCGTGATGGCCGTTTCGTGCGGTTTATGAACCAGAACGGCCCGACGGTCGCCCCTGATACACCATGGGGGCCCATGCGCGTCGTCTTCCTGCAATATGCAAGTGACCCGATCGTATTCTTCGACTATCGGTACGCCTATCGGCGCCCGGCCTGGATGAATGCACCGCGCGGACCGGACGTTTCGCCTGAACTTCGATGGTATCCGGTCGTGACCATGCTGCAGATCGCCGTTGACATGGCGGTCGCAACCGGCACGCCCTTCGGTTATGGCCATGTCTACGCGCCGGAGCACTATGTCGATGCATGGGTTGCCGTGGCCAATCTCCGAAATTGGTCGGCCGAGGCACTTGGAAGACTTAAGAGTCATCTCGGAAAGGCTGCGAACGTCTCTGCCGGCGCCAGCGGCGAGAATCCCTACTTCGACAGGGGAGGATAATGGCCGCTCGCGTTGCGCTCAATGCTTCGGCACCGAGAATTAGTCACTCGGCCATCTGCACCGTTTTTCACTTCGACAAGATAAAGTTGACCTCGGCTTTGTCAACGATATCGGCGAGTGCGAGGAATTCTTCGCTGATCGTTCAAGCTGTGGTGGAGGCGGGTTGGGTTTGCTGGTCCATCACACCTTCGATCTGCATCGCCTGCCAGCCATTCTGCAGTGGCGCACACATCCGCTTCTCTTTCGCCTGCCTCCGCTGCCTTTAGTGAGATTTTGTTTGATGTCCCGGTGCACACGTCGTGCACACGACGCCAACTAACAAATTGAAAACACTGAACTCTCGCTCCAATCCATCATGGGGGCTACGGAAAAGCGATGGGATAACATCTGGACCATATAGACTTTCAAGCCCTCGCCGGGAATAGCAGATTTCATGAGTGCGCCGGGCCGGATCCAGGGGCCGCGAACGCCCGTACGCATTGGGCCGGCTCGGCGGCGCATTGCCCCGCTGGACGATTCTGCGCATAGCCGGGGCGTGTTTCGCGTCCGGGCAGGGGGACGAGAAGCTGCGGCACACACTCTCTCCGTATCTTCATGGCAAGCGCAGTGACCGAGCAAGGGGCCTCACCGCAATTCTCCAAAGTGCTTTTCAACTTGCAGACATAGCTTCGCGTCCTCGCGGCGCGTTTCGCCCGAGTTTGCTTGGTCGCTCCACCCTCTCTATCCAAGAGGGCACAGGGAAGGCCGGGTGCCGGCTGGCACCCGCGGTCCGCTGCGCGAAAATGTAGCGCAAAAGAACCGCACAGCAGCATACAGGTGTAGCCAATCACTCGGCCTTCCCTGCGCAGTGGTTGGACGGCTTATGCCGTGCTCTCCCGGGAGCCGAGTTCGTTCTGGCCTCCCTCGTCCTCACAGAAGTCGCCGACACCGCGCCGGTTGACGCAGCTGCCGCATCCGCAAAGGCTTGACCGTAGCAACGACGGCCAGGACCACACGGTTTTGCCGTACGCACGGCTCGCCATTTCGCCGCAGTTTTTCCAGCCCTGTCGACGGAGCCGAAAACTTACAGACGAGACGAACCTGACAGCGCCGCTCATCCAGCACGAAGTTTTGGGCTCACGGAGAGCAATCCGCCCTGCCCCAGACCTCTCGCACCCGACGCTGCCGCGTCCACCGCAAGCCCGGCTCGCGAAAAATGACGACACATGATCGCCCCTCAAGGATGAGCCGGGATGTCCGACACATACGATAAAACAGAATTTCGGTAAAGTGGAATATTTTCGCAAAGAGGCGTTGACAGCGGAGCGAAACAGGCCGGGACGGCGCCTGATGTGCATCAGGATGGTAGTGCACGTGGCTCGGCATCGGACAGCAGCCCTACACCTCGACCCGGGCCTCTCGGCAGCTGCGACAAACAGATCGCCGTAGAGCGCATAGTGGCCGTCCTCGAAGACCGTACGCGGCTGGCGATTGCCCCGCTGGGTGACATGGTGGGGATGACACAAGGAAGACAGGCCATCACACATGCATGAACGAGAACGCCGCAGAGTCCAGTGCAGTCCAGCACTGTCACCGTAATTCGATTGGAGGCTTCCTCTCTTGAACTACGGTGCCAACAGGATTTGCCGACAGGCGGCCGGCAACTGCGCGAGAGTTATTGGCGGGGCTGGCTTTGCTGGTTCCGTTGACGGCCTCGGATGAATGACGGGATCACTAAGCCAGTAGGCAAAATCTGCAGGAGCACATCCTTCATCTTCCGACGGCCGCGGCTGTGGCGTGCAAGCGCTATCACCTGGAGGACAGGTTATCCGGACATGGAAGTGATAATCGTGACCGTACATTGGTCGCACTTTTGCAAGCCAGCTGCGATCACCCTTGGCTTCCCGGCATAACGCCTTTTTGATCGCGGCGTTCACAAATATACGCTCCACGCGGGGCTCCTGAGCGGCCGCGCGGATTACCAATAGATGACTCGGCGTCCAAACCGCTGGATCGATGTCGAGCCGGTCGGTCCGAACCATGCTGGTCGCTGACATTTCCTCGCGCTCGTTGCGCGACAGCTGGCGGTTCGGCATCGGCGTCAGCCATATGTCGGCATCCAGTCCAACCTGATGGCTCGCGTGCCCGGTGAGCATGGGTCCGCCACGCGGTTGCGACATGTCGCCGACAAGCAATCCGGGCCAGCCGGCGACTTCGTGCGCCTTTACCGACAATCGCTCCAGCAGAGCGACCATGTCGGGATGCGCCCAATTGCGATTGCGCGACAGCCGCATGACTTGCCAGGTTTCGCCGTTGATCGGAAGAGCCTGCGCACCGGCAAGACAGCCCTTGGCATAAAAGCCAATGGAACGAGTCGCCAGCGGTGCGGGTGACGTCTTGCGGCCAAAGAGCTCCTTGGCGCCCAGCTTTGGATCACTTGGGTTAGCCAGCGGTGCCGGCCGATCAACGCTGCCCTTATCCTGGCAAAGAGCAGTCGTCATGGTCAAAGCCGCGACGGGTATTGCCAGCATTATGAGAAGATGTCGTTTGTGCATGAGACTGGCCTGATCACACCGAACATTTAGGGAAAACCTCAGGGAGGCAGCGCAGATAACGCCGCAGTCAGCTCGGCCATTTCAACTTCAGGAATTGCCTTGTGAATTCGCGCGATACGGGGACTTTGCCCTGCTATCAATATAGCAATGATCGTTTCGGTATCGGGACAACCGTGTTCCCGACAGTTGAGTTCGGTTACCGAGACAGTTACGTCTTCGGAAAGCTCGAGACAGCTTCGTGTTTCGGCCTTGATGCGATCCATCGCCTCGCGATATCCAGGTTTCGGCCTGCGGGCGAGCGGGTTGAAAAATACTGTCATTGCAACCCTTCAACATTGAGGCGAACAAGCTTCGGCTTGGGGTACCGAATCCGAACAAACGTTTTGTGGAGGGCGAGATCGCTCACCGCGGCACTCGCTTTTGCGAGCATGGCCATCGCGCTCAAGCCCTGCACGCTTCAAATCCCTCGCGCAGGACATCCTTCGGCAGATTGCGGCCGATGAATACCAGCCGGCTTTGACGTTGTTCGGTGTCCTTCCAAGGCCGCTGGTGCCCACCCTCCATCAGCATATGCACCGCCTGAATGACAAAGCGGTCATCGTCGTCGCGCATGGCTAGAACACCCTTGGTCCGCAGAATATCCGGTCCGAGGCGCTGGATCACGTCTGAAATCCAGTTCAGGAATTTCTCCGCAATGAGCGGGCGGTCGCTCACCAATGACAGGCTACTGACGTCGTCGTCATGATCGTGATCGTGGAAATGATCGAGGAAATCAGGCTCCACTTCCAGAATGCGGTCAAGATTGAAGGCGCCCCGATCCAGCACCTCCGCCAGTTTCACCCCGCACCGTTCGGCGTGATGAAGCCTTGCGTAAGGATTAATCCTGCGGATCGCCGTTTCAACCGCGAGAATCTGAGCGGGCAGGACGAGATCGCATTTGTTGATGACAATGACATCGGCGAACGCGATTTGCTCCTTGACCTCGTGGGCGCGGTCGATTTCGCCGAGGAAGTGGCTGGCATCGACCACCGTTACGATCGCGTCGAGCTTGGTCTTGCGGCGGACATCCTCATCCACAAAGAAGGTCTGCGCGACCGGCGCGGGGTCGGCAAGCCCGGTCGTTTCCACGATGATGCCGTCAAACTTGCCCTTGCGCCGCATCAGTCCTTGCAAAATGCGGATAAGATCACCACGAACGGTGCAACAGATGCAGCCATTGTTCATCTCGAAAATCTCTTCATCCGCATTGATGATGAGATCGTTGTCGATGCCGACCTCGCCGAATTCGTTAACGATGACCGCGTAACGTTTGCCGTGCTGCTCGGTCAGAATGCGATTCAAGAGCGTGGTTTTGCCGGCCCCCAGATAGCCGGTCAACAGGGTGACGGGGGTCTGCGCGATGATGCTGTTCATGGTGATGACTCCGCGGGTAGATGATTGCGATATTGGAATGGAGAATCCGGAACAGGCCCGAGCTGCGCGGTTGCGGTGGAGCGCAGCGCGATGGACAGCGCAACAGTGACGGCGATGCCTAGCCCGGCCAGTCCGGCGATCGTCAGGGCCAGGCGCGCTTTTGCTCCGAAGGACATCCCGGTGATGACCGTGAACAGTGACTTGACCACCGAGGCGTCGAGGTTGTGGGTGATGGCGACGATGCGGCTGCGGCGATCGGCCGAAGGCCATCCGGGCAGCCTGTGTTGAAATACCGCGTGCTGGACCGCGTGAATCACGAGCGGTTGCTCGGAATCCGTTTCCAGATGGACAATGCCCTTGAGGCGCAATAACCGCGGCCCGGTCACGGTGTCCAGCAAATCCAGAAAGGACATTAGCCTGTCGGCCGATACTGGCTTGTCGTGAAAAAGAGCCACGCTGCGAATGCCGGCGCTGGTGTGGCGTGTGTCGGCCCGCTTGTCGTCCGCGGATTGCGCGTTGAGACTCTCCTCTTGGGCGAGCGCGCTTTCAACAGCGAGCCAGCCTTCGACATCCTCGCTGCGTTTGGCTACCGCGAAATCCCGCGGCTGAAACAGCGCAGGGAGGTCAAATTCCGGCGCTCGCCGGTCAACTATCGCGGCGGGTGGATTGATCTCGCGGAGCTGATCGACCAGATGGGCTACACCGGACGGCCCGTTCGCACCATTTGTGAGGTCTGTCTTGGTCAGGACGATCCGATCCGCGAACGCGATCTGCTTCAGGCATTCAAAATGCCGGTCTATCGCCTGTTGTGCAGTCGTGACATCGACCACGCAAACAAACCCTGCAAGATGGAATCGTCGCGCCACCACATAGTCGCGCAGCCCTGCCGCCGCGGCTCCGCCTGGTATCAACTGATTGACGATGGGGGCCGGATCGGCGAGACCGGTGGTCTCAACGATCACACGGGCAAAACTGCGGTTCAGTTCTCTTTGGCTCGCTTCATGCAAGGCGAACAGCGAAGATCTGATATCGCTCCCGGCCGCGCAGCACATGCACCCGGTCGTCACCATCATCTCGCGCTCGCCGACACGAACAAGATCGTGATCGATAGAGATGTCGCCGAATTCATTGATCACCACAGCGGTGTCGCCGAATTCCGGATGAGCAAGAAGGTCGTTGAGAAGTGTCGATTTACCGGCCCCAAGGAAGCCTGACAGGATTGTAACCGGGATTGAGGGCGGAACCGACATCTAGTGCGCCGCCTGCGAGCACGCCGCGCACTGCCCCCTCAGCTCAACGACGGTCTCATCGGGGCTGAACCCATGCGTGATCGCCTGCGCTCTCAATCGAGCGACCAGTTCGGCTTCGTCGAGTTCATCGGCGCTGCCGCAATCTCGGCAGATTGCAAAGATGGTGGCGCCATGCTCGTGGGATTTGATCGCGCATTTCACGTAGGCGTTGATCGATTCCAGCCGGTGCACCAGGCCAGCTTCCAGCAACCTGTTCAGCGCGCGGTACACGGTTGGCGGGGATGAGAAGCCGAACGGCCGCAGCGCATCCAGAATTTCATAGGCCGTCATGGGCTTCGTCGCTTGCCGGAGCGTGTGGAGCACCCGTTCGTGGTTTCCTGCTAGTGACCGTGAGGCTTTCATCGCATCGACCTGTGAGAGCGCTTGTCTTGTGTAATGTTATAACATAACATCGACAACTCAAGTGAAACTTGTTTCGCGGAGCGTTCATGCCTGACACCCGACTTCCAGTGACCGTGCTTTCTGGCTTCCTCGGCGCTGGAAAGACTACTCTTCTCAACAAGATGCTCGCGAACCGCCAGGGTCAGCGCCTCGCCGTCATCGTCAACGACATGAGCGACGTCAATATCGACGCCGAACTGGTGCGCCAGGATGGCGGACTGACGCGCACCGACGAGACGCTGGTCGAGATGACCAATGGCTGTATCTGCTGCACCCTGCGCGAAGATCTTCTCGTCGAAGTTCGCAAGCTGGCGGAAAGCGGACGTTTCGACGCGCTGGTAATCGAGTCGACGGGGGTCGGCGAGCCGCTTCCCGTGGCAGCTACGTTCGAATTCCGCGACGAAAACGATGTGAGCCTCTCGGATATTGCACGGCTGGACACCATGGTCACCGTGGTCGATGCCGCCAATCTGCTGGCAAACTATTCAAGCCATGACTTTCTGCGGGATCGTGGCGAGGTCGCCGGTCCCGAAGACGAACGCGCCTTGGTCGACCTGCTGGTCGAACAGATCGAGTTCGCCGATGTCATCGTGCTGAACAAGGTTTCCGACGCATCGGACGATCATCGTCAGACCGCACGCGCGATCATCCGCTCGCTCAATGCGGATGCCCGCATCATTGAGGCTGATTACAGCGATATCCCGTTTGGCGAGGTGCTGGGCACAGGTTTGTTCGACTTCGAAAAGGCACATCGCAACCCGCTCTGGTTCAAGGAACTCAACGGCTTCAAGGATCATGTGCCCGAGACGGAGGAATACGGCGTCCGTTCCTTCGTCTATCGCGCCCGGCGGCCGTTTCATCCCGCAAAGTTTCAGGCCTTCTGCAACGAATCCTGGCCGGGCGTGATCCGGGCGAAAGGCTTCTTTTGGCTGGCGACCCGTCCCAACTTCGTCGGCGAAGTGGCCCAGGCTGGCGCGATGATCAGAACCTCGAAACGGGGTCTCTGGTGGTCCGCCGTTCCAGAAGTTCGCTGGCCGGACGACGATGGTTGGAAAGCGAGTATGAAGCCGTATCTCGACCCGGTCTGGGGCGACCGCCGGCAGGAAATCGTCTTTATCGGCATCGACCCGATGGACCAGGCACTTATCACTCGCCGGCTCAATGATTGCCTCGAGGGCAAAGCGGATCAATTTACGCCGGAGGCCTGGCGCGGGCTGCCCGATCCATTTCCGTCCTGGACAAAGGACGCCGCATGACGAACCGACCGATCGACTGCTTGCGGGAAGAGGGCCTGCGCGCGCCCAACGAGACGGACGCGCCAGGGGCGCCTCCCCGCTTTGACGAAGCACGCGATCACCTCCGCCTGGCAGTCGAACGGATTGAACGGGCCGGCATTCCTGCTGAAACGTTGCATGCCGTCCTAATGAGCGAGACATTGCCGCGCTTGATTGACGAACACGGCCCTCTCTGGGTCGCCGCTATGCTTGCGCAGTTTTCGTCCGCGCTTGTTCGTGACGCGGGATGCAAGCGTCAATAGAAATCAGCATCGAAGCCCAATGTGGGCGTCCTCTCGGTCTGCGTCTATTCACTGAACGCATTTACAAACTAGGTTGGCACGCCCATGAGCAACATCGTTCGACTTGTTCCAAGATCTGAGCTTGAGCGGATTCGTTTAATTCGAGAGGCTCGCGCGATATACGACAGCATATTCCCGCCAACTGATGCTGTTGGCGAGCCGCCGGATGGTCGCGTCAGCCAAGGGACACAACCGGGCGAAAAGGGCCTGCTTCCTCAAGAAACAAGAAGCGACCTCGTCCGGAAATTACCCACGTAGGGAGAGTTTGCCCACGGAGGCAATCGCTCGATTCGAATATTGGACACAGTTGCCAGGGCCTCGATTTCGGCGCGCGCGAGCAGCCAGGCACGTCGCGGCTAAGATTTAGAATCCGCAGTCTGCATATTGTTTTCTGATGAGTCGAAAATGCGAGCCGACAGCGACGAAGTCAACGTCTAGGCATTGATTTCCTCGACGATATTCGCCCAAACCATCGCATCGAAGATATTCGAGATTTATGCGCCAGCGCTTCTCGTGCGGAGAGTAGGTTGCAAAATCATGCTGAGCGCTGGGCGGACTCTTGCAGATTCCGGCGACGTATTGTCGGATCTCAGTGGGTAGATCGTCTATATGATGAGGATCCCAAGGATCGTTCTTATTCACGGCGCTGCCTTTGGAAACAGCTGCCAGTTCGCTGCAAAACAGAAAGCAAAGAGCCAACAATAAGGTTCGGACTGTCATTCGACACTCCCTCCGCATCATATGGCGTCAGCCACGTACCTGCAGTCACCAGCATTGTTTCAGCAGGACTAAAGCGCGATGAGATGAGGATGAATCATCATCGCGCTTTAGGTTGTTGTTTGAGCATGATCTTTTCGGAAAACCGCTTCGCACTTTTCCGGATCATGCTTTAGAACGACCTTGATCGACACAACAACAGAATAACTGGAGCTTCTCTCCAGGCAGGCGTTGTTCATTATGGACCTTTGGCCTTTCTAAGCCCCGGAAACAAGTGCGCGGTCCATAACCTCTCGATCGGCGGCGCAAACCATCGAGGACTGCCCGTCCTTCGTTCAGCCGTTGGAACCCGAAAAAGGCTCGGAGGATGTGAGGCGGCTCACATCACCGGGAAGAATTAGAGCTTACTCCGTCTTGGCGGATGCAACACCGGACGGAGATGTCGAATGAAACGCCTTATGCTTTCGCTCGTCACGGCCCTGCTCGTCATCGGTGCGGCCACCACCGTACTCAGACCGCATGCACTTCTTCGCTCTGCACAGAGCGGCATGCCAAACATTCAAGAGCTGCAGACAGGCCAAGCGAGCACGCTGGCCGAGCAGGAGATCGAGGACCGGTCCGTCCTGTTTGCCAGAGAGCGGACGCAATAGAGCACACCTGACCGGCCCTCTTCAGCCGCTCCACTTCATTCCGCCGCGGCGGTCACTGGTTGCGGCTTTTGATCGTTCGGTCCGGTTCGCCCACTCTGTTCGTCGAGCCAGAGGCTATGATGTTCGCGTGCCCAGTTGAGGTCGACCTCACCCGAACCCATGGCCTCGAAAGCCCCCTCCATCCCAATCGTGCCGATGTAGACATGCGCAATCATCGCGGCCACGAATAGTACGGCCACCACGGAGTGGATGATCTGGGCCATCTGCATGCCTTCGATGCCGCTGATGTAGAACGGGAACATCAGCTCGTATCCCGTTGCTGCAACGAGGCCGCCCCCGATCACGACGATCCAGTAAATCATCTTCTGGCCGGCGTTGAAGCGATAGGCCGGCGGATGATCATGGCCGACAATGCCCCCTCCCCGCTTGATCCAGGCAACGTCCACCTTGTTCGGGAGATTTCCCGCGATCCACATCAGGAAGATCAGGACGACGCCGACGGTGAACGGGAAACTCAGATAGTTGTGGGCATATTTTGCCCATTGTGACCACTCGGAGAAGGCTTCAAAACCGATCAGCGGCAACAACAACGGCCGCCCGAAGGTGATGTTTAGACCCGAGATGGCGAGGATGACGAAGCAGCTGGCTGTCATCCAATGCACGAAGCGTTCAAACAGGGTGAAGCGCACAATGGTGCGTCCCGATCGCCCGCTTTCGAGCCGCACCATGCCACGGGTGAGATAGAAGATCACGAGCACAGCCAGCATGCCGATAATCGCGACGCCGCCGATCCAGCGTAGAGTGACATTGCGAAACTCCCGCCATTCGCGCCCCTGTGGCTGCTCGAGCACGCCCGACCTCTGATCCGGAATGCTGACGCGGCCCTGGATTCGGTTCAGCTCATGCAGCAACTGCTGCTCCTTGACAGAGCTTGCGGTCGGGTTGACCTGCTGGGCGCTCGCTGGAGTTGCCGTGATCACCAGAAGCAGCGCGCATGCGCCAAATGCCAGGCGAATGAGTCTTCCAAATGACGCCATCTGCGCCTCCCGGTCCCGCGTCCTTGACTGCCGTCCGCGTCAGGACTCGATCGTCTCGCGATACGCGGTCTTCCAGCCCCACGCGCCGGAGCCGTAGCCGCGCTTCATCACGCGTTCCTTGTAGATCTGGGCGATAATCTCCCCGTCGCCCGCGAGCAACGACTTGGTCGAGCACATTTCGGCACACAGCGGCAGCTTGCCCTCCGCCAGCCGGTTCGCGCCGTACTTCTCGTATTCCTCCCTGCTGCCGTCGGCCTCGGGGCCGCCGGCGCAGTAGGTGCATTTGTCCATCTTGCCGCGCGAGCCGAAGTTTCCGACCTTGGGATATTGCGGCGCGCCGAACGGACAGGCGTAGAAGCAATAGCCGCAGCCGATGCAAAGGTCCTTGGAGTGCAGCACCACGCCATCGGCGGTCGTGTAGAAGCAGTTCACGGGGCACACGGCCGCGCAGGGCGCGTCGGTGCAGTGCATGCAGGCCATCGAGATCGAACGCTCGCCTGGCTTGCCGTCATTGATGGTGACCACGCGGCGCCGGTTGATACCCCAGGGCACCTCATGCTCGTTCTTGCAGGCGGTGACGCAGGCATTGCATTCGATGCAACGGTCGGCGTCGCAAAGGAATTTCATACGTGCCATCGTCGTTGCTCCTTATGCCGCTGCAATCTGGCAAAGAGTGACCTTCGGCTCCTGCATGCCCGTCGCGGGATCATATCCGTAGGTCGTGATGGTGTTCGCGCTTTCGCCGAGCACGATCGGATCTGTCCCCTTCGGGTAGGCACTGCGAAGATCCTTGCCTCCCAGCCAGCCGCCGAAATGGAAGGGCATCCAGGCGACGCCCTTGCCGACACGCTCGGTGACGAGCGCCTTCATCCTCGCCTTGGAATTGTTCTCGGCGCCGGTGACCCAGACCCAGCCGCCGTCCTTGACGCCGCGATCGGCAGCATCGGCCGGGTTGATTTCGATGAACATGTCCTGCTGCAATTCGGCAAGCCACGGATTGGTACGCGTCTCCTCCCCGCCGCCCTCATACTCGACCAGGCGGCCGGAAGAGAGGATGAGCGGGAACTGCTTGGCAATCCCCTTCTCCACCGCAGCCTTCTGCACCGAGAAGCCGATGTTAGGCATGCGAAACTGCTTGGCATCGGGCAGCGTCGGATATTTCTCGACGAGGTCGACACGTGGCGTATAGATCGGCTCGCGATGGACCGGAATCGGATCAGGCAGGCCGAAAGCGTTCATGCGTGCCTTGCCGTTGCCGTACGGCACGCAGCCGTGTTTGAGCGCGACCCGCTGTATGCCCCCTGAGAGATCGAGCGACCACGACACCGAATCCGGATTGGTCGGATTGACCTTCATGATCGTAGCCATCTCCGCTTCGGTGAGATCTGTGTCCCAGCCAAGCTTCTTCAGGCTCGCCAGCGTGAATTCGGGATAGCCGTCCTGGATCTCGGAATCCTTAGAGTAGGATTTGTCGGCCAGCAGGCTGACCTTGCGCGTGGACCCGTCTGGCAGCTTCTCCTCGCGCTCGATGCCGAAGCGCGGCCGGAACGTGCCGCCGCCGTCCATCACCGCGAGATTGGTGTTGTAGAGCAGCGGCGTGCCGGGATGCCGGACCTCCGGCGAGCCCCAGCATGGCCACGGCAGGCCGTAATAATCGCCGCCGACCTCGGGATCGTCCTTGGGGGCACGCATCGTCAGCATGTCGAACTTCGCCTGGTTCTTCATGTGCGCCTTAAGCCGCTCAGGCGATTGCCCGCAATAGCCGGTCGACCAGCTGCCACGGTTCATTTCGCGCAGCACATCTTCTGCTTCAGGCAGATTGTTCTCGACCTTGATTTTCTTGAACATCTGGTCGGCGAAGCCGAGCTTCTTGGCCACCAGATAGATGACCTCGAGATCGTCCTTGGATTCGAAGATCGGTTTGACGATCTGCTCGCCCCATTGCAGCGAGCGGTTCGAGGCGACGCGCGATCCCTTGCACTCGAATTGCGTGGCCACCGGAAGAATGTAGACGCCATCCTTGCGGCCGGCCTCGACCGCCAGCGATGCCCAGGTCGTGGGATGCGGGTCGGCAATGACAAGCAGGTCCAGCGCCTTCAGGCCTTTGAGAGACTCCGGAATGCGTGTGATGCTGTTGCTGGCGTGTCCCTGAACGAACACTGCCCGCACGTTGTCCTTCTGAGCGACCTGATCTTTCGGCAGCGTCACCGCCTCGAACCAGCGGGTCAGAGGAATGCCGGGAGTCTCCATGATCTGCTTGGAATCGAAGTGCGACTTCAGGAACTCGTAGTCAACGTCCCAGACCCGCGACCAGTGCTTCCACGCGCCCTCGGCGAGACCGTAGTAGAACGGCAACGTCACAATATCGAGCCCAACGTCGGTCGCCCCCTGCACGTTGTCGTGGCCGCGGAAGATGTTGGCGCCCATGCCCGGTCCGCCCACATTGCCGGTCAAGAGCAGCAGGATGCAGCTCGCCCTCACATTGGCGGTGCCGACGGTCTTCTGGGTCTGGCCCATGGCCCAGATCAAGGTCGACGGCTTCTCGGTGGCGAACATCTTGGCGACCCGCTTGAGCTGTTCGCCGGGAATGCCGGTGACGCGCTCCACCTCATTCGGATTCCATTTCTCCACTTCCTTGCGGAGATCGTCGAAGCCGTAGACGCGCTGCCTGATGAATTCCTTGTCCTCCCAGCCGTTCTGGAGGATGTGCCACATGATACCGTAGAGCACTGGAATGTCGGTGCCCGGACGCATCCGCACATATTCCGTGGCGTGCGCAGCGGTGCGTGTCATGCGCGGGTCGATGACGATGAAGTTGGCCTTTTGCAGCTCCTTGCCCTCGAGCAGATGCTGCAACGAAACCGGATGCGCCTCGGCCGGATTGCCGCCCATGATCATCTGGGTCTTGGCATTGCGAATATCGTTGTAGCTATTGGTCATCGCACCATAGCCCCACGTATTGGCGACGCCGGTAACTGTCGTCGAATGGCAGATGCGTGCCTGATGGTCGGTGTTGTTGGTGCCCCAGAACGCCCCTAGCTTGCGGAACAGATAAGCGCCTTCATTGGTCATCTTGGCCGAGCCGAGCCAATAAACGGAATCGGGACCCGATTTTTCGCGAATCTCGATGATCTTGTCGCCGATCTCGTTGATCGCAGTCTCCCAGGAGACGCGCGTCCATTGCCCGTTTACGAGCTTCATCGGATAGCGCAAACGCCGCTCGCTGTGCACCAGCTCGCGTACGGAAGCTCCCTTCGCGCAGTGAGATCCGCGATTGATGGGGGAATCCCAGCTCGGCTCCTGGCCGATCCAAACCCCGTTCAACACCTCCGCGGTCACGGTGCATCCGACCGAACAATGCGTACAGATGCTTTTCCTGACGGTGGCCCCGGCGGTCAGCGGACCCGCCATGGCGGCTTCTGCCTTGCGCACGCCGGAAATCGGCATGGTCCCGAGCGCCGCGAGCGCGCCACCCGCAACGCCGGACCGGCGCAGGAAGGTGCGGCGATCGAGACCGCCGGTCTGCCTTGTCAGGGTGTCCGCGACCGAGCCGCGGCGGTCGGATCCGGAATGCTCTTGTGTTCGCTTGATAAGCACGGGCAGCCTCCCTCAGGCGGGATAGCGGTTGACGCGGTAATAGGCCTTCACGTGATCGGATTCCTTGTAGCGCGCCTTGCGCTTCTCATCGTCATTCTCGCTGTCGGCCTGCGCGGAACCGACGAGTGGCGTCGCCAACGTGGCGCCAGCGCCTACCGTGCCGATGCCAACCTTGCGGAGGAAGTCGCGCCGTCCGACGATCGCTTTCTTGTCATCGCTCATCGCACCTCTCCCGGACCAGCCTGCGCATGGTCACTTCGCGAACGAAAATCCTTGCCTCTCGATCTCGATAAACAGGCGGCCGAACGTGCCGACTACGCGGTAAAACCTTGCGCTCGCCGCCTGCTCCATGTCGGCAAACAGCCGTCCCATCCAGGACGAAACGTGCTTCTCGAACAACGCACGCTGCGCAACGAACGGCGCTTCCAAGCGGCCATCAGCCATTCCGGCCATGATCTCGCAGAGGATGGCGGCATGATCCTCAGGTTCGGAATTGGCCTCGGCGCGCGCGATGCCGAGCGCCGCGAGATCGGTCCGCAAACGTGACAGCGGACGTTCGTTGAGGAAGCCGGTCAAATAGTAGGAGGCATAGGGCAGCAACTCACCGCGGCCGAGACCAACAAAAAGATCGAAATATTCGCGTTCGACCTGAGCTGCGGTCGTGCGCGAAGCGGCTTCCGCCAAGCCGGCGTGAGCCTGACCGAGTGGCGTGCCGTCTCCGCTCAAGCCCGTAAGCCGATCGAGCAAGCTCCTGGACGGCGCAGCCGCAAGCAAGGCGGCGAGAAGGACATATTCCTGCGCTCGCGCGACATCGATCGGATCGATACTGTCTTGCGATACCGTGCGTTCGTGATGGTGATCAGGATAGAGATCAGGCCGCAGTTCGGCCCGGGGAACACCTGTTGCAGCTTCCACCGCAATCACCCGCTGAGCGGGTATCTTGCTCCAGTTCGAAATCGAGGGCTGGCTGATGTGGATTTTGCGCGCAAGCTGGGCCACGCCGCCTGCGGCGTCAATGGCGCGATCAAGCCCGGCGTCACGCACATGGACCTCCGTTACCTGAGACCCTCGAGCGACCAATTTTACTTGCGCAACAAAGCGCTAGCAAACCCTAGACCTGGTTCCGCAGACGGTCAATCGCCGCTCTATAGGTTGAGGCTATAGCCATTGGTCGCAGCCCTAGCTAGGCAGGGCACCACCATGTACGCGGCGCGGAACAGTATCGGGTTCCATATCGGATTCCATGGCCGGTTGCGATGCAACGGGAGCTGCGATCTCCGTGGGGACGGCTTCATCAGGCATCTCTGTAAGCACAGCGGAGTGCACAATATCCCCATTCCGAACGTCCGAGGGCTCCTGCAATTGCGTCGGCGTGTCAGTCTGTGCCTCTGCGGCGTCATGCAGACCCCCGACGATCCGGTCGACCCACGCGGCCAGCTCCGCCTGCGAGCAATCGAGTGGTCCGAAGCCCGGCATGGCATTCGGATCGTTGAAGTCCCAGGCGTTCTCGGCGAGCCCCACGAAATCGCGGATCGCCGGGTCGGCCGTCCAGGCGCGGCGAAGAGCCGCTTGCACCAATTCCGGCGGAATACCTTTGCGCAGGAACGCGGTGATGTCGGTCCCGGCGGTGATCGCATCGATCGACGGCAAGCTCCCGATATCCACGTCCGGTTCGGCGTCGACCGCGGGGGATGGCACCGCGGCTTCACCGGCTGGCCCGGCTGTTTCCACCAGCGGAGCATTCGATTTTGACTCGCGCTTGCGGCGCGACCAACGTGCGAGAAACTCTTCCTCGGTCATTCTTGCCCGCCTTCGTGCTGCCGACGCGCCAAAGCCTCGGGATCGGCGCGCCGTCGTTCGCGTTTGACGAACTCTCTCTCGACGTGGTGTTCGGCAATGAAGCTTTCAATCACCTCGCGCACTACCTCGGGCATCGGTACGGCTTCAACCAGATTGTCAGCGGCCTCGGTAAACCCTTCTCCTTCCGCGGGATCAGCGGTCGCGGCGGCGATCGCATAAGGCCAGGCCCCCTCGGATGGGCTCAAGACCACCCAGATGCTCGGAGTACCGGAGGCAACATTGTCGCGGTAACGCGCGGTTTCCGACACGTACAGATCAACCGTTGCGCTCCCGGCATAGAACCAGGTCGTGCCGCCCTGTTCGCGCAAGACTGTCCAGGGCTCCGTGTCCGGTTTGTCTGGCAACACGGCGGCGCTCCGCCATATGAAATCGCCCCAGAACGAATCCGCCTTGCGCCGTTCGACGACGATGCCGACGGGGATACGCAGGATTGGCAGGGCAGCGCTCATGAGATGGCTTCCAGGCGCCTGGTCGGGAGTCCCGCCAACAGATTCTGCGGTTTCATGCGGAGCTTCTGATCGGCTGTCATCGCCAGCATCAGATAGACTGGCTCGCCCCGCAAGGTCTCCATGGCGAACTGAGGATCCGCAAAGGTCAGGCGAAACAGCGAAAGAACTCGCCCTGCGCTGGGCCCGTCGAGCTCCTCGTCGTGCCAAAGCCGATCGCCCATCTTGGTGGCGTCAGCGTCCAACCCAATATACCAAGCCAGCCTTACGTCGCGCAGTTCCGTCAGCGGTTCAATGGCAACATCGATCCCGAGCAGATGGGAGACCCAGCGTGTCATCGCCTGTGCCAGCGCGCGAGGGCCTCGCCCGCCCGCGGTGAGATCGAGGGCCATATCGAACTGGTCGCTACGTTTCCAATAGCTCTCGGCGTTTTCCTCGCTCAACACATCGAGCTGGGCGTCGGTCTTGGCGCCCAGCATCGAGATCAGCGACAAGATAGGCGTCGGGCTGCGACCGCCGACAACCTCTTCATCGCCAAGCAGCAAGGCCTGTTCATGCGGAAGGATCCGCTGCGGCCGGAAGAACAGCTCGGCGGCGCGCAGCACGAACGCATCGTCGTTGCCGTCGAGAGCATTGCGCAAGATCACGTGCACGAGGTGATTGATGAACAGCGGCGGCAGGTCGTTTGACGACGAACGCAGGACTGCAAGATACGCAGCTTCGAGCGTCGGGTGCCGCAGCATGAGATCGCGAAACCCCACCACGAAGCGCCAGTTCTCCCGCGCGTCCTCATCGGCGATCGCACCGACCTCGTCGGCTGCGACCGCTCGGCGCGGATCAGCAAGCATCTCACGATGCAGTCTTCGTTCCACCAGGCACGCGTCCTTCGGCGGCATCAGCTCGGGACGGGCAAAATAAGCCTTCAAGAATTCGTCGGTGACACGAAGCCCGCCGCTCTCGTCGCGATCGAGCAGATGATGGCCGCATGCAATCCAGAAATCACTCATCGGAGGGGTGGCTCCTGGCCTCCATCAAGATCGCCGTCGGCTTTGACATCATCCTCGAGTTCCATGAACGAGAACGCCTTGCCATGCCGCTGCCCTTCCCGCAGTTGCAGCTTGCGGAAGCCCTCGTGGACTTCGCCATCGCCCGCCGAACGGTGGACCGCAATGAGTGAGCTGATCGGGTGCGTGCAGAGCGACTGCGCAAAGGTGACTTCCTCTTCCGCAGCGGCCCTCGCAATTGCCATGTCCGGTGCGCCGAACCGATCAACGAGTTGCCTGGCAAGGAGTTCGATTAGCACCTGGCAATCGTCCTCAGTCGCCGGAACGATCTGCGCCAGCGTCGACCATCCCCAGGATTGCACGCCCAGAAAGCCGCTGCGGAAGGCGGCGCGCGCCTTTCCGCTCAGCTTCGCCGGATCCTGGTCGCAGAAGCGAAAGGCGCCGGAGACGGCCCACTCGCCTGGCATTGCCGTTACTTCGAACGTGAAGGTATCGGAGACATCGAGCGCGATGGTGCGCAGGAGTTTCGCAGCCTTTTTCACGACCATGGCCCTCCGAGCTTCGGATCGAGCCACGATGGCGTGGCGAGCGCCTTAACAAGGTCTGCCCGCTCGGTCGTATCACTACCCGTGCGGCGCGTGAGCAGATCGCCGCAATCATCGATGCGTCGAAGCGTTTGCCGCTCGCGAGGGATGCGGCTGAGATATTCGCGCGCGACGCTGTCAAATCCATCGACCTGCCAGCTGTCGATCGCCCGCATCAGATGCCGCGCAAAGCTCTCGGTCATCTGCACTGCGCCGGCCTCGCCGAACCCTTCTCCTTCCAGGGCGGAGGCAAGTGGGCGAACACCGGGATCACGATCGTTCATCATGACTGTCCGGATCATGGCCCCGAATACGAGCCAGCCCGGCGGCTCATCCTCGTCCGCGGATGCGGGCCAGCCAAGCCGTCCCCCTCCTACCAGCCCCCCGTCAATCCTCACCGCATCGGGCCAGCCGACCGCGACCTCCTTGGCCGGCGGCGCATAGGCGCGCAGGGCGTCCGTCAGGGCAACCATGCCGGCGTAAAAGGCGCGGCGTGCGGTGATCAGCCGCTCGGCCGGCTCCAGCACCACCGCGAACTCGGCGAGGTCGAAGCGTCCTACATAGACCAGCGTGCCAGCACCGCTTTTGGGTGCAATGCGGCATGCATGAGCGAACGCGTCTTCGCTCTCGCGCAGCCGGACCAAGGTAAAGGGCGGCGGCAATTGGATCTGTTCCGCCATGGAAGCGTGGCTGGTTGGGATCGACCGCAGGCCTTCCTCCACTTTCTCCTTTTTCCCGATTGACAATATCTATACGAGGCGAAGGATCGCTGCGAGTCCGTCATTCGTCGCCTTCTCGGAGGGATGAACCTGGAGCAGCCAGCGAAGACCATCCTGATTTGCTCGTGTGAAGACACGATGCGGCTTGACGTGGCCGCGATCAAGCGCGGATGCGGCAATGGTGACATCCGGAGTTTTCGTCACCTGTGCGGCGCCGAGCTCGACCACTTTCGCGCATGCGCGAAGGCAGAAGGCCCTCTGACCGTTGCCTGTACGTATCAGCAATCCTTGTTTGCGGAGGAAGCCGGCGATCGTTCCGCGCCGATCGCTTTCGCGAACATTCGCGAGACGGCAGGCTGGTCGACCGAAGGCGCGCAGGCGGGCCCCAAAATGGCAGCGCTGCTCGCAGCCAGCGCCGTGCAGGCGCCCGATTATCCGCTGGTCACGCTTGCGAGCGACGGGGTCATCCTGATCTATGGCAGGGACGAGGCGGCGATCGAAGCCGGGGGGCTGCTTGCGGATCACCTCGATGTGACGGTGATGCTGAGGGAGCCGGGCGAGATCGTCTCGCCTGTGGCAGCGCCCTTCCCGGTTGTTAAGGGAACGATCCGTAATGCCAGAGGACATTTTGGCGCTTTCGAGCTCACTATCGACGACTACGCTCGCCCGCGCCCCTCCTCGCGCGATCGCTACGTCTTTGAAACTCCACGCAACGGCGCCACCTCGCGTTGCGACATCGTCCTTGACCTATCGGGAGAGAGACCGCTGTTTCAGGCGCATGATCTGCGCGACGGTTACCTGCGGGCCGATCCCAAGGATCCGGGCGCCATGCTCCGCGCCGTCCTAAGCGCGCGTGAACTTGTCGGGCGTTTCGATAAGCCTAAATATGTCGAGTTCACGCCCGATCTCTGCGCCCATTCGCGCTCGAATCTGACCGGCTGCCATCGCTGTCTTGATCTATGCCCCACGAATGCGATCACGCCAGCCGGCAATCATGTTGCCATCGATGCCGAGATTTGCGCCGGCTGCGGCCAATGTGCCGCCGCCTGTCCGACGGGCGCCGCATCCTACGCGTTGCCGCCCGCGGACACCCAGCTTCAGACCATCCGCGCCATGCTGCTCGCCTATCATCAGGCGGGCGGATCGAACCCCGTCCTGTTGCTACACGACCGCCAACACGGCACGCCGTTGATCGACGCGCTGGCGCGGCAGGGGGATGGCCTGCCTGCCCACGTCATCCCTCTGGTCGTCAACGAGGTGACGCAGATCGGGCTTGAGGCTGTCATCGGCGCATTTGCCTACGGAGCGACCGCGTTCCGGTTTTTGCTCCGCGGCAAGCCGCGGCATGACGTGACTGGACTGACCCAAACGATCAACATGGCAGAGACCATCCTTGCGGGCCTCGGATTTGAAGGGCGCCGGGTCACTGCGATCGAAACTGACGATCCGGATTCAATGCGGGAGCAACTGTGGGGCATCAAGCGACTTGCTGCGGTGAAGACGCCTGCGACGTTCAAGACGGTCGGCAAGCGGCGCGACCTGCTTCGCTTCGCGTTGAGCGAACTGCATCGCCTCGCGCCGAAGCCGGTCGACGTCATTGCCTTGCCTCAGGGCGCTCCGATTGGCGCAGTGAGCGTTGATACCGATGGATGCACGCTGTGCCTGTCCTGCGTTTCCGTCTGCCCGACGGGCGCACTCCGCGACGATCCTGACCGCCCAGTGCTCAAATTCGTCGAAGATGCCTGCGTGCAATGCGGTCTCTGCCAGAGCACCTGTCCCGAGAAGGTCATCACGCTGAAGCCCCAGATCGATTTCCGCGCAGGCCGCGCGCCCGCGATTGTGATCAAAGAGGAAGAGCCTGCCCTTTGCATCCGCTGCGGCACGGCATTCGGCGTGAAGAGCACGATTGATCGCATCGCGGTCAAGCTCGAGGGCAGGCATTGGATGTATCCGGCGGGCGACAAGCGCCTCGACGCCATCAGGATGTGCGCGGATTGCCGCGTGATCGTGATGAGCGAACAGCGATTCGATCCGTTTGAGGGCGTGCCAGAACGCGCGCCGCCCCGAACCACCGAGGATTATTTGCGCCGGCCGGACAGCAAGACGTAGGCGCGACGTCCCTCGTCCAGATTAGGGCCCTCGCCTATTGCGAGGTCGCCCGGGCCAGGAAGTCGGTCAGTGCGCGGCGGTCTTCGCCCGATCCGATGCGCTGCTCCGGCATCTTCGTTCCCGGCGTGTAGACATTGGGCCCGACTTCAAACAGCTTAGCGACGGTCTCGGGGGTCCAGACGATATCCATCGTCTTGAGCGCCTCGGAAAAACGATAGCCGGGGATCGAGGCGATTTTCCGCCCGAACAATCCGGCAAGCGTTGGCCCTGCGCGTTGCAGCTCCTTGTCCGACAGTGTGTGACAGGCAACGCAGGCGCGAAAGACATCGGCGCCATGATCGCCCGCATAGGCGGCCAGCGGATCCGCTGATGTGCCGAACAGGTTCGAACCGACCGGCTCACCGCTATGCACATTCCAGCGCCGGATCTTTCCGTCCGCACCTCCGGTCACGAGCGTTGCTGCATCATGCAGGAACACGACGGACCAGACCGGGAAACCGGGTCCCACGAGTGTCCGCAACGCACTCCGCGACTTACGGTCCACAATGGCAACCGTGCCGTCGACGCCTGCAGCGGCGATCAGCATCCCATCATCGGAAAGCGCCAAAGCGACGATCGGTGCCGAGCCTGCGGCCACCTCGCCCGCCGGCTCTCCGTCCGCCGTCAGCATGCGCAGCTTGCCGTCAGCCCCTGCCGCGACGATCTCGCCACCGGGAGCGATGGCGACGGCATTCAATGGCGCCGGCAGTTCCACCATTTCAGGTCGGCCTTCCGGCAAGCGCCAGATGCACAACGCACGATCATAGCCGACGCTCACGAGCGACAGGCCGTCCGGAGCGAAGGCGACACCATTCACATTCTGCGCGTGACCTTCGAACACCCGGGAGGCGCCATCAGCCAAGGACCAAAGGCGCACGGTATGGTCCCAAGAGGCCGAGGCGAGGTTCGATCCGTCCGGTGCCACGGCGAGTGCCACGATCGGACCGGTATGCCCCTCCAGGACTTGATCAGGCTGTTGCCGGCCGGCCGTCCATACCGCAAGCCGGGCATCGGCCCCGGCGGTGATCATGCGGCCGTCCTGCAGCAAAGCAACGGCGTTAACGGCATCCGCATGATACCGCAGCACCTCCGCCGCCGTGTCGGTCTTCAGCGACCAGCGAATGCCGGACGTGTCGAAGCTACCTGACAACAGGCTGTCGCCGTCAGCCGAAACGGCGAGCGCGCGGACGGGGCCGCCGTGACCCGCAAGCTGCGCGGGCGCCGCCGACGCAGCAACTAGCTCCAGGAGGGTTGCGGCGACCCGGACGCACGAAGCCCATCCCATCAATCTCTGCCGACCATGCTTATGTCCGTGCCTTCAATGATGCCCGAAATAGATGTCCGCGGCACCACCTCTACTTCTCCGGCGCCACCACCTTCTTGGACGAGCCCTCGGGCGCCGCCTGCATCCCGGGCGGACTCTGGCCTTGCGGACTTTCGGCGGGCGCGCCGCCCGAACCCGTAGTGATCGGGCCCGTCCAGCCCTGTGGCTGCGGTTGGCCCTTCTCTTCGGAACGGGTCTGTGCTGCAGGCGACCCTGTCTTTCCAGACTTGGCGAGCGCACTATCGGAGGCCGCGACCGCTGCCAGGCACAGGATGGATGTCAGTGCCTTCACGGCGTGATCCTCCCTTGGAGCCCAGACTTCAACGAGGAAGGATCGAGATCGGTTCCTCGACGCGCACTTGGTTAGTTCGCCCATCGTGCGCATTCTTCACTTGAATGGCGGCCGCGCGGGTCCTAACTTTGGTGCGTTACGTCTTTGCTCGTCATGTCAAGGAAGACGGCATGCAAGGGCAATCGAGACCATGGCTGCGGATGATCTCATGGCTTCGCGCCGTGCGCGTGCTCTTGATCGCTCCGGATCCAGCCGCCCGAGAAGCTTCGCCCCTCCTCATCCTCACGGTCGTCGTGCTCATGCTGCTCCTCGCCATATTGGAGATGGATTTGCATAGCGCTGACCTTCAATCGCTGGGGTTAATGGGCGATGCATTTTCAATCGACCCTGTTTTCAAGAGCCCTTAAAGTCGACAGCAACGGCGGGCGAACTTGCGATCGTTCGTCACAGTTGCTCACAGGAAGCGGCATTGTTAGATGAGTACGGCTTGTAAGTGATGGAGGCTGCGCATGAAGGCTTTTCTGCTCGGTTGCGCTGCAGCCGTTGTGATCGCAATTGCAGCAATGGCGCTCTTGGATCAGGTGCAGGAGCCCGTCGCCCAGGCGTTCGCTACAACCGGTGTGCGCCTATAAGGCCGCCCGCCGCAACAGGCACCGCGGCGGCCCCTTGGTGCTGGGCTACTATCTCCACGAGATGGAGTGCGGGCTTGGATGACATCGCGACAAGGGGATCGGTTGTTGGAGCATTGATCACGCGCCAAGGACGGAATGCGGTCAGGCACATCAAGAACGACCGTTCTCTCAGGTGGCGATCGTGCTGTTCATGGCCGGTCTGGAGCAGCGCATCCTGCCCCGCGAGACGTTCAGCGGCATCCGCGAGAATATCAGCCCGACCATCACGGCGGCGGCAGTGATCCTGACGACGGTTTCAGTAGTCCTGCTCGCCACGATGGAGGCCTGCGGCGACGCGACGAACGGCTGGAGGATAACAAGCCTCGATCGAGGTCGCCACCCCGTACTCACGCAAGCTCCCACCGAGCATCATTGCGGCGGCTTCAGTTCGCCGGCGAGCCAGCCGACCGCATCCGTGTTCATTGGATCCACGACAAAAGAGACAGTTTCAGTGCGCTCGCAGGTCGAACATTCGAAAGTGCGCTCTTCGATTCCTCTTTGGCCGGGAGAAATGCGAGCCAACCCCATCCGGTGCTTGCATACCGGACACATCGGGCGCTCGTTGGTCGAGGCAGTCATCCATGGAACTCCTGGAGGAATGCAGCATGATACTTTCCGAACCAAGAGTCTTTAGCTTTTATAGCTTTTGTGCTCCCGCCCGCGTGCCAGGAGGAACGAGTCCAGTCGACCCGGGTTGACTCCACAGGTCCGCGCTCAAATGCGTGGCCTGCGTGGCTCCGCCCCCCAAGCCCCCCACAAGCCCCCAAAGGTGGGGCTACGCTCATGCGAGCGTATCGGCTTCGAACATTGTCCCTTACGCCGTCAGAGGATTGAGCTCCCGCGCTTACGCGGGATGAGGTCAGTCGTGAGCGCCGATTGTGGGTCAAACAACGCTGATCTACGACTCCGGCTTTTGTGCAGGATCTCGATGCAAGTGTGAAAAAACGCTTACTCGGCGTCCAGAACCTCGACAACTTCATAGAGATGGGGATCGATTTGATCGGTCAAGTTATCAAACTTACCCCACTCCTTACGAAAGCCCGGCGATTGGTGGGCAGAATGGAGCTGTTCGCGATTTTGCCATTGGATGTAGTTGACGATGCGCCGACCGTCGAGGCTTCGATGCAAGCTGATCGACACAAAGCCCGGCTGGCGCGCCATGAATCGGGCTCGATCGGCCATCAGCGAGAGCGCCTCCTTCTGCTTGGCCGGTTCGGCTTCGACGATAGTAATCTGCGTGACTATCTGACTACCTGTTTGAATACGGGCCATGAAGCCACTCCTTCTGGGCTCAGGTTCCTCTTGAGCTCCCTCCGCCTCCAATGATGCTCATTCCGAAGGTTTGAACGCCGGAGCGGTAGTAAGAGTTCAAATCGGGTACCATCTCAATCCGTGGTCAGGTTTTCGCATCCGGTCATTGGCATTTTTTGAGGAGGAACAACATGAAGCAGCACATCCTCGAGCTCTTTACTCCTGGGTTGATTGACTGGAGTCCGCTCGTGGTGATCGGCAACGCGATGCCGCCCCGCGATCCTGATGAAGACGAAGATGACGATGAGGAAGAAGAAGAGGACCTCGCCGACGAACCGCCGGTCGTGCGCGAGCCAGACGAAGACTAGACTAGCCGGTCGTTGGCAGCTGGCGTTATAGTATCTCCCATGAGATGGGATGAGAGAGACATAACGCTGCTCAAAGAACTCTGGGCATTGGGACACAGCGCCGCACAGATCGCGCGCGCACTCGGATGTAGCCGTAACGCAGTTTGCGGGAGGCTGACTCGATTGCGCCTGAAGCGTGGTCACCGGCCGCCAGCAGCAAAGCCCAGAATAAGGCCAGTCCCGAAGCGAAGGCCGGCGTTGTCCGCCGCCTGTGCCAGCCCGGTGGAAAAGAAGGTATCGAAACCGCTGGAGAGGCAGCAGCCGAATGAACTCAGCAAGCGCCAGCTTTACGCCATGCTGGCTGAGGCGGTCAAGAATACGGGCTAAGGGCTCATCGCGACATACAGCAAGACCGGGACGCGGCGAGGCCGTCCTCAACGGCTGACTTGCGCTCGCGATCGCGCGTTGAGCGCGATCGAAGAGGACGGTTTTGACCGCCGGGGTGCGGAGATCGATGCCGAGAAACACGATCCTTGCAAATCGTGGACGTCGATATGGACGACGGCACCGCAACGTCGGATAGTCAATCAATCCATGAAGCCTGATCTCGCCAAGGGAGACGCCGCATGCTGAAATCGATCGATCCGCTCTTGAATGCGGATGTTCTCTATGCGCTGCGGTCCATGGGGCATGGCGACGATCTCGTGCTCTGCGACACGAACTTTCCGGCCGACGCGGTCGCGCGCCAGACTGTGCTGGGGCGGCTGTTGCGCATCGACAACGTCACCGCAAGCCGCGCCGCGCGCGCGATCCTTTCGGTGCTGCCGCTCGACAGCTTCGTGGACAAGCCGGCATCTCGCATGGAGATCGTCGGCCAGCCCAACGAAATTCCGGCTGTGCAGAGCGAGGTCCAGGCCGAACTCGATGCGGCGCAAGGCCGATCTTTTCCGATGGCCTCAGTCGAGCGCTTTGCATTCTACGAGCTTGCGAAGAGATCCTATTGCGTGATCCAGACCGGAGAGCGGCGCTTCTATGGTTGCTTCGCCTTCAAGAAGGGCGTCATCCCGCCTGATGTGGCTTGAGGTAAACAGCTCAAACCGTCTGGACGGCGGTACGGCTGCACGAAGCGTCTGACATAAAAACGATGTCGAGGTGATGTCGCGCTCGCGGAACCTGCTCATTCACGGTCACCGCGACGATGATCGGCGCTGCGCAGCCTCGATCATCTTGCAGCGCGGCATTTGCGAAGACTCCGCGCATCGTTCACGCATCGACGGCACGCGCGGCCTCGAATTCACGCGCATTCGTTGACTTTGATATGCGCCGCTGCATACTCGAAGCGGCCTCTGCCGCCGTCGCCACGACGCGGAAGTCCGCCGAGCGTCGCGTTATCGAGGTGCTCGGGCGAAGTGGGCTTCACAAAAGAGGGTCACGCCAAGAAGGTCAAAAACGGGAGGGTATCGCGGTGAAACAGCACGGTCAGCATTCCGCATTCCAGCCGAACCGGCGAACAATCCTGAGAGGCGCGGCGAGCGCCGCAGCACTCGGCACCAGCGGCGCACTCGGCACGTTCTCGGAGCTCGCATTGGCGCAAGCCAACCTGCGCGCGCAGATCACACAAATTCCGGGTGTCGGCAAGGGCGCACCGACGGACGCCGACTGGCAGAAGGTCGGCGAGCTCTGCCTCGGCCCGACCAAGGCGAGCGTCAAGGAAGGCGAATTCAAGGGCGTCGAGCTCTCGTTCATGGGACTCAACAATCAGAACCTGCACAATCTCCTGTTCCGCGGTTTCCTCAAGCCGTGGGAAGCTTATACGGGCGCGAAAATCTCCTGGATCGATCTCGCCCAGGCCGACTACAACCCAAGGCTCCAGCAGGCGATCGCGACGAGTACGGTCGATTTCGACATCCTCGAGATGGGCGCGCCGTTCGAGGGCGATGTCTGTGGCAAGGGCCTGGCATCGGAGATGCCGGACTGGGTCAAAAAGCAGATCGATATCGATGACTATGTCGACTATCTGAAGCCGCCGGTCGGAACCTGGAACGGCAAGACCTATCGCGTCACCATCGACGGCGACTGCCACAACTTCAACTACCGCACGGACGTCTTCTCCGACGCAGCCCTCGCCAAGGCCTGGAAGGACGCCGGCAACACGGGCGAATGGGGCGTGCCGAAAACCTGGCAGCAGGTCCAGGCGGTGACGAAATTCCTCAAAGGCAAGAAGATCAAGAACCAGAATGCATTCGGCTATCTCGATGCGCCAAAGCCCTGGGGCGGCTTCGGCTTCTATTTCCTCGGCAGCCGCGCCTCTGCCTACGCCAAACATCCCGAGGACAAGGCTTGGCTGTTCGACATCGATACGATGAAGCCGCGCATCAATAATCCGGCCTGGGTGCGCGCTATCCAGGACGTCATTGACGCGCTGCCGTTCGAGCCGGCCGACCAGCTCAACGCCGATCCGAACACCACCGGCTTCCAGCAATTTCTCGCCGGCATCGGCTCGATGATTCCCTGGTGGGGCGACATCGGCCAGGTCGCCAAGGCGAGCGACACCTCGGTCATCGGCGATATCGTCGGCTTCGACATCCTGCCGGGATCGGACGATGTCTATAATTCCAAGACCGGACAGTGGGACAAGCTCGCGAGCGGTCCGAACCACGCGCCGAACTGCGCCTATCTCGGCTGGGGCGTCTATGTGATGGCCAGGGTCAATAGCGACGAGAAGAAGCACAAGGCCGCCTGGAGCGCGGCTGCGCATCTCGGCGGCAAGGATCTGTCGCTGTGGATGGTGATGTATCCATCGGGCTTCCAGGCCCACCGCGCCAGCCACTTCCAGTTCGACGAATGGGTGGCCGCGGGCTATGACCGCAAATACATCACCTCCTACCTCAACTCGCAGCTTGGCTCCTACAATCATCCGAACCGCGCGGTCGAACCGCGCATCCCCGGCATCTTCCAGTACTACAGCATCGCGGAGGATGAGCTGACGAAGATTTTTGCCGGCAAGGTCGACGCGCAGACCGGCGCGAACAACATCGCCGCCGCCTGGGAGAAGCTGACCGACCAGATCGGCCGCGAGCGGCAGATCGGACTCTACAAGGCCTCGCTCGGCGTGTAGCCGCACGAGCATCGCGAAGATCCTCGGCTGGCGACGCTCTCGCGGTGCCAGCCGAAAACTTACCCGGCGGCCGGCCGGGCATTCAGGATCGGCCGAGTTCGATTGCCATGCAGAATTCCGCTCCCGTGACCGACGACCTGCACCACCAGCCCGCAGTAAAGCGCGCGCCGGCGACGCGGAAGGCCGCCGGCCGCGCGATTGTCGCGGTGGCGTCGCTCGGCTTCCTGCTCGTGCTCCTCGTCCAGATCCTGCACACGACCGATACGACCGCGGCCGGGTTCTCCGATTGGCGACCGATCCTCGTCGCCTATCTCATCTGGGCTGTCGCCTTCGCCATCGCCCAAGTGCTGATCCGCGGCGAACGCGGCCAGCGCGCGCTATTCCTGCTGCCGGCGGTGTTCTTCACCATTGCGGTGGTGATCTTCCCGACCATCTTCGGGATCTATATCGCCTCGCTCGACTGGAATCTCAGCTCGGTCGAAGGCCCGCGCTTCAGCGGCTTCGGCAATCTCGTCGGGATGCTCAACGACACCTATTACTGGAACGCGCTGGGCAACATGATCTTCTACGCGGTCGCAGTCCTCGGCGAGTACGCGATCGCGTTCGGCCTTGCGCTGCTGCTCAGCGCCGAGATCCGCGCGCGCAAGTTCTTCCGTGTGGTGTTCCTGCTGCCGATAATGCTGAGCCCTGTCGCGGTGAGCTGGATGATCGGCAAGTCGCTACTCGAATATCGCTTCGGACCCGCTGCGACGCTGGCACGCTATCTTGGATGGGAGAACCCGGCGTTCTTCGCTTCGCCTTGGATGGCGCGCTTGAGCATCCAGGCGATGGACGCCTGGGTGTCGATCCCCTTCATCATGATCATCCTGCTCGCCGGCCTCCAGGCCATGCCGCGGGAAGTACAGGAGGCCGCCAAGGTCGATGGCGCCAACGGCTGGCAGTCGTTCTGGCACGTCACCTTTCCGATCATGCTGCCGGTCAGCATCACCGTCCTCATCATCCGCATCATCTTCAAGCTGAAGCTTGCAGACATCGTAATCAACGTGACGGCCGGCGGCCCCGGGGGCGCCACCGACACCGTGTCGAGCTTCATCTATCGCGTGTACCGCGACCGCTCCAATGTCGGATACGGCACGGCACTCGCCATGGTCTATCTGGTGCTGATCATCCTCCTTCTGACGCTGCTCCTGCGCCTGTCGAAGCGTTGGACGCAGAGAGTCGTCTAGAACCAAGGAGTTCACGCGCGTGTCGATATCGACATCGGCATTGAAGCCCGTCCGGCGGCATCCCGCGGCCCCGCGCGCCAAGCGGCTGCTTGGCCGCGTGCTGATCTATGCCGCGCTCCTGTTCTGGACGTTCATTTGCCTGTTCCCGATTTACTGGACGGTGACAACGTCGTTCAAATCGGCAGTCGACGTCACGCAGGCCCACCTGATCCCATGGGTCGATTTTCAGCCGGACTGGAAGGGATGGCGCTCGCTCGGGCTGTCGCCAGACACGCTGTTCGGCATCTCGACCGCCCGCGCGGAGTTCACGAACCGGTTCGTCAACAGCATTATCACCTCGGTCGGCGCGTCCCTGCTCGCGTTGATCCTAGGTTCGCTTGCCGCCTATGGCCTCAGCCGCTTCCGCTACAAATTCGCCTGGATGCGCAACGACGACATCCTGTTCTTCTTCATGTCGCAACTGATCTTGCCGCCGGTCGTGCTCGCACTGCCCTTCCTCGTGCTCTACAAGGCGCTCGCGCTGCTCGACACCCGCCTCGGCCTGATCCTGCTCTATACGCTCTCGGTTCTGCCCATCGTCATCTGGATCATGCGCGACCAGTTCAACGCGATCCCGATCGAGCTCGATGAAGCCGCCTTCGTCGATGGGCTGTCGACCTGGGGCGCGTTCCTGCGCATCATACTGCCGCTTGCAGTGCCCGGGATGGTGGCCGCTTTCATCCTGTCGCTGGTGCTGTGCTGGAATGAGTATTTCTTCGCGGCCCTCCTCACCAGCACGGATGCGAAGACGCTGCCGGTGATGGTGGCGAGCCAGACCGGCTCGCAAGGCATCAACTGGTGGTCGATGGCAGCGCTGTCGACGGCGGCAATCGCCCCGCTCGTCCTGGTCGGCATCTTCCTCGAGCGCTATATTGTCAGCGGGCTGACGACAGGCGCAGGAAAGTAACTACCTAATTCAGAGACCCCGAGACCGTCAGGCCTCGCTGCTGGACGAGATTCTCCAAGGGAGCGAAAGTGTGGCGGGGCGTAGCGGGGGAGCGACTCGCCTCCCCGACGCCGTTTTTTGTCCACAATGCAATCCGCGCTCCTCGGATCAGCCGAACACAGAGCTCTGTTGGTCATCCAACTTCACCGGGCCGTCCACAGTGCTGTGGCGCTACATCACCTCCAAACGACGACCACCCACACTTGCTCTCAATGGATTTCTCTTGATCTCCCGGTGCACGCATCGCGCCCACGACGCCTCTAACCAGCTGAAAACCTTGAAGCCGTGGCTAAGACCCCACCTCGGCAGGACTTTAATCCGCTAGGCATCATGAGCTTCTCCTGACGCACTTCAAATCGGGGACCTGCAACCGCCAATACCGACGTTCGCTGATCGTGGCCGTCCGAAGCGGCCGTCACCTGCGTCCCGAACGAGGTGTCCACCTTCTCAGTCATTGAAAATGCTCGACGTCGAGGGCGCCATCTCGTTTGGTTCACGCTCGTTTCACCCAATTCTTTGCGGCGCCGATGCGGTGGACACCAATTCCCGAGCGGGCAGCAAAAGGCCGACCCACGCGCCGGCCAGCGACAGCAGCGCCGCCAACGTCATTGCTGCCTCAAAGCCATCGGCGAAATGCGCCGGGCTATCCATTGCACCATTCGCCGCGAACGTGGCAACCAGCGCGGCAATCCCGAACATGCCGCCGAGAAACCGGCCCATATTGAAGATGCCGGAGGCCTTTGCCATTTCAGGCAACGAGACCGAGCTCAGGATGGCGCTTTGCGCTGCCGGCATCGCCATGGATACGCCAACGCCAGCAACCACCAGCGGAACGACCAGCGCGCCATAGCCGGCATCGGGCGAAGCGATCAAGGCGATCCAACCGAGCCCGATCGCCTGCATGATGAGTCCCGTCACCACCAATGGCCGCTCGCCGAATTTGCCGACTAGGGCGCCTGCAATCGGGGCGGTCACAAACAAGGTCGCGGTCCACGGCAACAGACGCAGCCCGCCGCCGAAGGCGTCGAAATGCAGGGTCACTTGCAGGAACTGCGGCAGCAGGAATAGCACCCCATACATCGCGGCATAAAACAGGAAGCTCAGCGAGAGCGCCGCGGAGAACGGCCTTGACGCGAACAGCCGTAACGGCACCATCGGCGCGGCGGCGCGCGACTCCCAGATCAGGAACGCGGTCGCGAAGGCGAGACCAGCGATGATCGCACCCACGACTTCCGCGCTGGTCCAGCCGACGATGTTGCCGCGCATGAGGCTCCAGACCCAGGCCAGTGAGGCAATGGCGACCAGCGTCAGCCCGACGATGTCAAGTGTTGCCGCCGGACCAAAGCTTTCGCGCAAACGCGCCCGTACCAGCGTGGCTGCGATTGCGCCAATCGGCAGGTTGATCCAAAAGATGGAGCGCCAGCCCAGTTGCTCGGTGAACAGGCCCCCCACCGCAGGCCCGATGATCAATGCAAAGCCGGTAATCCCGGAAAAGATGCCGAGCGCTTTTGCGCGCTGCTCGCGCCCGAACGTACCGCTCAGGATGGTCATCGCAAGCGGCATCACCAGGGCCGCTCCAGCGCCCTGCATGGCGCGCGCCCCGATCAGCCAATCGACCGTCGGTGCCAGCGCGCAAGCGGCGGAAGCGAGGGTAAACAGCATGATGCCGCCGGCGAACATCCTGCGCCGGCCGAACCGGTCGCCGAGCGCAGCCCCGGACAGCAGCAGCACGGCGAATGCGAGATTATAGGCATTGACAGTCCATTGCAGCGTCTCGACCGAGCATGAGAACTCGGTGCGGATATCCGCGAACGCCGTCGTCAGCACCATGGCATCCAATGCCATCATGAACGAGGCGAGTGAGGTCAGAGCGAGGACCCAGGTCTTCTCCGCGGGGTTGGGAGCGTCTTGCATCTGGCAGTCTCCATCCTGGCGCCAGAACGGCGCCGTCGCACGGAGGACGAAGCAAAAGGGCCCAAGGATGCGGCCTCAAAATAAGTTATGCGGGCCGCATCCTTTGGGCCCAGGCAAACGTCCTATGGAGTTGAGAAGTCGCAGTTGGTGCTGCGGCCGAGGCGAGGAGGCAACCATGAAAAGAACAGTGATCCGCTACAAGACCAGACCCGAAATGGCCGACAGGAATGCCGAGCTGGTCGCGGCGGTGTTTGCCGAGTTGAAGGCGGCGCAACCAGATAATGTGCGTTACTTGACGCTGCGGCTCGAGGACAACAGCTTCATCCACATTGTCGAAGCAACCGCCGAGAACGATTCGTCACCGATCACGAAGCTTGCGGCCTTTCAGGCGTTTCAGAGCGGTATACGCGACCGCTGCGCCGAGCCGCCGGTCTTCAATGATGCTATCGTCGTCGGCAACTATCGTGTACTGGCGGAGCCGTAGGGCTCGCGATGGAGGCATGATGAATTCGGCTCAGGAAGTCGCAGCAGACGACATTCCGGCGATCCTGCTCGCCATGCGGCCGCGGCTGCACCGCTATTGCGCGCGCATGGTCGGATCCGTCATCGACGGGGAAGACGTGTTGCAGGACGCGCTGATGAAGGCTGTGGAGGCGGCCTCCACGGCCGGCCCGATCCGCAATCCGGAAGGCTGGCTGTTCCGGATCGCCCACAACACGGCGCTCGATTTCCTGCGCCGTCGCAACCGGCAGGAGGCCCTGCATTCGCCTCAGGAGGTGGACATGATTGTCGACGAGATCGATGCCGTCGCAAGCCGCCAGATTGCAGCGACCAGCCTGCGCACCTTCATGCGTCTGCCGGTTGGCCAACGCGCCAGCGTGATCCTGATGGACGTGCTCGGCTGCTCGCTTCAGGAGATCTGCGATATCATGGATTTAAGACTGCCCGCGGTAAAAGGCGCGCTGCATCGCGGGCGCACGATGCTGCGCGAACTTGCTGAGGAACCCGAGGATGCCCCGCGTCCGCGTCTATCGGCGGCCGACCGCACGCGGCTCGCCAACTATGTCGACCATTTCAATGCGCGTGACTTCGATGCGATCCGCGCCATGATTGCCGAGGACGTCAAGCTCGATCTGGTGAACAGGTCCCGGCTGAACGGCAAAGCCGAGGTGTCCCGCTACTTCGGCAACTACGCCAAGATCAATGACTGGCACTTCGTACCGGGCCTCGTCGAGGGCCGTCCGGCCATCCTGGTGCTCGACCCGACGGCGATCCCCGGCGCAAGGCCGAAATACTTCATATTGCTCGGCTGGTCGGCGGGCAAGGTCGCCAAAATTCGGGACTTCAGGCATGCCGCGTACGTCGCCGCTGAGGCTGACATCCAAGTCGACCAGGACAAGATCAGGCGATAGCAACCCGACCGGGCACACTGAGCGGCAGGTCGAAGCGCTGAAACAATCGCTGAGCTTCTGGCTTCACGAAAAGAGTCAATGCCTGAACCAGGTCGTGGTCGAGCGAGAGCACGTGAAGGGAATGCGCGACCCAAGGCTCGCCCTCACGGGCGCGGGAGTAGGCAGCGAAAGCAGGTTGTCCATTGGCCCCGATGGGGACCAGGCGGTAACTATCGTAAAATTTCCATGCCCACTCAAAGAAGCCGCGGATCGTCTGCCGTCCTGCGTACCATTGCGGCAACGGCGGCATCGTGTACGTCGCATCTTCCTTCAAAAGCGCAACAAAGCCGTCGACGTCGAGCGCTTCCCAAGCGCGTAAATAGCGGCCGAGAAGTTCTTTCTGCGCGGCGTTCGGTCGGGCTGAAACCGGCGGCCGGCCGTCAGGATAACGCCGAACCAGCGTTTCGCGCGCGCGCTGAAGGACACTATTTATCGAAACCGTCGAACCGCCGAGCAGAGTAGCCGCTTCGGCCGGCGCCCAACCGAGCACATCACAAAGCAGGAGCGCCGCGCGCTGGCGTGGAGATAGCTGCTGGATGGCCGCGACGAAGGCCAATTGCACGGCTTCGCGCGAAGCATAGCGTGCTTCCGGATTCGGTGCCTCGTCAATGAGGCCTTCCAGGCTCGAGGTCGGGTAAGGTTCAAGCCAGGGCACGTCACGTACTGGTACGCCGTCCGGAAGCTCAGCAGTGGCGGGCACTCGTTGGTCGGGGAGCCAACGCCGGATGTTCTTGCGCCTTTCCAGCGCGTCGAGGCAGGCATTGGTCGCGATTTGATACAGCCATGCGCGAAGCGAACCTCGTTCCTCGAGGTTGTCGAAACTTCGCCAAGCCCGCAGATACGTCTCCTGCACAAGGTCTTCTGCTTCGTGCAGAGATCCTAGCATGCGGTAACAATGCAATCTCAATTCGCGGCGAAATGGTTCGGCAAGCTGCTCGAACGCCTTGGTCGACCGCTCCGACGCCGTCCTCTGAGTTGGTGGTTCTGCCGCTGTCATCGGACTCGATATTGGCCTTCCTTGCATCATTTCAAGGGGCGCATCACGACGGTACAGCTTCGATGCCCTTACTGGACACAATAAACACCCGCTCCTTAAATCTATCCGGATTGATCACCAGCTCGATGGCAACACGCGCCGCGTCCGACGAGGTCGGCGGAGAGTCCATGCTGCGAATGAAGTCCACTTCCGATATGCCCAGATAGCCGGAATATCCGGCCACGGCATGCTTTCCGAACTCGGTGTCCGGCATGATCCGCGGTGCGAGCGCAAAGAAACGTAAGCCAAGACCAAGGCGATCCGACTCCTTCTGGCTGTAGTTGGCGATGAATATCTGCGTGCGTTTGGCGCCGGCATACCCTCCGGTTAGCGGCGACCCAGCGAGCGCGGCTCCGCTCGAGACAAGAAGCACGAGCGCTCCAGCAGCGAGAGGTCGCGACAGCGCCGCTTTGCAGAAATGGAATGCGATTTTTACGTCGCTTTCCCAATTTACGGTAAACTCTTGCCAGCTTTGCTTGTAGAGTGGCAAGGTCGTCGGATGCGCCCCAGCACACAACACCAGGACATCGGGTTCTAGCACTCCGAATGCCTTCGAAGGCGCGGTCGCGTCGGCTGCATCAAGCGCAAGAACTTCCATTCCAGGCACCTCTTCCGCGAGGCGGTGGAGCGGGGCTTCACGCCGTGCCACGGCCAAGACCCGTGCGCCGCTCCCGTGCGCCTCTTCCGCAATCCGCCGCCCGACTCCCTGGCTCCCGCCGATCACGATGACCTTCTTTCCCGTCAATGGAAGCATCCTATCCTCCTTCATGTGTCGAACTTGTCACGGCTGCTCGTCCCAGATGTAAGACGGCCCGACGACCAGGAGTGATCGACGTTCAACGTGCTCTCTTGTTCGCTCGATTGCGCGGCCGACTGCCAAGCGCAAAGCGTCGCTCAGGTCCTCCATCAACCTGAAGCCCTCCTTGTATCCTCATCGGACTCTGCCTGAGGCTGCCGGGCCGCGTTCGTGGGCGCCGCCAGGGCGACCGTGCACGCCGACCCCACGCGTGACGGGTGGCAGGGACTCATTTGCGCTTGCCGGAACGAGCTTTTTCGATGCTTTCCAGAGCTGCCCATTGATGAAGTTCGGAGCAATGCGTCGCATGAGGGCAAGCTGCTTCGATTGTCCAGGGCGGATCTCGGTGGCGCCCACCTTAAGGAACCCGAACGACTGGCTCACCAGTTCCTCCGTGGTGATCAGCGCAATGCCGTCGTCCTCGCGAAGGTCAGAGGTCATATCGGTTTTCACCGCCGGAGGCATGAGCTCAATGACCTCTACGCCGGTGTCCTCCAACTGGAAGCGGAGCGATTGAGTGTAGGAGTGGATCGCCGCCTTGGTCGCACAATAGATCGGCAAGCAAGGCAGCGGCACGAACGCAAGCGCGGACGACACGTTGATCAGAGTCCCCTTGTTGGCCTTCAGGACGTCCATGAGTGCCGAGGTCATCCGAATGATCCCGCCCACGTTAACATCTAGCTCGTCGGTTAAGCCGACAAGGTCGGCGGCCGTACTTTTGAGATTCCTATAGTGGCTGATACCTGCATTGTTCATCAACACGTCGAGCCTTGGAAAGTCCGCCTTTACCCGCGCCGCGAGGATCGCAATCTGAGCTGGGTCGGCAACGTCGCTCTGAACTGTGTAAAGCTTGGGATGTTTCGCTTTGACCTGATCCAGCGTGGCCTGGCGGCGACCGGTCACTATGACCTCGTTGCCTAGATCAGAAAACTTCAACGCGAAGGCAAGTCCGATGCCTGCGGATCCTCCGGTTATGAGGATTGTGCGACCGGTGAGTTTCATGATGTTCCTTTTGGTACGCTCTCGCTTCAACAGATCTTCTGCGATCCAACCGAAGTCTAAGACTGGCGACGCATTGCAATTTCATCGGCCCCTCACGATCTTGTTACGGCTCACTGATAGCCCGGGTCCGCGAAAGATATTCTCTTCGCTCTAACCGCCAGCGCGACAGCGGTCACGCCGTCTTGGCAACATCGGGCCGGTCGCATTTTTCCGCGATTTCGCGAAGGACATCAGTCCGCGCTCGATTGCCAAGACACTCAATGATGAAAGCTGTCACCGGCCGGAGAGCTATGGAATGACACGATTTTCCGCGGGCAGGTTAAGTGCGGACCGGCGATCATCAACAAGCGCACATAGCTAACGCTCTTTCTCGAACGGCCGGACCATTCCGCGTGAAGAACTCGAACGGCGCGTTCTGGCCGGGTCGAAGGACCGAATGATGGCGCCGAAGATGCTTGCAGAGGCGATGCGCGCCTACGCAGAAGAGACAAACCGGCTCAATCGCGAACGACGTTCGAACGGTGAACCTTGGCGTCAGAACTGAACACCGTGGAGAAGCAAATCCAGGACATCACTGACGCTGCCAAAGAGGGCGTGTTCCAGCCACCGATGAATGGACTCGAAAGTCGCAAGGCACAATGGGTCAGCCTTGTGAGCGGCAGCTCGTCCGATGTGCCGGATATCCTGCCGATGGCCTCTACGATTTACGCCAACTCGAAGAATGCCCAATCCGGCCAGCCGCGGGCGATGGAGCTCATATAACTCAACAAAGCGCGCAGCGCGGCCATAGCGGCCACGTTGACGGCCGTCAGCTTGAATCCGTCTTTCGCCGCTCGCCATTCGTGCGAACTGAGTGGCGGGCAGCGGCAGCGAGTCGGAATCGCATGCGCCATTAATTTTCCCGTGACCATCACAGGTCCTTTTCGGCGAGCTTGCGAAACTCATCAGGAACCGAACGCGAGATGCCCAGCGCCACGGAGCCATATCCGATGGCATCCCATCCAAAACGATCGCGGATTTTATCGACCGCACGGTCGGCCGCCCAACGCGCCATGCCTATTTTGCTGCCGGGGCGGTGCGGTTCATCTCGAAGCCCAAGCGGAAGCTCCAGCTCAAGATCCCAGTTCTCCTCGAGATGCGAGACGGAGATCGCGAGGAGCGAAATTGTCTTCTCGTCAGGGTGATCTGCGAGGACGGCGCGCACCAGGTCCTCGGCGAGTTCGGCAAGGATCATGGTCGCCGAGATAGGCGCGTCGAGCGTTACCGAGCGCGTAGCTGAGTTCAGGCCGGCGAAGCGAATCCGGACCGTCACGGTTCGGCCCAGCCTGCCCTTGGCCCGAAGCCGGGTGCCGATTCGGTCTGCAAGGTGCAGCAGGGTTGGTCGAAAAACTCGCTCTTCGGCAGGCTTCCTGCCGATCGCCGATTGTGCTCCCGCCGATCGGGCACGGCGATGGACCTTGACGTCGCGTGGATCACGATTCCACGCCAGCGCCGCAAACTTCTCTCCCGCCGCAGGACCGAGTAGCCGCTCAAGCGAGCCTCCCGGTGTCTTTGCCAATTCTCCGATTGTGAGGACGCCGATCTCGGCGAGCCGCGCTTTTGTGACCGGACCAACTCCCCACATCAGCTCGACCGGCAGATGGTGAAGGAATTGCAACTCTCTGTCAGGATCGACGACCACCAGCCCATCGGGCTTGGCCACTTGCGAGGCAATCTTTGCAAGATGTTTGGTGCGAGCCACGCCGACCGAAATCGGAAGGCCGAGTTCAGCCCGAACGCGTTGGCGGATTGTCCTCGCAATTTCGTCGGGTGGACCAAACAGATGGGTGCAGCCAGCAACGTCGGCGAAGGCCTCGTCGATGGAAATCCGCTCCACCAAAGGCGTGTAGTCGCCGATCAGCGTGATGGCGGCGTCGCCCAGTCGCCGATATTCCTTAAAATGCCCGCTCACAAAAGTGAGTTGCGGACAGAGCTCGCGCGCTCGCCGTCCCGGCATCCCTCCGCGGACCCCGAACGCCTTAGCCTCGTAGGACGCGGCAAGCACAACTCCGCCGCCGACGGCAATGGCTTTGCCGCGCAATGAAGGGTCAAGCAGCTGCTCTACCGAAGCATAAAAGGCGTCCAGATCCGCATGGAGGATGGTGGCTGTCGTCGCCATCCGACCTTTCGTCCCTCACGTTTCGAGGAAACTCTTGACGGAACATAATGAGAACGTCGGCGGCGAGTGTCAAGCCGGCCTGCATCGAGCTGAAGCTTGGCCAGCCGTCAAACCCGTCGCAAGACGTGATCGGCCGCTATGGAGCCAGGATCAGCTCAAGAGAAGCGTCGGCATCTACGTCATTCGAACCCAGGTGCCATTGCTTGCAGACGAATTCACCGCGGCGTCGATGAATTTCATGCCGGCGAGGCCATCCTCCACGGTGGGGCAAATCACCGCCGGATCCGGTGCTTTGCCGGCCAGTGCCGCGCGAATGGCGCGCGCTGCCTCAGCATAGATCGTTGCAAAGCCCTCAAGATACCCCTCGGGGTGCCCCGCTGGCACGCGGGTAACGCGGTCCGCCTCAACCAACGCGCCGGCGCCGCCGCGGGTCAGGAGCTGCCTGGGCTGCCCGTAACGCGTGAACCAGAGATAGTTCGGATTTTCTTGTGCCCATTCGAGCCCGCCCTTGGTCCCATAGACGCGCAGCGTCAGGCCGTTCTCATTGCCGACCGCGACCTGGCTCGCCCAAAGCATCCCTTTGGCACCGCCCTTCCATTTGAGGAGGATCTGGACATCATCATCGAGACGCCGGCCGCCGACGAAGGTCGAAAGTTGGGCGAGCAGCTCCTCAAGCTCGAGGCCGGTGACGAAGCAAGCGAGATTGTAGGCGTGAGTGCCGATATCGCCAATGCACCCGCCTGCCCCGGAACGGGTCGGGTCCGTGCGCCACGCGGCCTGCTTATGGCCGCTTGCTTCCAACCGCTCGGTCAACCAATCCTGCAGATATTCGGCCTGAACGAGCCGGATCTCGCCGAGATCACCGTTCGCCACCATGGCGCGGGCCTGTCGGACCATGGGATAGCCCGTGTAGTTGTGAGTCACGACGAAAACCTTGCCCGTCTTCCTGACCAACTCCACCAGTTCCTCTGCCTCGGCGAGGCTCCTCGTGAGCGGTTTGTCGCAGATGACGTGGATGCCGGCTTCAAGGAACGCCTTGGCGACCGGGGCGTGCAGGTGGTTGGGGGTCACGATCGAGACCACCTCGATGCCGTCCGGGCGCGCGCCCTCCGCCTTCGCCATCTCTTCGAAGGAGGCATAGGCGCGGTCGTCGGCGATACCGAGCTCCCGCGCCGAGGCTTTTGCTCGCGCCGAATCCGACGCCAACGCACCGGCCGTCAGCACAAATTGGTCGTCGATACGCGCGGCAGCACGATGAACGGCGCCGATAAAAGCCCCCTGGCCACCGCCGACCATGCCTAGCCGGATACGACCATGACCGCCGCCCCCACTGCTTGCCTCAATAATCATTTCTTGTTCCTCGCTAGGAGATGCCAAGCATCTTGCGGTTCATCCGGTCCTCAGCGCCGGAGCCCGCGAAATCGTCGAACGACTTCTCGGTCACCCGAATGATGTGCCTTTTGATGAATTCGGCGCCCTCGCGCGCGCCCTGCTCGGGATGCTTCAGCGCGCATTCCCATTCCAGCACCGCCCAGCTGTCGTAGTCGTACTGCGTGAGCTTCGAGAAGATCGCGCCGAAATCGATCTGTCCATCGCCTGGCGAGCGAAAGCGGCCGGCACGATCGACCCAGCTCTGGAACCCGCCATAGACGCCTTGGCGGCCCGTCGGGTTGAACTCGGCATCCTTGACGTGGAAGGCTTTGATCCGCTCGTGGTAGATGTCGATGTAGTCGAGATAGTCGAGCTGCTGCAGCACGAAGTGCGACGGGTCATAGAGCAAGTTCGCGCGCTTGTGACCCTTCACCCGATCGAGAAACATCTCATAGGAGACGCCGTCGTGAAGGTCCTCGCCGGGGTGGATCTCATAAGCGAGATCGACACCGTGCTCGTCCGCATAGTCGAGGATTGGCCGCCATCGGCTGGCGAGCTCGTCGAAGGCGGCCTCGATCAGGCCGGCTGGACGCTGCGGCCAGGGATAGACATAGGGCCAGGCCAACGCGCCGGAGAAGGTCGCCTGCGCCGTGAGCCCGAGGCGTCCTGAGGCGCGAATTGCGCGCTTGACCTGGTCGACGGCCCACTCGGTGCGTGCCTTGGGATTGCCGCGCACCTCCGGCACGGCGAAGCCGTCGAATGCTGCGTCATAAGCCGGATGCACGGCGACGAGCTGGCCCTGAAGATGGGTCGAGAGTTCGGTGATGGAAAGGCCGTGTTCGGCCGCTGTCGCCTTCACCTCATCGGCATAGTCCTGGGACTCCGAGGCCTTGTTGAGGTCGAAGAGTCGCCCGTCCCAGCTCGGGATCTGAATCCCCTCATAGCCGAGCGAGGCAGCCCATTCGCAGATCGCGTCGAAGGAGTTGAACGGCGCCGCATCGGCCGTGAACTGAGCGAGGAATATCGCCGGTCCCTTGATCATCTTCATCTCGCGCTTCCTTCTCCCTGGATGCTCCAGCAGCACGTGACCGCCGAGCGCGATATCTCAGCAAAACGAAATGTCGCCATCAAGACCCCGCTCGGTCCGCTTCATCACGTCTTGTAGCCGACGTCTCACCACGTTCCCGCGCCCCTCCCCAGAGAGGACGGGCCAGAATGAGCCGACCTTAAAGCCCGCCAACTCAGCCATCGCATGCAAGCTGCGCGAATCGGCCGCCGACATGCGGCAGCCTGATTTCGAACGGTTCGTCCTAGAGATGACGTATTATCGGTAGAATCCGAGAACGGCCTTGGTCTCGAGATATTCTTCCATGCCCTCAAGGCCATACTCCCGGCCGTTGCCGGAACGCTTGTATCCGCCAAAAGGTGCGTTCGGGTCCCAGTCGGGATAGTTGAGATGGACCTGACCGGACCGGATCTGCCCAGCCACTTTCCGCACTGTCTCCATATCGGTGCCCTGAACATGGGCGCCGAGGCCGTAGACAGTGTCATTGGCGATCTCGACCGCCTCGTCGACCGTATCGTAGGGGATGATCGACAGTACCGGGCCGAAGATCTCCTCGTGCGCAATCCTCATGTCGCGACGGACGTTCGAGAAGATCGTCGGCCGCGCATAGAGGCCGATCTGAAGGTGGTCGGGTCGCCCTCGCCCGCCGGTGACAAGCTTGGCGCCCTCTTCCAGGCCGACGCCGATCATGGTCTGGATGCGCTCGAACTGCGGCCGGTTGGCGATCGGACCATGGGTGGTATATTCCGCTAGCGGATCGCCGACCGCCATTTCGGAAGCAGCCGCCGCGGCGAGAACCTCGACCTCCGCCATCTGCGATCGGGACACAAGCATGCGCGTGGGCGCGCTGCAGGATTGGCCGAGATTGCGGAAGGCGGCGCCGACGCCGAGTGGAACGACCCGGCTCAGCTCGGCATCCGGCAGAATGATGTTCGGCGACTTGCCGCCGAGTTCCTGGGCGACGCGCTTGACGGTGGGCGCCGCTGCTTGCGCAACGAGAACCCCGGCGCGGGTCGAGCCGGTGATCGAGATCATGTCCACCTGCGAATGCGACGCCAGACCGGCGCCCACGATTGGACCTGTCCCGTTGACGAGGTTAAAAACGCCGGGTGGACAGCCGGCATCGTCCATCACCTCGGCGAACAGCAAGGCACTCAGCGGCGACAATTCGCTCGGCTTCAACACCACCGTGCAGCCCGCCGCGAGCGCCGGACCGACCTTGGCTGTGACCTGGTAGAGAGGCCAGTTCCAAGGGGTGATGAGGCCGCAGACGCCGATCGGCTCGCGCATGATGGCGGTGCTGCCGCGCGGGCTGACGAAAGAATAGGTCGCGAGATTGTCGCGCGCGACGCGGATATGTTCGGCGGCCAGCGGCACCTGGGCGCGGCGCGCATAGGTGACCGCGGCTCCCATCTCACTCGTGATGGTCTGCGCGAACAGCTCGAGCCGCTTGAGGATCAAACCATGGACCCGGTCGAGCAGCGCCGCCCGCTCTGCCGCTGGCTTACGAGACCAGCCGGCGAAGGCTTGCCTGGCGGCGGCAACGGCGAGGTCTACGTCCTTCTCATTGCCGAGCGCGATCTCGGCGATCGGTTGCTCGGTTGCCGGGTTGATGACGGCTGCCGTCTCCGATCCGCTCGGCCTGCGCCATTCTCCGTCGATGTAGAATTTGCCGAGGAAGCCGGCTTCCGTCAGGTGTCGAACGGCCGAGGTCATTGGAAGCGATCCTTGATCCGGTAATAGGCGCCGACCAGCGGCAGGAACCAGGGGGGACCGAGATGGCCCGGAATGGCCGGCCAAGCGAAGTTCTTCCAAGGATTGAGCTCGGTGCGCCCGTCCATGACGTCCGCCATGATCGTTCCCATCAGCGTCGACATCTGGGTGCCGTGGCCGCTGTAGCCCATGGAATAGTAGATGCCGTTGCGTTCGCCGGCGCGCGGCAGCCGGTCGCGCGTCATGTCCACCATTCCGCCCCAGCAATAATCGATGCGCGCGGCGCGAAGCTCGGGAAAGACATCGTGCAGCGCAGCCTGCAAGATCGCACCGCTCTTCTCGTCTGAGGCGGGATTGGAGATCGCGAAGCGAGCGCGGCCACCGAAGAGCAGCCGATTGTCGGGTGTGGTCCGGAAGTAGTTGACCAGGTTCTTCGTATCGACCGCCATTCGGCGGCGCGGCAGGAGCCGATCGAGCGTCGCTGTCGGCAAGGGCTCGGTGACGATCAGGAAGGCGCCCACCGGCACGATCCGGCGTCGAATCCAACCCAGCGGCCCCGTATGCGAGGTGCCGCTCGCCAACAGAACCTGCGAGGCCCGCAGCCGGCCCTTCGGTGTTTCGATCTCGTGGCCTCCGCCCGCGGCGGGGCGCAGGCCCGTCATCGGCGTATGCTCGTGGATTTCGACGCCGCGCCGTGCCGCTGCGTCCGCAAGGCCGCGGACGAAGCGGCCAACGTGCATGCCGGCGCTCTTGCGGTAGATCAGCCCGCCGTAATAACGCTCCGATCCCACCTCGCCGGCCAGATCGGCACGGCTCACCATCGCCGTGTCGGGATCGACATTGGCCGCGAGCAATTCCTGGCTGCGCGCCAGCTTGTCATAGTGCTCAGGTTTAGCTGCAAGCTTGATCTTGCCGACGCGCGCGAAGCTGCAGTCGATCTTCTCTTCCGCCACCAGGCGCTCGACCGTATCGACCCCGGCGTCGAAGGACCGGTAGAGCCGGTCGGCGACGTCCTTACCAAGCCTGGCCGAGAGCGTGCCGTAATCCTGAGCGAACCCGTTGTTGCACATGCCGCCGTTCCGGCCGGACGCCGCATGCCCGATCGTCTCGGCTTCGAGGAGCACGACACGCGCGCCCTTTTTGGCGAGAGCCAGAGTCGCCGAAGAACCGGTCAGGCCGCCGCCGATCACCGCAACGTCGCAGATGCCCTGCACCGGTCCTGCGGTGGCGCGCGTGAATGGCTGCGATGTGTCCAGCCAATAGGATGTGAGCTTCATACCGGCTCCGAATCTCGCGTTATCTGAATGCTGGGTATCCGCACGTCGCGGCGACCCCCCTCTGTTTGAGAACCTACCAGCCGCGCATTCGCGGCCACCGAGCTTCGATTGCGTCACTTCCCGCGGAGACGACATTGTACAGCTCGTGCTGCGACGCCGTCGCGCAGGCGTGATTGGGCAGGATCCTGACCTTCGCGCCGATCGGGATATGCGGGAGGGTTGCAGCCGATCCGGACCTGATGGCGAGGATGCCGTGCTCCTGGCTCGCCTGCGCGACGATCAGGTCCGGATAGAGTTGGCCGGACAGATCGCAGACAAGACCGTAAGCTTGGTCGACCCGCTGTGCCGCAGTGCCGCGATCGCGCGACAGCGCCATCCACCCCGCATCGACCAAGATCCAGCCCTTCTCCGGCTTCGTGCCGATAACGGTGGCAAGAACCGAGATCGCGATGTCGTCGGTGGTGCAGACACCGACACCGTGCATCACCAGATCAAAAAACATGTAGACGCCGGCTCGCATCTCCGTAACGCCGGTCAGGTCTTCAGCGAAATGGGCGGTCGGCGTCGAACCGACGCTCACGACCGGGCATTCATGCCCCGCCGCCCGCAACGTCTCCGCCGCGGCCACAGCCACGGCCCTTTCGTTCTCCGCAGCCGCGAAAAGGGCCTCCGGCGCACAAAGGCTGTAGGACTCGCCGGCATGGGTGAGAATGCCGGCGAGCTTGACGCCGGCCTCGGCCAGGGCTGCCGCGACGGCGATGAGCTTGGGGTCGGTGGCCGTCAGCCCGCCCCGGTGACCGTCGCAGTCGATCTCGATGAAGGTGGACGGCGTCACACCAGCGGCGCGCCCGGCCGCGCCGAGCGTCGTCGCCTGTTCGGCCGAATCGAGCAGCACCTTGAGGTCGATGCCCGCTTTCCGGAGACGCATCGCCCTCTCAGCGGTGTGCGGTGCCAGACCTACGGCATAAGTCATGTCCCGAAAACCGTGCCGCGCGAAGTACTCCGCCTCTGCCAAGGTTGAGACGGTGATCGGCCCCGGCCCGGAGAGATGGACGCGCTGGGCGACGTCGATGGATTTCGCGGTTTTCATGTGAGGGCGCAGCACGACACCCCGCGCGCCCATGCGAGAGGACAGACGGGCGAGGTTGCGATCAAGCCGATCTTTGTCGAGCAGGAGGGCCGGCGTCGCCAATGCGCCGACCGTCGCGGCTATCTCAGGCCGCCCGGCGTCCTGGATATCCATTCCGCGCATCTCCCAGCGTTGCATCTGGATGTCTCCTAAAGCATGATCCGGAAAAGTGCGAAGCGGTTTTCCGAAAAGATCATGCTCAAACAACAACCTAAAGCGCGATGATGATTCATCCTGATCTCATCGCGCTTTAGCCGAAGGACTGGTTGGCGACCGCGAACGTGCGCGCCGGCCCGGTCGATGGCATCTGTGCCCCGAGGACCATCGTCGTGGCGTCGCTGACCTGCTCCAGGCCGATGCTCTCGAGCCAGTCCCCGAGCTGCGAGGACGCCGAGGTGTCGATCCGGACGAAAACATTCCCGAGCCGCGCAAGCGCCGCCTCGATCAACGCGCGCGCATCGATGGGATTTTCGGCGACGACGGGACCGACGACATGCCCGCGACCGAAACGGCGCGAGATGGCGTAGCCGCGGAGTGTGCCGTCACGTAGGAGGACATAGCCGTCGCCGACCTCGGTCAGCCGGTTCAGCATCTCGCGCCTCGTCCAGCCGGTGGCCCCGTGATCGAGACCCACGACCGCCCCAAGGTCCGATGGAACCATCGGTCTGACGTCTCCGAGCGGCGGCACGTCGCCGCGCTGCGTGGGAATGCCGTGATGCTGGTGCAGGACTCCGATGCTGGCGAAGCCGCGGCGCTCATAAAGCGTCATTCCTTCGGCAGTCGAATTCAGCGTGATGATCCGTGGTCGTGCCGCCGCCAGCAGCGCGTCCATCAGTCGCGCCCCGTAACCGCGTCCCTGAACAGCTTTCGCGACGATGATCATTCCGGCGGAAGCATGGGTATCGCCGTAAGGCCACCAGAGCGCGGTCCCGACCACCACACCGGCGCACTGCAGAACGAATCCATGGCCCAGCTGCAACGCGAAATCCCAGTCCTCGATTCGGTAGGGCCAAGACATCTCCTGCGAGAGCCTCAGAGCGCCTTCCAGATGCGCTCTCGCGAAAGGAACGAGGACTACATTTTCAGTCTCGCGATCTCTGGACTGGTAAGTTGCCGTTGCCATGATTCGGTCGAGGTCTCCTGCTTGGGTTATCGGACATCGCCAATGCCTGACGCGGCGAACTATCCGACATGCCGCACCAGCTGCAGCGTATCTTGGCTCCGACAGCATTGCGCAAACAGCCGGAAGCAAAGTTCAGCAGGGTATTGCATTGATGATACGGTAAAGGAGACGATGTGCTGTCAGCGGCGGTCGCGCCACAGCGCGAACCGATCCTGCATCCGATATCCCCAGATCATGCCGGGCATGAACCAGGGATCGCCGCGATAGAGCGGGATGGAGGCCGGCGGACGGAAGTCAAAGGCCGTGCGCGACCGCTCGTCGTTTCCCATGAGCTTGTGGGCCGCATGCCTACCGATCCACGGTGCCCAGACCACGCCTGAACCGCAGAAGCCGCTGGCATAGAGCACACCGTCCTCTTCGAAGATGCGCGGGAGCATGTCGCGATTCATCGCCACGTTGCCGAACCAGCTGTGCGAAAGGTGAACATTCTCCAGTTCCGGGAAAAGGTTCACCAGCCCCTTGCGCAGTAGGAGCTTGGGAGCCACCGGATTACCGACACGAGAACTGTCGCGCCCCCCTAGCAGGATACGTCTGCCGTCGGGCGATGGGCGGTAGTAGAACCCGACTTGGCGGTTTTCGGTCATCATCATGCGTTTTGGCATCAGCCGCGCCATGACATCAGGTGCGAGCTCCTCGGTTGCAATGATCCGGCTGCGAACGGGGACCAGCCTGCGGCGCAAGAAGGGAACGGCGCTATCAGTATAGCCATTCGTGCAAACCAGCACCTGACGCGCCTGCACCGAGCCGGCCGAGGTCACGACGCGGAATCCGGAGCCATCCCTCTCAATTGAGATGACGGGAGTGTGTGCATGAACCGCGAGGCCCGAAGCGAGTGCCACGCGAAGCAGTTCAGCGTGAAACTTCGCCGGTTGTAGCCCACCGATATCCATCCGGACTGTTCCACCCCGGTAGACATCGGTGCCGATGTAACTGCGCTGCTCGGCATAGGGAACGGCGTGAGACTCGATCCGCAGCCTCTTCGCCAACGCTTCCGCGCTGCGCGCCATCGTGTCGTACTGCTGATATCCGAACGCGCCCTTGAACTGCCCGACCAGCTGGAAATCGCAGGCAAGCCCTTCGGTCTTGATGAAATCGTAAAGGAATTCGCGGGCGATCTTGCCTTCCGCCTCGATTGCCAGCGCCTTGTCTTCGCCGAAGCGTCGGGAGATCGCCGCGTAATCCGGCCGTATGCTTGCGCTGGCTATTCCGCCGTTGCGCGTCGAGGCTCCCTCGCCCGGAGTCATCGCGTCAAAGGCCGCAACCGAGCGTCCCTCGCGCGCCAGCACCAGCCCGGCCGAAAGAGAGGCATAGCCAGCGCCCACGATCAGCACGTCCAGTTTCTTGGGAAGGGTCTGTTGAGGCAGCGACCTAAGCGGTGCGGCTTCCCACCAATAGGGCGTGTCCTTCTCTGCGGCTATCGGCTCGTGCATGTAGCTGACTTCTCGTGTGTTAAAGGTGGCCTGGGATTACTGACAAGACGGATTGTGATCAGCCAACGCGATGCTTGCGACGTCTACGCTATCAAGAAGTTCTGCTGCATAGCCTTCAACGCTGTCCGTTGCCTGCCAGCCCGCATCGCATTGATCTCAAGTTCTCAAATGTGGTCGTCTCTAACGTCGAGCGCATCGCGCAGCCCGTCGCCGATGAAGTTGAAGCTGGTCACCGCGATCGTAATCGCAGCGCCGGGAATGATGGCAAGCCAGGGAGCGCTGGCCAGATACTGCTGGGCGCCGTTGAGCATGTTTCCCCAACTGGGCAGCGGCGGTTGGATCCCGTAGCCGAGAAAGCTGATGTAGGCTTCCAGGAGAATCGCACGGGCGACCGTCAAACTGGCGGCTACGATGATCGGACCCATAGCGTTGGGCAAGATCTCCCTGAGCATAATATGCGTTCCGCTTAGCCCAAGCATCCGACCGGCCTGGACAAACTCGCGCTCGCGTAACGAGCGAACCTCAGCCTCGACGATGCAGGCAACCTCCATCCATTTGGTGATTGCGATGATAACCGTGATCATGACGGGACTGGGCCGCAATGCTGCAGCCAGCGCCAGTAAGAGAAAGATCGACGGAAACGACAAGAAGCCATCAACAGTGCGCATGAGGACTGCGCTGATCCAGCCGCCGCGATATCCCGCGACCACCCCGACGAGTGCTCCGATCACTATTGACAATAGCATCGCCGAGAATCCCACCAGCAGCGAGATCCGTCCTGCCATTAACAGTCGAGCCGCCAAGTCACGCCCCAGCGGATCGGTGCCGAGATAATGATTTCCGGTCATCGGAGGAGCGAAGCGGGCGCGCAAGTCAATGTGGAGCGAGTCATACGGCAGCAGATAGGGGCCCAAGACGCATGCCAGCGTCAGCAGCGTGATCATTGCCAGACCTAGCAGCGCCAGGCGATGGTTGATGAAGCGGAATACCGCGCGGCTGTGCCACCATCGGCTTGGTGCTGTGCTTACGGCGAGAGCGGTCATATCGGTCGGCTCCTGTCGGGGCTTTTGCGGGTTCAACCCAGACGAATGCGCGGGTCAACAATAGCGACGACGATGTCGGCGATCAGGTTTCCGAGAATGACAAGGATGGCGGAGAATATCAGCAACCCCATCACTACTGGATAGTCGCTGTAACCGAGGCTGTCGAGAAACAGCCGTCCCATTCCTGGCCAGGTAAAGACCGTCTCGGTCACCAATGCGCCGGTTAGGATGCTGGGCAGCTGCACACCTGCAAGCGTGATCATTGGCAGGAGTGCGTTGCCGACAACATGCTTCAAAAGAATTCGGCGCTCGCTCAGGCCCTTGGCGCGGGCAGTTTTGACGAAGTCCTGGCTGATGGCGTCCAGCGTCGCCGTCCGCATGTAGCGGCTCCAGACCGCGACATGGACGAGTGACAACACTACGCTGGGCAGGATCAGATGGTGCAGGTAATCTAGAGTGGAGCCGTCGCCGATAGTGTACATATTCCCGGCAGGCACCCAACCCAATTGCAGAGAGAAGACGTAGATCCCGACAAGCCCGAACCAGAAGGTCGGGATCGATAGCGCGATCATGGCGCCGATCGTCGCCAAATAATCAAACAGCGAATAGCGGTGCGTGGCGCCACGGATGCCGATCCATGTGCCGATGGCGATCGCGATCACCGTCGAGGAACCCATCAGCAGTAGCGTGGCAAAAACATGCTGGCCGATCACTGTCAGCACGGATGTCCCGTCGCGAAACGAGCGCCCCCAGTCGCCCTGCACAAGACGCCATGCCCAGTCGAAATACTGGATCCATATCGGCCTGTTCAGCCCCAACTGTTCCGCCAGCCGCTCGATATCCTGCTGGTTCATGCTCGGATCCCGTGCGTATTGCGACAGGGGGCCGCCTGGAATAAGGCTTAGAATGGTGAAGCCGATGATCGAGACGATCACCAGCAGCGCGAGGCTCTGTGAGAGGCGATTCAGCAGAAATCCGCGCATTCGGCCTTCCTCCCGTAGAATGAGAAATTCAGTAGCACTTTGCCGCCCCGACTGGCTTTCGCGAGACGGGGCGGCGGCTGCTAATATCAGCTCGTCCAAGACCAGGCGCCGGCGTTCCAGGACTCTGTGCGCGTGTTCCCATTAGACACCGCTCCCTGAATCCCTTTCTTGTGCCCCTGCACTGCAGTGTTCTGATAAAGCGGCAGTAAGGGCAGGTCTTGCCGGACCAGTTCTTGTACGCGGAAGTAGATTGCGCGCCGCGCTTCCGGATCGAAGGTGCGGCTACCTTTGTCCAAGAGAGAGTCGACCTCCGGATTGACGTATTGCGCATTGTTTGAACCGCGACCGCCTTTATTGGCGATCGAAAGCGAATGCAGGCGGTTGGTGACGTCCGGGTCTGCGCCGATCAAATAAGTGGCGCCTACTATGACCGAATCGAAACGAGATCGTTGCCAGAATTCGCCCCACATCACCGCGGCCGGAAGGTTGGAGATGGTCATCTCGACGCCGATCTCGGCAAATGTCTGCTGCAGGTACTGCTGGACCTGCTCGCGGAGAGGGTCGCCTGAGGTGGTCGAGTTGGTGAAAGACAGACGCACCCCGTCTTTTACGCGGATCCTATCCCTTCCGGGCACCCAGCCGGCTGCGTCGAGGATCTGCTGCGCCCGCTTGACGCTGAACTCCTGCACCGGAAGGCCCGGGTTATAATAGAAAGACTGCCGCGGCATGAAGGTCTCAGTCGGAGTCGGCACGCCGTAATAGAGCCCGTCGACAATTGCCTTCTTGTCGATCGCCGCATACAGCGCCTGACGGACCTGCAGCTCCTTAAACTGCGGGCGCTCTAGATTCAGGTAAAAAGACTCGAATGAGGATTTGGGCTCCAGTTTGACCACCCGGCTCGGCAGCTTGCGAGCTTCCTCGTAATGGTCGGGGGTGATGTATGACTGGCCCACGAGGTCCACGTCACCGCTCTTGAATTGGGTGTAGAGGACGGTCAGATCGGGAATGTATTTGAAGATTAGCCGCTCGATGTATGGACCTTCACCGAAATAATTCGAGTTGGCGACAAGCTCGACATGGTCGCCAGGAACACGCGTGCCCCACTTGAAGGCACCAGTACCGACTGGCGCTTGGTTGAAGGCGGCATTGTTTGGATCAGCCTCCTTCTCCAGGATGTGTTTCGGCACCATGAAGGTTTCGGTCAGGAACGACAGGTACGGTGCGAAAGCCTGCTCCATCCGCCAAGTAATCTCGGCGGGCGAGACCACGGTGATGTCGCGCACCAACGAGTGCCCCGTCGTACGCCAACTGCGGAAGCTCGGGTTCGTGATGAGTTCAAGGGTGAATTTCACGTCCTCGGCCGTGAAGGGCTTTCCGTCGTGCCAACGAACATCGTCGCGCAAGCGGATCCGCCATTTCAGACCGTCCTCGGAAATGCCACCGTTCTTTTGCGTCGGCACGTCGACCGCGAGGTTCGGCTGGATAACGCCGTGGGGATCAATCCGGAAGAGCGCGTCGAAAAGCGAGAAATGCACGCCGTCATCGACCTCGATATGCGCCATCAGCGGATTGAAGACCGTGGGCTCTTGCGAGAGTCCAACGACAATCCGGCCCTTGGGAGTTCGTGGAGCGTTTTGACTGAAGGCGGGCTTGGCTAGCAGATTGGGCGCGAAGATGCCGGCAGCCCCGCCTAAGGCCATCATTCGCAATGTGTCGCGTCGCGAGTAGTCGGATGCAGATTTGGAGTGTTTGGTCATGGTTTCCTCATTATGGCGGGATCGGCAGTTACTCTCATCGGTTGGCCGAAGCCTGGCGGGCATGTTCCGGCTGCTCTCCAGGAATCGCAGCCACCAGTTCGCGCGTGTAGGATGATTTCGGGTTTAGGAATATCTGCGAGGGCGGTCCGCGTTCGACGATTCGCCCGTGCTGCATCACGGCGATCTCGTCGCAGATCTGGCTGGCCACACGCAGGTCGTGGGTGATGAAGATCATTGAGACGCCGGTCTCCCGCTGGATTTGATCCAGCAACTTCAATATCTGGGCTTGGATCGACACATCGAGCGCTGAAACTGCTTCGTCGGCAATCAGCAGCGTCGGTTTGAACATCAGCGCCCGCGCAATGCCGATGCGTTGGCGTTGCCCACCGGAGAACTCGTGCGGATAGCGGCCAAAGGCGCCAGCGTCGAGACCCACATGGGACAGCAGTCCCCGGGCCTCCTCGCGTGCTTGAGCATAGGGCATTCCATGCGCGATCGGACCTACAGTGAGGATGTGACCGATCGTCGAGCGCGGGTTGAGGGATGCGAAAGGATCTTGGAAGATCATCTGGATCCGCGGCCGCAGTGGGCGGAACTCGGCCTCAGAAAGCCCGGCAACGTCGCGGCCCTCGAACAGAATGCGACCGCCGTCACTGTCCATCAGTTTGATCAAAAGCCGCCCTAGCGACGACTTGCCGGAGCCGCTTTCGCCAACGACGCCAAGTGTCCGGCCAGGTGCCAAGTCGAACGATACGTTGTTGACCGCCGGCACGGTCCGCGTTGCGCCGAACAATTTGGTGCCGCTGCGATAGGTTTTCACCAAATCCTCAACCTGCAGGATCGGCGCTTTCCCAGCAGCTTCCAGAGGAACCCGGTCCTTGCCTGTCAGATGGGGGACGGCCGCAATGAGCCGCCGCGTGTAAGGGTGGCTGGGCGATTGCAGAACCTGAACGGCACTGCCCTGCTCGACGACATGGCCTTTCTCCATCACCGCGACGCTGTCGGCGATCTCGGCCACCACCCCAAAATCGTGCGTGATGAACATCACGCTCATCCCCTTGCGGCGCTGAATGTCGCGGATCAGCTTCAGGATCTGCGCCTGGGTGGTCACGTCGAGTGCGGTTGTCGGTTCGTCAGCGATCAAGATCGCGGGCTCGAGCGCCAGGGCTATGGCGATCATCACGCGCTGTCGCTGCCCACCCGAAAGCCGGAACGGATACTGATGATACATGAGCTGCACATCGGGCAGCCCCACTTCGGTCAGCAACTCAATAGCACGGCTGCGGCGGGATTTCGGTGTGCCGATGCCATGCGCCGCTATGGCCTCGTCGATCTGCGCACCCACTGTCATCAGCGGATTGAGCGCTGAAAGCGGGTCTTGAAAGATCATCGACACGACCCGGCCGCGAAGGTTGCGGAGCTTATCGGGCGAAAGGCCTACGATATTGCTCCCATTCAGGTCGATCGTACCCGAGGCAACACGTATCGCCTTGGGCAGAAGCCCCATGATCGCATTGGCTGTGACCGACTTGCCTGATCCGGACTCTCCAATGATGCACAGGATTTGGCCGCGCTTCAGATCAAAGCAGACGTTCTCGACGGCGTGCACCCGTTCCATCCCGGCCGGCAAGCTCACGGTCAGATCGCGCACTGAGAGTGCCACATCTTCCGAGGCTACAGCCTGAGGGGCAGACGCCATTTGAACAGTCTCCCCTTTCAACAGCGTTGGTTCATTCTGCTGCGGATTGGCTCTTCGGCCGTTATTGCCCACGCGACGCTCGAACAGAACGAAAATTCGCCGCTCATTTTGCCATTCCCTGTTGGGAGACTGCGACATGATCCAGACCTCTCTGCTCAACAGGTGGAAGCTGTTGTTCAGGCCGGAGCGTCGGTCGAGTGGCCAACCCGATCAATGTATCGAAGTTCGTGGAGCTACCACTGGCATCCAGCTTGATTGCTTCAGCTAAGGACTGTTCCTGGACAGGATTCATCCAGCTTCCCTCTAGAACTTCTGCCGTTGATCGACATTGACCCGACATTCGCGAGTTTGACTGCTTCAATCACCCCGGAGTCGCCGAAACGCGCCATATGAGCAGCAGGAAGTTCTGAAAACAAAGTGCGATTTGGCATTTCAGGCTGCGCCGCCAAACGTCCAAGACCAACTTCCGGAAATGGATCAGATCAAGATTGCCGTCGCGAACGTGAACTCTCAGGCGGCCTGCCTCTTGCGCACAAACGCACTATCGCTGTGCATGGCACGTCTAGCCCCCACGCGCTCGAAACTTAAGGCCCTGGTGCCTTTGGCGAATGAAGTGGGCGCGCAACAATAGCTTGAACAGAAGGCGGAAAACCGCAGGATATTCCGTCTAATCACAAATTCCCACAGGGCACCTGCCGCGAATTCTCCGCTACGATGGATCAAACGCCAGGAGTCCCCGCCAATGAGCGCGCCGCTCATGCATATCGAATCCAGTCCATCGCTGCCTCAAGAGGCAGACGTCGTCGTCATCGGTGGCGGAGTGGTGGGCGTGTTCACGAGCTACTACCTCGCCCGTCGCGGCGTTAAGGTCGCCTTGCTGGAAAAGGGCCGTGTTGGCGCAGAGCAGTCCAGCCGCAACTGGGGATGGTGCCGGCAACAGAACCGCGATGCGCGCGAGTTGCCGATTGCAACCAACAGCCTCGATCTCTGGGAGAGAGTTGCCCAGGAGACCGGAGAAGATACCGGTTTCCGCCGCTGCGGCCTTCTGTATTTGTCGAACGACGAAAATGAGCTGGCGGGCTGGGCAAAGTGGCGAGACTTCGCCAGGACCGTTGGCGTTACGACGCACATGTTGAGCGCGGAAGAAGCAAGCGAGAGAGGCAAGGCGACGGGCCGCAAGTGGAAAGGCGGAGTCTTTTCTCCAACCGACGGAACGGCAGATCCTTCAAAAGCCGTGCCAGTTGCCGCGCGTGCGATCATGGCGGCGGGTGGCACGGTGCACCAGCATTGCGCGGCTCGCGGCATCGAACTCAATGCCGGCCGGGTCAACGGAGTGGTGACTGAAGCGGGCACGATCCGGACGAAGACGGCGGTTATGGCAGGAGGCGCGTGGGCTTCTTCGTTCTGCAACCAGCTTGGAATTCGTTTCCCGCAGGCGTCCGTACGCCAGTCCATTCTCGCCGTGGCTCCTGGCGCGGCTGGCCTGCCCGATGCCCTGCACACAGCGCTCGTCTCGCTTACGAGGCGTAGCAGCGGCGGGTACACGCTGGCAATAAGCGGGCGCGCGCGAGTCGATCCAACGCCGCAGCAATTCAGGTTCGCCCGCGAATTCGTGCCGATGTTTGCTCGCCGGTGGCGCAGTCTCGCCCCTGGAGCATTCGAAGGCATGCGCCAAGGTCACGAATCCCTGGCGAAATGGGCGCTCGGTGAGGTGACCCCGATGGAGCTGAACCGGACACTTAATCCCCGTCCCGACATGCGGCAGATTCGGCTGACACATCAACGAGCTTGCGAATTGCTGCCGGAGCTCCGGCGTGCCGCAATCTCGAACGTCTGGGCCGGCTACATCGACAGCACACCGGATGGCATTCCCGCAATCGGCGAAGTTGAGTCGATTCCAGGCTTCATCCTTGCGGCAGGGTTCAGCGGCCACGGCTTCGGGATTGGCCCCGGCGCTGGGCACCTGATCGCCGACATCATTACCGGTACTGCGCCGATCGTCGACCCGCGTCCATACAGGCCGGAGCGGCTGAAAACGGGTGCCTGGGGCAAAGTCGCCGAGTTCTGAAAAGCAATCTCTCCGCCCGGTGGGAAAGGATGCTGGTTGGTGCTATGACAGTGCCTATGACGCTGAAACCTCAAAGCCTTGACGCCACTATCGCTCCCATCTCATGGCATTGCTATGAAGCTCGATAAGATCGACATCAGGATTTTATGCGAACTGCAGAAGAACGGGCGGACTTCCAACGTCGAGCTCGCAGAGCTGATAAACCTTTCCCCGAGCCCGTGCCTGATGCGCGTCAAGAGGCTCCAGACGGAGGGCTTCATCACCGGATATTCCGCCCAGATCGACGCTTCCAAGCTCGGACAAACTCTGACCGTGTTCACCGAGATCACGCTCAAAAATCATCGCCAGATCGATTTCGCGCGCTTTCTCACGACAATTGAAAAGATCGATTCGGTCGTCGAATGCCATCTCGTTTCGGGTGGGTACGATTATCTCGTAAAGTTCATCACGGCAGGGATCAGCGAATACCAGGCTGTCATGGAGCGCCTGGTCGAGATGGACATTGGCATCGACAAATACTTCAGTTTTGTCGTGCTGAAGTCCCCAATCGTGAAATCACATCTGCCTCTAGAAAGCATATTCAATAGCTGAAGAACAATCCTCCACCTCAGGAGGGGCACGGGCAGATACCGGACCGCGCTACGGCTCAGGCTTTGTTGGCCACCGATCGGCAGGCCAGTGATTATCCTTTCATCGCCGCGCGGACGTCCCTGTCTTCGAGCGTCTGGTCGAGCGTGGCCCGTGTCCGTTCGATGATGCCGTCGATGTCCGCATCCGTGCAGCAGAGTGGCGGCGCGTAACCCAGCACGCCCTGGGCAAAGGCGCGGATGACGAGGCCGTTGTCCCATGCGCGGTCGAAAATGCGGCGCGCCGCGTCCGCTTCCGCCGGCAGGGGTGTCTTGCGCTTCTTGTCGGTGACAAGCTCGATGGCGGCCAACATGCCGCGACCGCGGACATCGCCGACAAGCGGATGGTCGGAAAGCGCGCGAAGGCCCTCCATCAGACGCTGACCGGCCTTCCGGCCGTTTTCCAATAAGCCGTTTTCGTAAAGATCAAGGCACGCGAGCCCGACGGCCGCGCTGACCGGATGTGCGGAATAGGTGTAACCGTGGCCGACAGCTGTCTTCCCGGCACCGTCCGCAATCGTGTTGTAGACACGGTCGGACATGAGAACCGCTCCCATCGGCACATAGCCCGAAGTCAGTCCTTTTGCCGTGGTCATGAGATCCGGCACGACGTCATCCTCTTCACAGGCGAAGAGCGGACCGACACGGCCGAAGCCAGTGATGACCTCATCGGCAACGAGCAGAATATCGTGCTCCTTGCAAACAGCGTGCATGGCCTTCAGCCAAGACGGCGGGGGAACGAGGACCCCTCCTGACCCCTGTATCGGCTCGACATAAAAAGCGGCGACGCGATCAACGCCCACTTCGGCGATCTTGGCTCGCAGGGCCGCGACCGACGCAGCAATGATAGCCTGGGGATGGGAACCGACGGGATTACGATAGGCATAGTGCGACGGGATTTTGTGCTGCCAGCTATAAGGTACCCCAAAGCCCGCATGAAAGGCGGGGATCGCGGTCAAGCCGGACCCTGCCGTCGACGATCCATGGTAGCCATGCTCGACGGAAATGAACTGATCCTTCTGCGGCGTACCCTTGGCATGATAATAGTACCGAATAAATCGGATCGTGCTGTCGACGGCATCGGAGCCACCTAGCGTAAAGTAAACATGGTTCAGATCGCCAGGCGCCAATTCAGCCAGCCTGGCGGCCAGACGAATGGCCGGCTCCGATCCCAGGCCGAAATATCCCGTCGCATAAGGCAGCTCGCGCAACTGCCGCGTGGCAGCTTCAACGATGCTATCCTGTCCGTACCCGACATTGACGCACCACAGGCCAGCGAACCCATCGAGCAATTGATGTCCCGCGGCATCGGTTAGCGTCGCGCCCTTCGCTGATTTTAGCACCCGCACGCCCAACGCCTCGTGACTGCGGTAAGACGAGACCGGGTGAACCAGATGCGCACGATCCAGCTCGATCAGCGAATTGCTCAACATCTCTGCCTCCATATCAACCCGAAAAGCAAAGTAGGACATCGAAGGCAGCAGTTCCTCCCAAGCTGCACCTGAACCAAAGGAGTTTTGACTTTCGTTGGTGATCGACGCCGCATCTTATACCGGAGCGCGTCCGCCGCGTGGCTGTGCCGTTCAACTGAAAAGGTGCTTGGCGCAACTGTCTGCCAAAGCTTCGATCCGATACGACACAATCTGCTTCCGGCTCCAGCGAAAGCGGCGCTTTATCTTACGGCACGCTCACTATGATGCCTGTCGTACCGGCGCGCAGTGCCGAGAGGATTGGAGGATTCCACGCCATGACGAAGTTCCGACCGAAATACATCACCTTCGATTGCTACGGCACGCTGACAAATTTCGACATGGCCGGTGCGGCGCGGAGAGTCTACGGCTCGCAGCTTTCCTCCGCGGCGATGGCAGGGTTCATCAAGGATTTCGCTGCCTATCGCCTGGACGAGGTTCTTGGCGCGTGGAAGCCGTACTTCGAGGTCGTGCATAATTCGGTAGAGCGCGCGTGCAAGCGCAACGGTGTCGCATTTCGGCCGGAGGATGCCCAGCGCATTAATGAAGAGATCCACACATGGGGTCCACATGCCGACGTCCCGGCGGGCCTGGCCAAGGTTGCCAGGGAGATACCGCTGGTCATCCTGTCGAACTCCATGAAGCACCTCATCATGTCGAACGTCGAAAAGCTCGGCGCGCCCTTTCACATGGTCATCACGGCCGAGGAGACCGGCGCCTACAAGCCGCACATGAAGGGCTTTGAATACATGTTTGACAAGCTGGGCTGCGGTCCGGAAGACATCACCCACGTCTCATCCTCCTTCCGCTACGACCTGATGACCGCCTACGACCTAGGTATCAAGAGCAAGGTATGGGTGAACCGCGGTCATGAGCCCGCGAACCCCTTCTATGAGTATACGGAGGTGGATGATATCGGCGGGCTCGCCGCGGCGGTCGGTTTGGAGCCTCTTCAAAAAAGGGCGTGAATGTGTATCCTTTCGGGCCCTTTCGCGCACTTCAGAGCTTAAAACTTCAATAGAGACGGATGAGTTATACAATAAGGGGGAGCGGTTCAGCCGCCCCCCTTTCCTGTGTTTCAAGCTACTCGTCGCGTAGAATTGCGTTACTTCAGCTTGAGGCATCATCCCATTTTGTCGCGCGGACGCGGGCTCGCGGGGCGCTTATTCCAGCCCGCCGACATGTAGCGTTTTGATCTCGAGATATTCGTCTATCCCGAGCTGAGATCCTTCACGGCCCAGCCCCGATTGTTTTACACCGCCGAAAGGCGCGACCTCGGTCGAGATCAGGCCGGTGTTCAGGCCTACCATGCCGAATTCCAGCGCCTCGGCAACGCGCCATGAGCGCTTGAGGTTTTCCGTATAGAAATAGGCAGCCAGGCCGAAGGGCGTGCCGTTCGCGATCGCGATCGCTTCGTCCTCGGTCTCGAAGCGGAAAAGCGGCGCGACTGGTCCGAACGTCTCTTCTGAGGCCAAGAGCATCTCAGTCGTTGCCTCGCCGAGCACGACGGGGCGGGCATACTGTCTACCTTCCGGCATACGTTCACTCTGCGAGATGATCCTCGCGCCTTTGTCCAGGGCGTCTGTGACGTGCCGCTTGATCTTTTCTATCGCCGGGCCATTGATCATCGGTCCGATTTCGACGCCTTCCTCAGTGCCGGCACCGACCTTCATTTTCGCAACTCGGCTGGCGAGTTTTTCTGCAAAAGCATCGTAAATGCTGGATTGCACGAGGATGCGATTGCAGCAGACGCAGGTCTGTCCGCCATTGCGGAATTTCGACGCAATCGCGCCCTCGACGGCCCGGTCGAGATCGGCGTCGTCGAAGACGATGAATGGTGCATTACCGCCGAGCTCGAGGCTGAGCTTCTTGATGTTGTCGGCGGCGCCTTTCATCAGCAACGCGCCTACGCGGGTCGATCCGGTAAACGAGATTTTGCGGACCGTTTCATTGGCCATCAGCTCCGTGCCGATTTCCGCGGGCATGCCGGTCACGATATTAATGACGCCCGCCGGAATTCCTGCTCGCTCCGCCAGAACGCCGATCGCGAGAGCCGAGAAAGGCGTAAATTCAGATGGCTTGATGACCACGGTGCAGCCCGCAGCAAGCGCAGGTGCCACTTTGCGCGTGATCATCGCGTTTGGGAAATTCCAGGGGGTGATGACCCCACAGACGCCTACCGGCTCTTTCAGCACCAAAATGCGGCGATCGGCAGTGGGCGAAGGGATGGTCGACCCATTGATCCTGCGTGCCTCTTCCCCAAACCATTTTACGAAGGATGCCCCATAGCGGATTTCTCCGAGCGATTCAGCAAGGGGCTTGCCCTGCTCCAGAGTCAGCAAGAGCGCCAGATCCTGCTCATGCTGCCGCATGAGCTCATACCATCGTTCCAAGTGCGCCGCACGCTCTGCATGCGTAGTCTTTTTCCAGCGCTTGAAAGCGTCGGCCGCAGCGTTGATGGCTTTCCTGGTCTCGTCGCGACCCATGTCGGGGATAGTGCCGAGAGCGTCCTGGCTGGCAGGATCAATGACGTTAACGGTGGCTTTTGCGCTCGCATCCCGCCAACTGCCGCCGATCAGCGCTTGCTGACGAAACAGATCGCTGTCCTTCAATGCAATCATCTATGTGTTCCTTTGGCTTCGGACCCAACCCCGCCATTGCTGCTTACCCGTGGACGAGAACGCTCTGGGATTTGCGATTGGCGAGGCAAAGCCGTCTCATCCAAGCAATACAGGACGGCGCGCCGCATTTTTCATCGAGAATGAATTGCCTGACGGTGTTGACTCCGATCAGGCACCACTTTGAAAGTCGATTGTTCTGCCAAGCCAGAATTTAGCCGCCCTGAGCATTCGGCTCAGTCATAAGCACAGACGTAGATCTTTCGCACGGTCTCGATCGTGCGCCAGATGCCGACGAAGCCGGGCTTCATTACAAAGCTGTCGCCGGCGCGGTACGTCTTCGTCTCACCATCCTTTTCCTCAATTTCGATAAGACCCGAAATGATGTGGCAGAACTCGTAGGTGGTGCCCTTGATGGAATGGGTCTCGCCGGGCGTTGCTTCCCAGACGCCGGTTAGCAACTTCTCGCCCTTCGAAGCGTCCTGCGCCCAGGTCTTGAATGATGGATTGCCGGAAATGAGCCGTTCCGGAGCAGGCAAGGCGTTCTTTGGTGCGAAGTCCGGATTGGTGTCGATGGTGATCAGAAGTGACATGGCATCTTTCCTGTTAGTAGCCGAGTGTTCGATCGACGAGGCCGATCGGATTTCTTCCAGCGCGGTGGCGCCGGATGTTTTCTATGACGGATTGTGCTGCCGTATGCGGTTGCGTTACGGACGCGATATGCGGCGTTATGATCACCTTCGGATGAGACCAGAGTGCATGGCTTTCCGGCAGCGGCTCGGGATCGGTAACGTCGAGCATGACTGCTGCCAGGCGACCGCTGTCGAGCGCCTCGATGAGTGCGCCCTGGTCAAGCTGTGGGCCGCGACCAACGTGCAGCAACCTCGCGCCCACAGGCAAAAGCGAGAAAAGCCTTGCGTTCAGGATGCCGCTTGTTTGCTCCGTCAGGGGCAGAAGGCAGACGAGAATATCCGTTTCTCTCAGGAAATTGCCAAGCTGATCGTCGCCATGAAAGCAGGTAACACCCTCGACCATTTTTTTGCTGCGGCTCCACGCGGCAAGGGGAAATCGAAACGGCCTCAGGCGTTCGATTGCAGCTTGCGCCAGCGTCCCAAGACCCAACAAGCCCACACGCCGATCAGCGGCCTGGGACGTTGCGAGAGCTTGCCAGAGGCCCCTTCTCTGCTGCTCCCGATATGCAACCATCTCGCGATGGAGCGTCAGCACTCCAAGAACGACGTATTCCTGCATCATGCGTATGATGCCATCCTCGACCATGCGCACCAGCTTCACATGGCCGGGTACAGTCTCCGGCTCGAACTGATCAACTCCCGCACCGAGGGAAAAAACCACTTCCAGATTGCGAAAACGCGAGACATCATCCGGCACGTTCCAGGTCAGCAGGTACCGTACCTTTTCCGGGTCGATAGATTCGCTGCAATGGTAGAATTCCAGATCGGGGAGTTCGCGCGCAAAGACTTGGCGGAAGACTGCCTCCCTGGCAGCATCGGAATTGAAAAGAAATGCCATCGATGCACCCCACTCGTGTTACGCGGCAAGGCGCGCACCGAGAGCCTCAATCATTCTTTGGCACTCAGCGAGTTCGCCGATCTCAATATATTCATCGGGACGGTGGGCGCGGCCGATATCGCCGGGACCGCAAATGTTCGCATCGATGCCTGCCTGCTGATAAAGCCCAGCCTCCGTGCCGTAGCTCACGGCAGGAAGCGACTTCTTTCCTGTCAGCTCGACCAGAACGACCGTCAGTTCACTCCCCTTGACAGGAGCAAGTGCGGGATAGGCGCTCAACTCATGCCACGCCACTTCAAAACCGCTGTTGCGGAGGGCGAGAAGCTGGGTCCTGAGGGGCTCGAGCAAGGACGATGGGGAAACGCCCGGAACAGCGCGGATCTCGATATCAGCAGAGCAGCGGTCGGGAATTATGTTGACCGCCTGCCCGCCGTTGATGACGCCAATCTGCAAGGAAGAGTACGGAGGCACGAAATTATCGTCGAACGGCCCAGCCGTCAGGCATCCGCCGTAAGCCACAGCGTGCGCGACCACGCTGGCCATTGCGTGAACTGCATTGAGACCCAAATCAGGGCGTGATGAATGGCCGGACCGCCCGATCACTTCGAGCCGCACGGCCGCCTTGCCCTTGTGGGCCTGCACGGGCTGCATCCGGCTCGGCTCGCCGATAATCGCACCGAGCGGCTTTTCACACAAGTTTGGCAGCGCGGCGATCAGATGATGAACACCACGGCAACCCGCCTCCTCGTCGTAGGAGAATGCAAGATGTATTGGCCGCCGCAAATTCATCGCCGCAAGCTGCGGCAGGGCAGCCAACGCGCACGCAAGGAAACCCTTCATATCACTGGCGCCGCGACCATAAAGCCTTTCACCATCACGACGCAGGACAAAGGGGGCTCCGCTCCATTCCGGCTCGCTCGCCGGGACGACATCCATGTGTCCGGAAAGAACGTACCCTCCGGCCTCGCGCGGCCCAATCGTAACAAACAGGTTGAACCGATCGCCTTCAGGACCAGGAATGATTGCAACTTCGGCCCCGGCGGCCTGGCAGTACCCTCGTACCCAATTGACAATTGCCTCGTTTGGCGTGCCGACGACGCTGGGAAATGCGATTAGCCTCGCAAGAATTTCCTCAGCATTCATGACAGCAACATTCATGACGGCCCACTCTGCCTGCGCAATTCGCCTATCGGCAGCGTAATCACAAGCAGGAGCTTTCCCTGCCGAATTGCGTTGCGCTAAAGGCTGATGATTTCGAAGACCCACCCCCAAACAGGCGAACCTGCTGGGTTTCCATGCGATACTGCGGCAAAGCAAGTCTGCGGCGTATTGCTGCAGCGGGATCAAAAGGCAAGTTATGCCAGAGGCTTGGCATTCCGCGACGCAACGGATGAGCTGAAATGGGACGATCGGTACGGCTGAAATCCTTCGAATTGGTCGCGCGGGACATTCGCGAAGTTGACGTGAAGCTGCTCCACGCTCTCTCGATTGCAGTTGGCTGGCCGCATCGACCCAAGGACTGGGATTTCCTGCGCCGCGCCGGTCGGGGCATCGTCGCTGTCGACGGCATCGGGCGCGTTTTCGGCAGCGCGATGTGGTTCCCGCACGGGCGCGAATTTGCCACCATCGGCTTGGTGATCACATCGCCCCGCACCCAAACTCAAGGCACCGGCCGCTGGCTCATGGATCAGGTGTTTGAGCGGTGTGGTGACCGGAATTTGAGCCTCAACTCGACCGACGCTGCCTACCATCTTTATGTTTCGCTGGGCTTTAGAAAGGAAGCGGTCGTTTATCAGTGGCAGGGAGCGGTCGTGTCGCCCCTTCCAGTGGCGCCAGTTCTAGACGGTGAATTGAGGTCGCTGTCAGCCGAAAATGTTGAGGAGATCGCAGCGCTGGATGAGCGCGCGTTCGGATCAAACCGCCAGAAGCTGCTTGGATTGCTTTCGGAAGGGGCGTCAATCTGCGCTCTGAGCCGCGGCGGCGAGACCGTCGGCTACTCCATGAAGCGCGAGTTCGGGCGCGGTCATGTGATCGGTCCAATCGTAGCCAGCAATGATTGTGACGCGATCCATCTCACGGCTGTGCATCTCGAGGAACTCACGGGACGGTTCGCCCGCGTCGATACGCGAGAGCAGACAGGGCTATTTGCCGACTATCTTCAGCAGAGCCACCTCGGGATAAGCGAGACGGTCACAACCATGTCCAAGGGACGGCAATTCCTGAACCGGAAGGAAAACGAGCCGTGGGTCTACGGATTGGCCGGTCACGCGTTGAGCTGATGCTTTAAAGCATGGGACGAGAAAGGCTCTGCCTGCTCATGCTTGCTGGTCGACAGATTTTTCTTGATCTCCCAGTGCACACGTTCTGTATTCCCTGCCTGACCGTTCGGTGCGATGCGCATATCCTTCGCCCGAACGCAATTGATGTTCAACTGGAACGAGATTTATGGCAGGCAGGAGAGAGCGCTGTCGGCCACACGTGCTGTAACTTGAAATATCTGGATCCATATTTGGCGCGGATGGTCCAACACCTCAATAGGCTGTGAACGGCCTGCTCGAATTGGACGAGCCGACGGATCAAGCCGCCGAGTACCGGTCCGGAGACTCCATGGTTGATGACATCCGTTTGACACATCGATTCCTCGATCCTCGCACGAACTGGTCAGAGCTTTCCCAAGTCGAACGCGACGCTGCGTATGACAACAACACGGCTGTCAAGAACAGCCCAGCCTTGATTGCTGAACGAAACGAAGCATCAGCGCGGCTGCGGGACGCGTTGAAATCCCACCTCGATCTGCCTTACGGCGAGCGGGCAAACAACAAGATCGACCTCTACCCGGCCGCGAGGCCCGATGCGCCCTGTTTGGTGTTCCTGCATGGCGGCTATTGGCAGCGCAACTCGCGCGAGCTGTTTGCCATGCTGGCCGAAGGCGTCGCCGCGCATGGTTGGTCGGTCGCCATTCCCGGCTATTCGCTGGCACCGGAAGTTTCCCTGACCGACATCGTCGCTGAAATTTCGCGTGCACTCGACTGGCTTGCCGCACATGGCGCATCCCACGGCGTCGCGGGGCCGGTCGTTCTGTCGGGCTGGTCTGCAGGCGCCCACCTCGTTGCGATGGCACTGGACCACCCACGCGTCCTTGCGGGATTGGCGATCTCCGGCGTCTACGATCTCGCGCCGATCCGCGATACCGGGCTCAACAAAGCGCTGAAGCTCACCGATGAAGAGATTGCCAGGCTTTCGCCGCTTCGCCTGCCCTCAACGCACAAGCGACTCGATATCGCCTATGGCAGCAGGGAGCTCCCGGCACTGGTCTGCGATTCAATCAATTTTCACGAGAGACGTGCGGCCGCGCAGGCGCCCGGCAAGCTCATTCCGGTCGCAGGCGCCGACCATTTCACCATCCTCGAGGCGCTGCGTCGTCCTGACGGCATTCTGGTCGACGCTGCCCGCCGGTTGCTGGACTAAAAACGCGAAAACAACCCCATGCACAGTAGAAGGCTCTTTGTTTCCAAAGGCAGATTTTCGAAGGCCCATCGGCTTTCTGAGGACAGCTCCACGCCGTCGGTGCCTTTGACACGTCGGGCAAAACAGGGGCATGATGTCATCATCGCCCCGGTCGTCGCTCCTGCGCTTCGATCCAGACCCGCTCTCCCCTGACCTGCACCGGATAGAGCTGCAACGGCGGACTTGGCCAGCCCGCAGAGATTTGTCCGTCGCACAAATCGAACGATGCTGCATGGCGCGGGCAGAGCAGCCGCCCCGCCACCACCTGTCCCAGGCCGAGATCCGCCTGTTCGTGAGGACAGGCGCGGTCGCAAGCAACGACATCGCCCTCGTTCCAGATCACGAGCAGATTGAGCCCGGCGACGCGGACGATTGTCTCTGCCTTCAGCCGGCTGAGGTCACAGACCGGAATCCACCCGGACCCTTCCGGGCGGACGGCCGGCTCATCCACCGAGATAGGCCTTACGCACATGCTCGTCCTCGATCAGCTCAGTGCCGGTCCCGGACAGCGCGATGCGGCCATTCTCGAGCAGATAGGCATGGTCGCACATCTCCAGCGCGGCGAACGCGTTCTGCTCGACCAGCAGCACCGTGGTGCCGGAATCGCGAATGCTGCGGATGATCGCAAAGGTCCGCTCGACGATGTTGGGGGCGAGCCCGAGCGAGGGCTCGTCGAACATGATCAGCCGCGGCCGCGACATCAGCGCCCGTCCGATCGCGAGCATCTGCTGCTCGCCGCCGGACAGCGTGCCCGCCGCCTGCCGGCGACGCTCGGCCAGCCGCGGAAATTCCGTGTAGATGCGATCGCGATCGGCCGCGATCTCGCCTGATCCACGACGGAGGTAAGCCCCCATGTCGAGATTTTCCTCGACGCTCATGTGCGGAAACACCCGTCGCCCTTCCGGGCAATGCGCGATCCCGCTGGCCAGCACACGCGGCGGCCTGGCCCCGGTGATGTCGATACCCTCGAAACGCAGCTGGCCCGAGCGCGGTGGCACCAATCCCGAGATGGCGCGCAGCGTCGTGCTTTTGCCGGCGCCGTTGGCGCCGATCAGTGCAACCAGCTGGCCGGCCTTCACGTCCAGCGAGATGCCGCGTAGCGCGGTGACGCCGCCATAGCCGCACACCATGTCGCGGATCTCAAGCACGTGCCGCTCCATGCCCGAGATAGGCCTCGATCACCGCTGGATCGTTGCGGATCACTTTGGGAGTTCCCTCAGCGATGATGCGGCCGTAGTTGAGGACCACGATGCGGTCCGAGACGGTCATCACCATCGGCATGTCGTGCTCGACCAACAGGATCGTGATGCCACGATCACGGATGCTGCGGATGAGCTCGACAAACCGGTGCGTCTCCGAAGCATTCATGCCCGAGACGGGCTCGTCGAGCAGCAGCATCGAGGGCTCTGCCGCGAGCGCCAATGCGACACCGACGAGACGCTGCTCGCCGTAGGAGAGCGAGCCGGCCGCATCATGGGCCCGGCGCTCGAGACCGACCCATTCGATCAGTTCGCCTGCACGCTGCCGCAGCTTGCGTTCCGAGGCGCGCGCACCTGGCATCCCCAGGATCGCGTCGAGCAACCGGACCCTGCCCTGGCGATGCAGTCCAATCAGGAGATTATCGTGGACGGTGTCATTGGGAAATACGGAGGTGCGCTGGAAGGTGCGGATCAGGCCGAGGTCCGCGATCTGGTGCGGCTTCAATCCGGTGAGCGTTGTGCTGCGATAAGTGACGCGACCTGCACTCGGCGCCAGAAAGCCGGTCATCACATTGAAGGCAGTCGTCTTGCCGGCACCGTTCGGCCCGATCAGGCTGACGATCTCACCTTCTCCCACGGTGAAGCTCATGTCGGAGATCGCGACCAGCCCGCCAAAACGGACCGCCACCTGATCGATCGCCATGGCGATGCTGCGCGCCGCCATCACGCCGGCTCCTTGGCGCCGGTTTCAGTGAGAGCCACCGGCGCCAGTGCCGCCGCCCTGCTCCGTCTCCTCGCCAATCGCTGCGCGAGCGAGGGCACGATGCCGCGCGGCAGCACGAACAGGATGGCCATGAGCACGCCGCCATAGGCGATCCACTGCGCCTCCGGCGCCATGATCGGACGCAGTGCGACCGGCAGTAGACCGAAGATCAGGCCACCGACGACGGGCCCAGCCAGTGACCCCTTGCCGCCGGTGATGACCATGATCACCATGGTAACAGTGTTGATGAAGGCAAACACTTCAGGATCGATGATCCGGATGTAGTGCGCGTAGAGGCTGCCGGCCGCGCCCGCAATCGCGGCCGAGATTACCGCCGCGAGCGTCAGCGTCTTGGTCACGTCGATGCCGACGGAGACGGCGAGCGTTTCGTTCTCCATCAGCCCGCGCATGGCACGGCCGAAATGGGAATGAACGAGGCGCGCGATCAGGAGATAGGCGATGAGAGCCACGACCAGCACGAGGTAGTAGTTTTGCACCTTGGTGCGCAGCGTCAGCTCGCCGAAACCAGGCAAGAGCAGCGCAATGGAGGGAATGTTGGTGAGCGCCAGCGGACCTTGCGTCAGCTCGACCCAGTTCAGCGCGACCAACCGGACTACCTCGGCAAAGGAAATCGTCACGATGACGAAATAGGCCCCGCGGACCCGGAATGACAATTGTCCGACGAAATAGCCGCATAGTCCGGCAACGAGGATCGCGAGCACCAGCCCCACGATCGGCGGCCAGGGCTCATGGACCAGGCGCACGCCGCCGGGCAAGCCAATGTCGAAGCCGAGCGATGTCAGCGCGCTGACATAGGCGCCGATGCCGAAGAAGGCGATGTGACCGAGGCTGAGCTGGCCGGTGAAGCCAAGCAGCAGATTGAGGCTCATCGCGCCGATGACGAAGATTCCAGTCGTGATCAGCGCGTTGAGCAGATAAGGATCGCGCAGCCAGAGCGGCACCGAGGCCAGCACTGCGACCGCAAGGATGGTCGTGATCGCCTTCATCCGACGCGCTCCGCGCGCGCAAACAGACCGGTCGGCTTGAAGATCAGCACCGCGATGATGATTACAAAGCCCATCGCATCGCGATAGCCGGACGAAACGTAGCCAGCGCCAAGCTCCTCGGCGAGCGCCAGGATGAAGCCGCCGATCACCGCGCCCGTGATGTTGCCGAGACCGCCAAGAATGACGATGGCGAAGGCCTTGACGGCGGCGAGATCGCCCATTTGCGGGAAGATCACGTAGACCGGCCCGAGCAGAGCGCCCGCGGCGGCGGCAAGGCTGGAGCCGATCGCGAAGGTCGAGGTGTAGATCATGTCGACGTTGACGCCCATCAGCGAGGCCGTGTCGTGGTCCTGGAACGTCGCTCGCATCGCGCGGCCGAGGCTCGTCTTGTTGATCAGCAAATACGTCACCAGGATCAGCAGTGCCGCGGCAGCAAGAACGAACAGGCGCAACCAGGACACCGACACCGGTCCGACCACCAGCGGCGCCTCGGGAAACGGCGTTGCCACCGATTTGGCGACGCCGCCCCAGATCCAGAGCGTGCCGGACTGCATCGCGATCCAGGCGCCGATCATGACCAGCATCGTGGTGTCGATGTCGGAGCCGCGCAGGGGCCGCAGCAATGTCAGCTCGATAGCCGCACCCAACAGCCATCCGGCCAGCACGGCCACGGGCAGCGCCAGGAAGAAATTCAGCCCGATCTGCTGCACCACGATGAACATGACGTAGGCGCCGAACGTGTAGAGCACGCCATGCGTGAAGTTCACGACGTTCATGATGCCGAAGATCAACGTGAGCCCGATGCCCAGCAAGGCATAGGTGCCGCCGAGCACGAGCATGTTGACCAGATGCTGGAGAAACTCGCTCAAAGCCGTTCCCGAATGACTCGTAGTAAGGTAGGGCTATCGCGCATATGACAGCGGAAGGCTGCCGGATGAGCTCGGCCTGCATGGTTCGAGACGCCCGCTTTGGCGGGCTCCTCACCATGAGGGTCTAATATCTCGCCGCAAAACGCGCCCTCATCCTGAGGGCCCGCCGTAGGCGGGCGTCTCGAAGGATGGGCCGCAGGCAAGCTGCCCGCCACGTTTTTCTTCATATGCGATAGCCCTGCGTAGTAAGGCGAGAGTGGCGATGTGCCGCCCTCGCCTGTGACTGGCCGACACTAGAGCGTCTTCATCTCGACCTTGCCTTCATTGATCTCGATGAGATAGACGTTCGGCTGGCTCTGCCCGCTCTCCTTGCCCTCGGGGCCGGACTTGCGGAACACGATGTCGCCGTTGAGCCCCTTGATGTTGATGTCCCAGAGCGCGGCCTTGATCGCAGCCGGCTCGGCTTTGCCCGCCTTCTCGATCGCGGCCGCCGCGGTGCGGATGCCGTCATAACCGCGGAAGCTTTCGGTACAGCCGGCGAACTCGAAGCCGCGCTTCTTCCATTCCGAGATGAAATAGTTGGTCGCTTCGGGGTTCGGCGTCTTGTCGGGGAACCACGGCAGAAAGGTCGTCAGATGCATGGTACCGTTGGCGGCTGCTCCCGCCTGGGCGATGATCTGGTCGGGGTTCTGCGAGCCACCGGTGGTGATGATGCGCTTCTTCAGGCCCAGTGCGGCGGCCTGCTTGAAGATCAGCGTGAGCTGGTCGACCGCGGTCGTGACGATGATCGTCTCGGAATCCGAGCTCTTGATCTTGGAGAGCTGGGCGCTCATGTCCTGCGCGCCCTGGTCCATGGTTTCGACCAGACCGATACTGATCCCCTTGTCCTTCATCATCTTGCTGAAGTCCTCAGCCGTGCCGCGGCCCCAGTCGTTGTTGATGACCAGGAAGTCGACCTTCTTCAATGCGAGCTTGTCGACGATGCCCTTGAACGCCGCGGCCTCGACCGCCGACGGGGGCGAGATACGGAAGATGAAGGGATTGCCTGTCGTCGTGATCTTGCCCGAGGACGAGGTCTCCACCACCATCGGCGTTTCATATTCCATCAGCTTCGGCATCACGGCGAGCGTCAGGCTCGAGCCCCAGGCGCCCATCAGGACCGGCACCTTGTCGCTGGTGATGAGCTTCTCGGCAACGGCGGCCGCCTCGGTCGGGTTGCTCTTGTTGTCCTCGATCACGAGCTCGATCTTCTTGCCCAGGATGCCGCCCTTGGCGTTGATCTCGTCGGCGGCGATCTTGGCGCCGTTGACGACGTAGGTGCCTGACGCCGCGAACGCGCCGGTGAGCGGCTCGTTGACGCCGATCTTGATGGTCTGCGCCCCTGCAGCGCCGCCGAACAAGGCCGTCGCCAGCGCGATGGCCGGAACCAGTCCGAGTGCTCGTGTCATGTTGTCTCTCCAAATCCCACGCTGTTGATGTCTGGTAGTTCAGCCTTCGTCACTCTGCGGCGCGAACGCGCCGGTTATTCCACTCCACCTTTTTCGGTGAAGACGCGGCCAATGAAGCGCCCGAGCCGGTCGCGCAAAACATCTGATGCAATCGACCAGAAGCTGAGCTCCGCCGAGGCCGCCTGCCCCGACGGTGCGCCGGACATGTGGCGGTCGAGATTTCCCGCGAATTCAGCAACCAGGCGCTTTGCGAGATCCCGCACCAGGCCGGGACGGCCGACCTGGGCCAGCATTCCCGTAAGCGTATAGCCGATCGACAGCTCGACGGTGGTCGCCGCGCCGTCATCGATCGACAGCAGGCGATAGCGGATTTCACCTTGCGTCGCCGAATGGCCGCGCTGGTCGGTGCCGATGCCGACGATGCGGCCGGAGAGCGTTGCGGGATCGCGCTCGACGCGCGCGGCCCCCACGAAGGCCGCCGCGATCGGCCCGAGCCTGACGCGGATCACGCCTTCGACGCGTTCGGGCCTTGGCGGCGCCGTGAGCGATGCGCCGGGAAGGCAGGCTGCGATATCGGCGATATCGTCGAACATCGCGAAGACCTTTGCCGGCGCATGCGGCAAGGTGAACCGCTGGTCGAGAACGGTCGCCGGGGTGAAGTCCGGGATTCTGCCCGGTGCGGCGCTCTCTGATGCCGGCGCTAACGCTTGACGCACAGCCGGCTCGTTTCGACCGGGCGCGCTCCGCCCCGATCCGGTGGGACCAAGACTGGTTCGACCGCCATCGGCAAGCGGGGCGATGTCGCGCCCGCGCCGGGCCTCGATCACCGACTGCACCGCCCGCACGATGCCGACATAACCGGTGCAGCGGCAGAGATTGCCGGAGAGGCCAACGCGGATCTGGCGCTCGTCGGCATCGGGTAAGCGCAGCACCAGGTCGCGCGCGGAGACCAGCATCCCCGGGGTGCAATAGCCGCACTGCAAGGCATGCTCGCGGGTGAAGGCGGCGCGCAGCTCTGTCGTGACCTCGTCCTCGTCGAGACCTTCGATGGTGGTGATATCGGCGCCCTCGCAGGCCACCGCATAGGTGATGCAGGAGCGCGCCGGCACGCCGTCGAGCAGCACGGTGCAAGCGCCGCAGACACCGTGCTCGCAGCCGAGATGTGTGCCGGTCAGGTCGAGCTTGTCGCGCACGAAATCGGCAAGGCTGGTGCGCGGCTCGGCCGAGACTTCCACCGCGCGGCGATTGACCTGAAGCGCGATCGTGGTCATGCCGCGGCCTCCTGGACGGCGCGTTTCAACACGCTGACATGGATGTGGCGTTGCGTGGCGTCGTCGATGCCGGCCCTTGCGAGAACTGCGTCGGCGACGCGGGCGTCGAAACGCTGCTTGTAGTCGGCCGCGATCCGCCCACCGAACAGCTCCGCGGCATCGGTCACGACGATCGGCGCCGCGTCGATCGCACCGATCACGACGCGGGCCGCGGCGACCGCCGGATCGACCAGCACCGCGCCGATAGCATGGGCGAACTCGCCGGTCTTCCGGCAGCTCTTGGCGTAGCCCCAATGCGCCGACGCCGCGCGCGCCGGCACGTGGATCGCCTCGACGATTTCGCCGGTGTGGAGCGCCGATTCCAGAGCACCGACGACAAACGCCTCGACAGCCATCATGCGCACACCGGCAAGTCTGCGCAGCGTGACCCGCGCGCCCAGGGCGGCAAGCGCCGAAATCCAGTCCGCGGCGGGATCAGCATGGCTGAGCGAGCCGCCGATCGTGCCGCGGTTGCGCACCGCGCGATAGGCGATGTTGGCCGCGACAGCCCGAATAGCGCCGCGTGTCACGTCAGCTGTGCGTCCGTCCTCGATATCGGCATGCGTGACCAGCGCGCCGAGCACGAGTTCGCCGCCGGAAAGCTCAGCACATTTGAGCTCGGCGAGGCCGGAGATGTCGACCAGCAGCTCCGGCTGCAGCAGCCGCAGATTGAGCATCGGCCCGAGCGATTGGCCGCCGGCGATGATCTTCGCAGATCCACTGGCCGTGGCGAGCATCGACAGCGCCGAGTCGAGATCGCGCGGGCGTTCATAGCCGAAAGGCGCAGGCTTCATGCCGCGCTCCTTCCGACAGCGCGAGCAGCGAGCACGGCCGCGACGATTCGATGCGGCGTGATCGGCGATTGCATCAGCTCGACACCGAGCGGCCGCAACGCGTCGTTGACGGCGTTGACAATCGCGGCGGGCGGCGCGATGGCACCGCCCTCGCCGATGCCCTTGACGCCAAACTGCGTATAGGGCGACGGCGTCTCCATGTGATCGAGACGGGCCGCCGGAACCTCGGTCGCACCGGGGAGCAGATAGTCGGCCAGCGTCGTCGCCAGCGGCTGTCCCGACGTATCGAACGGCATTTCCTCATAGAGCGCGGTACCGATCCCCTGGGCGAGGCCGCCATAGATCTGGCCGTCGACGACCATCGGGTTGACCAGGACGCCGCCGTCCTCGACGATCACGTAGTCGAGGATCTCGACCTCGCCGACATCAGGATCGACCGCGACGACAGCCGCATGCGCGGCGTAGCTGAAGGTCCCGCTGTCACGGACCGGCTTGTAGCCCAGAGTCACTTCCAGCCCGCCGGGATCGACGTCGGCCGGCAGATCCTGCGGGCGGCGATACCAGGTGTGCGCGATCGTCCTGAGGCTGACGCTGCCGTTGACGCCGCACACCTCGCCATTCTGCAACACGACGGAGGCCGGATCGTGCTGCAACAATTTGGCGCCGATGCGCCTCGCACGTTCGCCGAGCTCGCGGCAGGCGGTCGCCACCGCGCCGCCCGCCATGACCATCGAGCGCGAGCCCCAGGTGCCGGTCGAATAGGGCGTCATCGCGGTGTCGCCGAGGATGATGCGGATCTTTGCGACGTCGATGCCGAGCATCTCATGCGCGACCTGGGCGAGCGTCGTCTCCATGCCCTGCCCGTGTGAATGCACACCGACGCGCAATTCGAGGCCGCCGTCCGGCGTCAACCGCGCCGATGCCTGTTCGTGGCCCGGCACCATCGGGATCCCCCAGCCGGAATAGACCGACGTGCCGTGCGCGGCTTGCTCGCAATAGATGGAGACGCCGACGCCGATGCGGCGGCCGTCAGCCCCGCCCTGACTTTGCTTGGCGCGAATGGCGTCCACGTCGATCGCCGCCAGCGCGCGCCGCATGGCTTGCGGATAATCGCCACTGTCAAAATGCTTCTTGGTGATGTTGTCGAACGGCATCTGCTCCGGCTGCACCAGATTGCGCAGCCGCACCTCGCCGGGCTCGAGCCCGGCCTCGACCGCGACAAGGTCGAGCATCAATTCCAGCGCAAAGCAGACGCCGGTGCGCGCCACGCCCCGATAGGGCAGGATCGGACATTTGTTGGTGGCGACCGAAAAGGTGCGGCAACGATAGGCCGGCATCTGATACGGACCCGGCAGGATGCTCGCGACCTGCGCTGCTTCGAGACACGCCGAGAACGGATAGGATGAGTAGGCACCGGAATCCACGGTCGCTTCGCAATCGATGCCGCGCAACGTCCCGTCGCGGTCGGCATAGACCGTGATCTTGTAATGGTGCTCGCGGCAATTGGAGCTGGCGACCAGATGCTCGCGGCGGTCCTCGGTCCAGCGCACGGGATGGCCGCAGCTCATGGTCAGCCAGGACAGGCAGACCTCTTCAGGCAACAGGATTCCCTTGTGGCCGAAGCCACCGCCGACATCGGGCGAGATGACACGGATCTGCCCCTCTTCCATGCCGAGACATTCGGCAAGCCCGCTGCGCGTGATGTGCGGCATCTGGGCCGCGGAGTGCAGCGTGAGCTGATCGAGCCTGCGATCGAACGTCGCGACCACGCCACGGCCTTCCAGCGGAGACATGCACTGCCGCGCGGTCGAGATCTCGCGCGTCACCTTGATCGGCGCGTCGAGCGCCGCGGAGATGTCGACCTCGTAATTGGTCTCAAGGAAGACGTTGTCGCCCCAATGCTCGTGCACCAGCGCCGAGCCGGGCTCGCGTGCCTTCAGCATGTCGTAGATTGCGGGCAGCTCCTCCAGATCGAGCGTCACGGACGCCGCGATGTCCTCCGCCTCGGCGCGCGTCGGTGCGAGACACATCGCGACGAGCTCGCCGACCTGGCGCACCTTTCCGGTGGCCAGCACCGGCTGCTCCGAAATCTTGAAGCCCGGAAGGCCCGAGACCGCGCGGATCGGTTTGATGCCGACAAGATCGTCTGCCGTGAACACGCTGCCGCGATAGCGCTCGGGCACATGGATGCCGCGGATCCGCGCATGCGCCAGCGGGCTGCGCACGAACGCGACGTCCTGAAGGCCGGCAAGGCGAATATCGGCGACAAACTGGCCGCGGCCGCGCATCAGCCGGTCGTCCTCCTTCCGCGGCAGCCGTGCTCCCACGCCCTGTCCGGACTTGCCAGAAGGAAACTCTCGCTCGTTGCGCAACTCGGCGTTCTCCATCACCGCGCGGCCTATGCCGCGACGGCCTGCGGCAGGATCGGCGCGACCGCGTCAAAGCGCGTGCCGGCGCGCAAGCAGAACGCCGGCTGAAGCAGGCGCTCGGCGATCACCTCGTTCTTCTCATTGTCCTTGAGGACGAAGCGGCCGCTCTTCTCCGCGAGCACGGAGACGTCGGCGTCCATGCCGACCTTGAGAGCGCCGATCTCCTCGCTGCGGCCGAGCATTTTGGCCGGATTGGAGGTGACCATAGGCACCACCTGCTCCAGCGACAGGCCGAGCGCCATCATCGAGCTCATCGCCTGCACCAGACTGAACTTGGCCTGTCCCGCGAAGGGATGGTTCTCCTCGTCCTCGTGCTGGTCGGGCGTCCCGGCCGGCGCGGGCACGTGGGTGTTGTAGCCGTGGATGTCGGCTCCCAGCGTGGTCGGAATGATGCCGGCAGCGATCGCCTTCTTCGCGAGCCGGTACGAGAAATGGCTGCCATGACCGACATCGACCTTCAGGCCGCGGTCGAGCGCCGCCTGGATGACCGGATGCACCTCGCCTTCGCGGTTGACGAAGCCGCCGGGATGGCGCGTGAAGGGATGCGCGAGAATGTCGCCTTCACGCAGAAGCGGGATGACGCGGGTCAGGATCGTGTCGGCATCTTCGCCATTGGCGCCGCTTTCGGGCAGGCCCCAGAGCTGGCCGAAATGCACATAGACCGGCAGATCGGCGCGCTTGCCGATCTCCGCCGCCATCTCGATGACGCGAATGCCCCAGCGCGCGAAGCCGCCGATCTCGGCATGGGCCTTGATGCCGCGCACGATGTCGAGATTGGCCGTCGCCGACTTGACGGTCGCGTCGATGTCAACGCCGTCGGGGCTATAGAGCTGCGGATAGAAATGCCCTTCAAGCCCGCCGACGAGATAAGCGGAAAGAAAGGCATAGACGCGCGAGCTGGAAGGCTCCGCGATGAAATGACGAAAGCCGGGCAGCGTCATGCAGGACGGACCGCCCTGGTCGATCACCGTGGTCACGCCCGACTGCACGCCGACCATGTCGGCATTCATGCCGAAGCGGCCGGAGACGTATTGATAGACATGCGCATGGGTGTCGATCAATCCGGGCAGCACCAGCTTGCCGCCGACGTCGACCACCTCCCTGGCGCTGGTCGGCAGGATGTCCGGCGCGACCGCCGCGATCTTGCCGTTGCGGATCGCGACGTCCCTGATGCCGTCCACGCCGGACGCCGGACAGATCACGCGACCGCCTCGCAGCAGAAGATCGAAGCTGGCAGTGACGGAGCTGACGGTGACGGACATGGCGCTCTCCTCTATTCCGCGCAGGCGATTGCCCTCGCGAATTACGAAGCATGCTTCGTATTTTACAAAGGCAAGCTTCGTGCCATGATCCGACGGTGGCCAGCGCACTCGAATCGAGCTAAGCGCGACGGGGTTCAGGGTTGGGAGAGCGTGCATTGCGGCAAGCAAAGAAACGTCGCAGCGGGGGCAAGCACCGCCCCTGGCCCTTGTCCCAACGACCCGGCTATCTGATCCGGCGCCTGCACCAGATTCACGTTGCGCTGTTTCAGGACGCATGCGGCGCGTTCGAGGTCACGCCATTGCAATACAGCCTGCTCTCTGCGCTGGCGGTGCGTGAAACGGCCGATCAGACCACTTTGGCGGCCGATATCGCTCTCGATCGGACCACAACTACCGGCGCACTGAAGCGGCTCGCCGCACGAAATCTCGTGGAACGCGCCGTCAACAAGGACGATCGACGGGCGCGCTTGTGCCGTTTGACGCCGGCGGGCGCCGCCCTGCTCGTCAAAATCGAGGGCGCGGCACGAAGAGCGCACCGTGCGACGCTCGGCGATCTGAGCGAGCAGGAACAAGCGCTGTTCATCGAGATGATGCAGCGCATCGTCGCCGGCAACCCCGCTCGCGACAGCGCCACTGCCCTATTTGATTAGCCGCGGCTGCTGCACTTTTGAGTTGGGCTGCCCAATTTATCATCGGACCGCTGCTCGCCAGCGCCATGCCCCCAAGCCCCGCGCTCGCGGCCGACCTGCAAGCAGATGGTCTCGGCAAATGCAGATGTGATGCCGGATCGCGCTTGAAAATTCAGTAGCAATCCGGCGCAACGCAGCTTGCATCCCCTCGCCGCACGAGCCGTCCCCAGGCCACCCCGCGCGTAATGGCACGAATTATGCTGCGATGATGCGAAGCGTGCTTCGTATTGGGGGATGTCATGACGGATTCCGAACTTCGCGCTGATATTCACAGCATCGAGCCAATTCCCGACGCGGACCGGGACTCGACCGGGCCGCAGCAGATGTGGATCTGGGCCGGCGCCAACATCGCGCCGGTCAACTGGGCGCTCGGTGCGCTCGGCATCATCCTCAAGCTCGGCCTGATGGAGACGATCGCGGTCATCGTGCTCGGCAACATCGTCGGCTGCGCGATCTTTGCGGCCTTCACGGTGATGGGGCATAAGACCGGCGTCAATCAGATGGTGCTGAGCCGATCCGCATTCGGCGTCCGCGGCGCCTACCTGCCGAGCATCCTGATGTTCCTGATGACGCTGGGCTGGATCGGCGTGAACACCTACTTCCCGGTCAAGGTTTCGGTCGGCATCCTCAGCCAGTTTGGCGTTGCCGATACTTGGCTGATCGAGATCGTCATCATCACGCTGGTGATGGCGGCGCAGGTCCTAATCGGGGTCTATGGTTTCTACGCGATCCGCACCTTCGAGAAATACACGGTACCGCCGACTATCGCCATCATGGTGCTGATGAGCATTTTGGCGTGGACCCGTCCCGGCGTCGTCAATTGGGGACTGACGTCCTCGCTGCCGCCGGGCGCCCATCTTGCGATGCTGACGCTGCTGACGACGGCGATAGGCGTCGGCTGGGGCATTTCCTGGGTCACCTGGGCGTCCGACTATTCACGCTTCGTGCCGCGTAGCGTGCCTTCGAAGTCCGTGTTCTGGTACAGCTATATCGGCATGTTCGTGCCGACGGTCTGGCTCGGCATTCTCGGCGCAACCATCGCCTCGACGACGCTCGACACCGATCCCGCCAAGATGGTCAGCGCGGTGTTCGGAGGGCCGGTCAGCATCCTGGTCCTCTTGATGGTGCTGCACGGCCCGATCGCGACCAACATCCTCAACGTCTACTCGGCGACACTGGCGGCGCTGAGCGCGGGGCTCAAGCTCTCGCGCTTCTGGCTCACCGTGATCGTCGGCATCGCCGGCTATCTGGTCACGCTGTATTTCATCTTCGCGCCGTCCTTCGCCAAGGCGTTCGACAACTGGATGATCAGCCTGTTGCTATGGATGAGCCCGTGGGCCGGCGTGGTGCTCGCGGACTTCTTCCTCAAGCGGAAGGGCAAGATCGATGTTCCCGAGCTCTATCGGTCACCGGAGACCAGCGTCTATGGCGACATCAACTGGGCCGGCATGATCGCGTTCCTCGCGGGTCTCGTGGCCGGCTGGTCGGTGGAAGACGGTCTGGTCGGCGCGCTCCAGGGACCGATCTCGACCAATCTGCTCGGCGGCGCCGATCTGAGCTGGCTGTTCGGCATCGGAGTCTCGGGCCTGGTCTATCTTGCGCTGAGCAAGCTCGTCACCTCGTCTTCCTCGATCGTTGCGAGCAGCGCAGGCAGGTAGCGGCGGGACGTGGACCAGGTTCTTCGGTCCACGTCTTCACGTCGAGGGGAGATGGCAGGCCAACCGGCGACCGGGGCCGGATTCTTTCAGCAACGGCGGTTCAATGCGGCATCGCTCCATCGTGAACGGGCAGCGCGGGTGGAAAGAGCAGCCGGTCGGCGGATCGAGCAGGCTCGGCACCTCGCCGGCCACCACTGGATGCCGGACAAAATCCGGATCGACGCGCGGCACGGCATCGAGCAGCGCGCGCGAATAGGGATGCTGTGGATCAGCATAAATTTGCGCCTTCGGCGCGATCTCGACAACCGAGCCGGCATACATCACTGCGACGCGGGTCGAGACCGCGCGCACCACGGCGAGATCGTGCGCGATGAACAGGTAGCTCAAGCCGGTCCTGCAGGTCGAGCAGCAGGTTGACGATCTGCGCCTGCATCGACACGTCCGGCGCGTATCCACCGAGGTCGCGCAGCGGAACTATAACTGCGTTGCGAGACAGCCCCTCAGATCAGGCTAGAAGTACCACGGCTGAGCACCTCCCCTGCACCCTTCTCTCCGACGATCTTTCCATTGTCCGCAACCACCCGCCCGCGGGCAATGGTCGTGACCGACCAGCCGGTCACCTCAAACCCCTCCCAGGGCGTGTAGTCCGAACCATGATGCAGATCGGATTGCCGGATTGTCTTCTTCAATTTTGGATCCCACAACACGATATCGGCGTCGAACCCCACCCCGATCGAACCCTTGCGAGGGTAGAGACCATAAATGCGCGCGTGATTGGTGGAGGTCAGCTCGACGAATTTCTGCAGGCTGATCCGCCCCTTCGATACGCCTTCCGAGAAGAAGATCGGCAGCCGCGTTTCCACTCCGGGGATTCCGTTTGGTACCCAGCGAAACGATGTGCGCGAATTAGGCGTCATCTTGCCCTTTGGATCGTCATAACGAAACGGGCAATGATCGGATGAAAAGGTCTGAAAGACGCCAGCGGTGATACCTTCCCAGATCGCGTCCTGGCTCTCCTTGTCGCGCGGCGGCGGCGAGCAGACATATTTCGCACCGCTCATGTCCATATTCAGGCCCTTCATATCGTCGGCAGTCAGGGTGATGTATTGTGGGCAGGTCTCCGCATGAACCGGCAAACCCCGCTGCTGAGCCCAGCGTACCTGCTCCATGGCCTCCCTGCCCGACACGTGAACGATCATGATCGGGACGCCAACAAGCTCGGCATGACTGATCGCGCGGTGCGTCGCTTCCCTCTCAACGATCTGCGGCCGCGAGGCTCCGTGAAAATACGGCGCGATATGCCCTTCAAGTTCCAGTTTTTCGGTCAGGTGGCGGATCGCATCGTACCCTTCACAATGCACCATGACGAGCGCCTGCTCGCGGCGGGCCACCTCGAAAACCTCGAGCAACTGCTTGTCGCTGAGAACGAGGTCGTCATAAGTCATGAAGACCTTGAAGGACGTGTAGCCGTCCTTGACGAGGGCCGGCAATTCCTGCCCGAGAACGACCGCCGTCGGGTCGGATATGATCAAATGAAACGATGTGTCGATGTAGCATTCGCCTTCGGCGAGTTTCCGGTATTCCTCGACACAGGCACGCAGCGAAGAACCTTTGATCTGAAGCGCAAATGGCAGGATCGTGGTATTGCCGCCGGCCGCAGCAGCACGCGTAGCCGACGCAAAATTGTCGGCCATCACGACATCGGGTCCGGACTCCTGCGAAATATGGACGTGGCTGTCGATGCCGCCAGGCAAAGCCAGCAGGCCCGTTGCGTCGATCTCCCGAGATGCTCCCTCGATACGATCGGCAATGCTCACGATGCGCCCGTCACGAACGCCGATATCAGCCCGGAATTCGTCGCTGGCCGTTACGATGGTGCCGCCGCGGATGGCGAGGTCAAACTGTGCCAAGTGAAATGCCTCCGGTCGCTTCTAGGGGAGTGGGGACTGAAATACCCGTCCCCACCCTGACAATAGTCTCGGGTCTGCCTTGGCAAGCAACAGCGTTCGCCACAGCGTGACTGCGACGGAGTCGAGAATCAAGACATTCAGTTCACGCTCCAGGGCCTCCGTAATGGCTGCCCCGTCCATGTTCGTGCACAGAATCACGATCGCGTCGCAGCCCTCTGCAGCAACGGCACGGATCATGTCAGCAATCTCGGCAGGTTTTACCTCGCCGAACGAGAAATTATCGCGCAGGCCGAGATGTCGCTCGGCATGACAGGCAATACCATCACTGGCCCAAACCTTGCCGATACGCAGTTGCACGTCGTCGGTATAGGGCGTCACGAAGCCGACCCTTTGCGCGCCACTCGACCGCACCGCATCGATGCAGGCCAGCGTCGACGTCGTTGCAGGCTTTCCAGTGCGCGCACTGATCGCTTCGCAAAGGCTCCGGTCGCGCTCGATTCCAAGCCAGCTGGCCGAGGTACCGTTCCAGGCCACGGCATCGACCTTGGCGTCGGCAAGCAAATCCGCCATCGGCAACATCCTGGATGGATCGAACTGATCGAGCGCCTGGGCATCCAGCGCGATCTCGGTCACCCGGAAGCGGGAAAAGTGCGCGCTGATCCCGGGGGCTCCGGCGAGCATGGCGCAGGTCACCGGTTCGAGCACCGAATTCGATGATGGCGTGAGCATCCCAAGGCGCGTTCGCATTGAATTCACTGGAAAACCACGTTTCGGCTCGCTACGGCGCAACGACGCCCGCTGCCGCGATCATCATTCCCAAAATCAGCCACCGCAACGAATTTCTGCACACTGCATACAATTTCTTCAATATGCCATTGTTTTCATCTAGATAAGGGGTAATTTTAGGCAACTCTCAACGCCAATAGCCGCTAAAACAAAACCCAGCGAGGCGGAGCGTGCAGAACAAAAAGGACGACGTTGCCGGGCGAAAGTCACTCAAGCTCAAGCGGACAGGCCTGCATGAGCGCGCCGCGGCGCGGATGCGCGACATGATCATCCGCGGAGAGCTGGAGCCTGGATCGTCGACGCAGGAAACCAGGTTGTCCGAGGCGCTTGGCGTTTCCCGAACGCCGTTGCGTGAAGCCATGAAGCTGTTGGCGGCGGAAGGGCTGGTGGAATTAAGGCCGAACCGCAGCCCGCGGATCGCCGATATCGAAACAGATCGCATACTCGAGTTGTTCGAAGCGCTCGCAGGGATCGAACGGCTTGCGGCTGAGCTCGCGGCCCAACGCATCACCGAACGTGAATTACAACGTCTGCGCCTCCTGCAGACGCGTATGGAGAGTTACCACAGCGCGGGCAAGCTCGACGATTATTTCGCCATCAATGGGGAGATACACGGCCTGATCGTTCGGGCAGCACGGAATGCGCCACTGCGCGAGGCGCACGAGACATTGCTGTCGAGGGCAGAGCGGGCCCGCTATCTGGCGCTCGGTGCGGAGCGGCGCTGGAGCAATTCCGTTGAGGAACACGCGGCCATTCTTGCCGCACTCGAAGCTCGCGATGGCGAAGCAGCAGGGCGTCTCCTCTCGGCGCATGTGCAGCGCACTGGCACGGCGCTCTTGGAGGTTTTGCCCAAAATCCCGATCAGCAGACCGGCGGCCTGACGATGAATATCCTGCTGCTCAATCCGAACACGCGCGCAGATATCACCGATCTCATGCTGAAGGTCGGACAGCGCGCCGCTGCACCGGGAACATCCTTGATCCCCCTCACCGCGCCGCGCGGTGTGCCCTACATTTCGACCCGCGCTGAAGCCCAGATCGGCGGGGCCGTGGCACTGGAAATGCTCGCGGAACGCCACCGGGAATTTGACGGTGCGATCATCGCGGCCTTCGGCGATCCCGGACTGTTTGCGGCCAGGGAATTGTTCGACATTCCCGTCGTCGGCATGGCCGAGGCAGCGATGCTCACGGCATGCATGGCGGGACGACGATTTGGCCTTGTGACGTTTGCGCGGGCGTTAGGGCCCTGGTTTGAGGAATGCGTTCGTTCCCACGGGCTTTGGGAACGGTGTGCCGGCATCCGCATGCTCGATGGCCCATTCCGCGAGATCGCCGAGGTCGGCTCCGAAAAGGAAGATCTCCTGGTTGAACTCGCAAAGCGAGCCGTGGAGGAGGATGAAGCCGACGTCCTTATTCTGGCCGGCGCACCTTTGTCGGGACTGGCCGAGCGGGTCGCCGATCGAATTCCGGTACCTGTGATCGACCAGGTCGTTGCGGCCGTGAAACAGGTCGAAGCCCTGCACGCGCTCCGCCTGCGAAAAGCGAGCGCGGGGACATTTCGCCGGCCCGACGCGAAACCGTCGAGCGGCCTCGCAGCGCCGCTCGCCGCGCGCCTCGAACATCGCGACGCGTGATCAGAGGGGTGGCCGACGATGACAAAAGCCCAGTTGCTCTTCGATCCGACGGCCGAATGCGAACAATTTGGACTCCTCCCCCGGGGCGGCAATGATCTGAACGCCGAACGGCTTCTGATCCGGCTGTCTCGGCGTCGGCAAGGTGAGCACCGGGAAGCCGACCAGCGAGACAATGAAGGTGACGGCGAGATAGTCGATCGGCGTTTGGAGGTCCATATCGTCGATCCGTGTCACGTCGCCTGTATCATTGTTCCACGGGAAGACCGAGGCGGCCGGCGCGACGAGGAAATCCTTGCGCGCCATCAGACCGCGAAAGCTGCGATAGATAGTGGTGCGCCGCCGCTCGGCGGTGAGATAATCCTGCGCCGTGAGTTGCGCACCCGCCTCGATGTTCCAAATGACAGTCGGCGTGAGTTCGGCCCGCCGGTCTCGCAGCAACGCGCCATAGCCGTCCACGACATGGGCGGCGCGCAGCGCACGGAAGGCTTCAATGGCGCCGCCGCAGTCGGGGGAGACCTCTTCGAGATCGGCGATCTCAGACAGCGCATCGCAAGCCACGGTAAACCGCGCGCGGACTTCCTTCGCAACCGGTGCGACGCCGAAGTCAGGCGTGACTGCCAGCTGCGGCCGTCCCACCGCAAATCCAGTGCGCGGCTCGGTGCCGATGGACAACGGATCAAGAATGTCGGGTCCAACGCAGGCCGAGAGCCCAAGTTCGAGATCGTCAACGTTGCGCGCCAGAAGTCCGTGCGTGGCGAGCATGTCCCAGCCAAGGGCGCGCGCGGGCGCCGCTATCCGGCCTGGTGTCGGACGGATCGAGGCCACATCGCAGAAACTTGCCGGCGTCCGCACCGAGCCGCCAAAATCGGTGCCGTGAGCGAGAGGGGCCATTCCCGTTGCGACGGCGACAGCAGAACCGCCCGACGAGCCACCGGAAGTCAGCGCAACATCGAAGGGATTCCGCGTTGGCCCGCACAGCCGATTAGTGCACACCGCGCCAAAACCGAATTCCGGCGTGTTGGACTTACCGATGATCACAGCGCCTGCCTGCCGAAGCCTCGCCACCACAAGCTCGTCTTGCTCCGGGACATTGTGCTGGAACAGCAACGATCCATACGTCGTGCGCAAGCCCCTTGTAGTGGTCAGGTCCTTCACGGCAATCGGAACGCCATGCAGCGGCCCTGTCGGTCCGCGTGCCGCATCGCATGCGTCGGCCTGACGGCGCGCACCCTCCGCATCGACGGTGATGAAAGCCGAAAGCCGGCCGTCGAGTGTGGTGATGCGCGCGAGATGCGCATCAAGCGCATCACGTGCAGAAATCTCACGCCGCGCCAAAGCGTTGGCAAGAGCGGTGGCCGTCAATTCGCAGGGGTTCGTGTCGATCGTCATCGAGGAAGAATGCACGAACTCCGCGCAAATGACGATAGTGCAGGCACGGGATTTGCTTTCCCATGGTCGGGAGGAGTGCTCCATGGCTGAACTGATGGGCGGTCGTTCGCTCGTACTTGACGCAATCACCCACCGCTATCCCGGTGGCGCGATCGCGGTGGAAAACATCAATCTCGACGTGAAGGGCGGCGAAATCATCGCACTGCTCGGTCCGTCCGGCTGCGGCAAGACCACGCTGCTGCGCATCGTGGCCGGCTTTATCGCTCAGACCCAGGGACGGATCATCATCGGCGACGAAATCGTCGATACGCTGCCGCCCAACAAGCGTGCCGTCGGCATCGTCTTCCAGAACTATGCGCTGTTCCCGCATTTGACGATCGCCGAGAACGTGGCCTATGGCCTCGCCGCCCGCGGCGTCGACACGGCGACGCGCAGGAAAGAGGCGCAAAGGCTGCTCGAACTCGTCCAGCTTCCCGCCATGGCCGAGCGCCTGCCGCGGCAGCTCTCCGGTGGCCAGCAACAGCGCGTAGCACTGGCACGCGCACTGGCGATCAAACCGTCGATCCTGCTGCTCGACGAGCCCTTTGCAGCGCTCGACAAGAACCTGCGGCTCGACATGCAGATCGAAGTCAAGCGACTGCAGCGGGTTTCAGGCATTACGACACTCATTGTCACGCACGACCAGGAAGAAGCGCTGTCGATGGCCGACCGGGTCGCGGTTCTCAGCCAGGGCCGGCTCGAACAGTTCGGATCCCCGTCCGACGTCTATGACCGTCCGCAGACCCTGTTCGTGAACACGTTCGTCGGCTCCACCAATCGCATGCCCGGCACACTGGTCTCGGCCGATCCGACCGGCGCGAAAGTTCGCCTCGACGCTGGCGCCGACGTCATCGCGCGGCCGGCATCGAAGTCGATGGCGGAAGGCGGTCGCGTCACCGTCTGTATTCGTCCAGAGCACTTGCAGTTCGTTACCGACGATTCCGGCTTCGCCGGCGTGGTCGGCATGGCGCTGCCGCTCGGCGCGACCGTCGTGCATGAAGTCACGACCGCCGACGGATCGGGCGTGAAGATATCCCAGGCACGCTTTGGCGACACGCGCCTGCTGGAGAGCGGCGTTGCGGTACGTATTGCGCCGCTCGCGCCTGCTCTCGCAACTGTTTTTCCTGCATCACTTTGAGCACCGCGTCACCACACAACGGGAGTAAAGCCTCATGATCAATCGCAGAACCCTCTTAACGACCGCATTGACGCTCGGGGCTATGAAGGCGTTTCCGGGACTAAGCTACGCCCAGGCCCGTCCGCTGGTTTTCGCCACTTTCACAGGTAGCTGGGAGGAGGCCCACAAAGCGGTGCTGGTGCCGGCCTTCCGCAAGGCGAACGCCGATGCATCGATCGTGCTTGATCCAATGCTGTCCGTCGACCAGATCGCAAAAGTGAACGCAGCGCGCGCTAATCCGCCGATCGATGTGATGCTGCATGATCCCGGTCCGGCTCTCGTTGCTATTGGTCAGGACCTCGTCGAGGCGTTCCCGGTCGAGAAGAGCACCTATTACAAGGACCTCATTGCCGAAGCACAGGAGCCGATGGGACCGGCGCCGTTCTTCCAAGTCGTCGGGCTCACCTACAATCCCGACACGATCAAGACTCCGCCTACCTCGTGGGCCGATCTCTGGAAGCCGGAGTTCAAGGGAAAAGTCGGCATTACCAATCTCAATTCGACGCTTGGCACCGGATGGCTTGTGGAAATCGCCAAGATGCATGGCGGATCGGAAGCCAATGTCGATCCCGCCTTCAAGGCATTGGAAGCGCTGAAGCCCAACCTGGCAGCGGTCGCAGCCAATCCGGGTGCATTGGCGACGTTGTTCCAGCAGGGGCAGATCGATATTTCGCCCGGTAATTTCAATGCCATCCAAATCCTCAAGGCGCGCGGCGTTCCCGTTGAATTCGTGGCGCCGAAGGAAGGCGCGATCGCCTTCAAGACCACGATCCACGTCGTCAAGAACTCGCCAAACAGGGAACTCGCCTTCAGGCTCATTGAAGCGTCCCTCTCGCCCGAGGTGCAGACAACCCTGATGAATTCGCCCTATCTGATCGTTCCGACGAATTCAAAGGTCCCGATGGGGGGTGAAATCGCCCGCGTGCTGGCGAAAGACACCGCGGAATTGAAGAAGAAATTCGTCTTTCAAGACTGGAAGAAGATCAACGAGCAGCGTTCCGCCTGGATCGAACGGTTCAACCGCGAAATCAAGCTCTGAGGACCACGACGATGGCTGCCGCATCGGTGCCGCGCGACGTCACATCATACGGCATAGGGCTGGCCACACCGCTGGCCCTGTTCTTCCTGTTCTTCTTCGTCGCGCCATTGGTGCAGCTGTTCGTTCTGTCGCTGCACAACGATACGGCCGGTGTCGTCTGGGGTATCGGCCAATACGTTCATTTCCTGACCGATCCATTCAGCCTGAGTGTACTTGGCTCAACGCTACTCCTGGGCGCGGAAGTGACCGCATTGTGCCTGGTGCTGGGTTTTCCAATCGCATGGCTCTACCACCGCGTCGGATCGCGCGCCCAGACGCTCATCATCCTCATCGTGCTTTTGCCGCTGCTGACGAGCGTCGTGGTACGCACCTTTGCCTGGATTGTGATCCTGGGCCGTCAGGGCATCATCAACTCGACGCTTCTTTCAATCGGTACAATCGACACTCCAATTCGCCTTCTCTACACCCAGGTCGGGGTGGTCCTTGCTCTGGCCCAGGTACAGATGCCGTTGATGACGTTGCCGCTCATCACCGCGCTCGGTCGGATTGACTTGAACCTTGAGGATGCGTCCTGCTCTCTCGGTGCCGGAAGCTGGCGTACCTTTTGGAGAGTGGTGCTACCATTGTCACTGCCAGGCGTGATCGCCGGTTGCACGCTCACCTACGCCGCTGCCATCACGGCCTTCATCACGCAATCCCTCGTCGGCGGTGGACAAATGCTCTTCATGCCGATGTATCTCTACCAGCAGGCCTCGACACTGCAGAACTGGCCATTTGCCTCCGCGATCTCGATCATCTTTCTTCTTGCGGTTCTCGCCGTCGTGACCGTGTTCGGCATGCTGGGCCGGTTGTCACGCGGATATGGTGGAGCCTGATCGATGGGTGGCCGAAAACGCACATGGGAGGCCATCAGCTTCGAAGTCGTCATGACGGCGGTCGCGCTGATCGCGCTGATCGTCATCATCGCGCCCTCGCTTGTCGTTCTGGTCGTCTCGTTCACCAACGGCTTTTCACTCAAATTTCCGCCGCCTGGCTATTCGGCGCGGTGGTACGCTGAGCTGTGGAACGCTTGGCAACTGCATTTTGCCGCAAAGAACAGCTTTATCGTCGCGATGTGGTCGACCGGCCTGTCCGTCGTGCTCGGCGTTGCCGCGGCCCTGGCCATTGCACGCTCGCCTACGCTATCGGCACGCCTGCTGGACTCGCTGTTCATGTCGCCACTGGTGCTTCCTGCGCTCGCCTTTGGGCTCTCCGCCCTGATGCTGTTCTCGCTGGTAGGCCTGCCGGTATCCCCGCTCACGCTGATCATAGGCCACACCGTTGTCTGCGTTCCCTATGTGGTGCGCAACACGGTGGCGGCGCTCGCCCAGCTGGAGACGACCCTGCTGGAAAGTTCAGCCATTCTCGGCGCCAGCCGCTTTTACACGTTTCGAAGGATCGTATTGCCCCTGATCCGCCCGGGGGTCATTGCCGGCGCGTTCATCGCCTTCATGTCCTCGTTCGACAATGTGCCCGTCTCGCTGTTCCTGCGGGATGCGGCAACCGACATGTTGCCGATCCGGATGTGGCAGGACCTCGAGGGCAAGCTCGACGTAACAATCGCCGCATTGTCGGGTGTTCTAATCATCGCTACGGTGGCGCTCATGGCGATCATGGAGCGCGTCACTGGCCTCTCGAAGCGATTGACCAGCTGACGCGCGTCTCACGCACCGCGAAACAGGGAATAGCCCCAGCGGGTGAACTTCATTGGCAGATGAAAATGCTGATCCACCTCCTCAATCCTGAAACGGAAAGGCGCGACAGTGAGAAAGCTGGCGCCAGCGCCACCCGCGAAGAATTCGCCAAGGTGAAAGTGAACCTCGTATTCGCCTGCCTCGATTCCCAATCCGCCTACGACTGGATGGTCGAGTTGGCCATTCGAGCCAAGTCGGCCTTCCGCGATCCGCGTCGGTGCGGGTTCGATGCGCCATATTTCGACACGCAAGCCCTGGGCCGGACGCCCGCTGGCGACATCAACAGCATGAATCGATATCCCGCCGGCCATTTGCTCTCCTGCCCTATGGTTCCCGGTCTGCCAAGACCTGGCAGATGATACACGCACCGACGGCAGGTCAGCCAGCACTCTTGCCAGCACTCTTGCCAGCACTCGCGGCCATGACGTGGCTGCAGGCGCTGGTCGCGCTCGCGTTGTTTGCACCGGGGGCTGTGGCACCCTCCGCCCACCTCGATATTCTCAGCCTCTCGATGTTTTCCACCGCCGTCTTCGCCGTCGGCGTCGTCACATCGTTTTGGACGGGCGGCCTGATCAACCGCGTCGGCTCGCTGCGCATGGCAACCCTCTGCGGCAGCGCGGTGATCGCCAGCATGGCACTCGCGGCCTTCGGATCAGGTCCGGCCCTGCTTTTGGCAGGCCTTTGTCTCGGCCTCGCCTTCGGTCCCGAGACACCCGCCAGCGCGGCATTGCTGGGCAAACTGGTGACCGGTGAGCGACGTCCACTGGTCTTCTCGGTGCGCCAGACCGGTAATCAGATTGGTGCGGTCTGCGGCTCGCTTGCGTTGCCCGCTATCGCTATCTGGCTTGCCCCGCGGTGGTCCTTTGCAACGGTAGGTGCCTGTGCCATCGGCGGGATTATCGTGTTCGAATGGCTCCGCCCGCGATATAAAGGGCTAGCACTAGCGCCTCCGCAACTCGGCATCCGCGCACGGCTGGCATTGGTGAGCTCGGACCGGCGTATCGCAGCGCTCGCGGCGGCTTCGATTCCCTTTAGTGGAATGCAGCTCGCTCTCAACACTTTCTTTGTCTCGCTCGGTGTACGCGAACTCGGGCTCGGCCATCTCGAAGCCGGAGCCGCGCTGGCCTGCGCGCAAGCGGGCGGCTTGTTCGGACGGCTCGGCTGGGGTTTCCTTGCGATGCGCATCAATTCCGCGCGCATAGTCCTGATCGGCCTAGGACTGGGAATGGCCGTTTGCGCAGCGGTGTTCGGGCTATGGGGCGGCATGCTTGGCAAAGCGGGACAGTATTCGCTCGCAGCAGCTTTCGGTCTGACGGCAAGCGGCTGGAATGGTATCTTTCTCGCGGAGGTCGCCCGGCTTGCGCCGCAAGACCGCATTGGCGAGACGACCGGAGCCGTGTTGACAGCTTCGTATGCGGGCTTGCTGGTGACGCCTGTTCTGATTTCGGCCATTGAAACCCTCGCCGGCCTTGCCGGCGCGTTCATCGGCCTCGCGATCCTTGCGTTTGGTGGGACGGTAGCGCTACTCCGGGGAGGCGCGCGATGAATGCGCACGACATCGTCGCCGCAGTTTCGAGCAGGCGCATGTCAGCCGTCGAAATCGTCCGCGCGGCGCTGGATCGCATCGGGGCCGCCACAGCGCTCAACGCCGTCGTGACTGTTGACGCCGAGCGGTCACTGTCGGACGCGGCCAACACTGACCGTCGCTTGCAGCTCGGTGAAAGCATGCTCCTTGCCGGCGTCCCCGTTGTGGTCAAGGACAATATCTGGGTCGGTGGCTGGCGGGTCACGCAGGGATCCCGGCTTTTTGCCGACTTTGTGGCGCCGTGCGACGCCATAGCCGTCGAGCGATTGAAGCAGGCGGGAGCTATTGTCGTCGGCATGGGCGCCACGTCTGAATTCGCCTGCAAGGGCGTGACGACGTCGCTGCTGTTCGGGCCGACACGACATCCGCTCAATCCGGAATTGACACCCGGTGGCTCCTCGGGCGGTCCGGCAACGGCCGTCGCAGCTGACCTTGTACCGCTGGCGATCGGCACCGACGCCGGCGGCTCAAGCCGGCGTCCTCCGGCCCATGTCGGTGTTGTCGGCTTCAAGCCATCATATGGTGCCATTCCATATGGCCCGGGGTTCGCCGAGCCGTTCTTCGACATATCCGTGATCGCACCGATCGCCCGCAACGTCGCGGACGCGGCTCTCGCCTTCGAGGCGATGGCAGGTCCAGATGCCCGCGATTCTGATTCCGCATTGGTTGAAAGCGGTGACGCAGGCTCCTCGGATTTGCGAATCGCATTCTCGCCGAATTTAGCGCTGGATATCCCTGTCGATCCCGTCATCGCCGAAAGGCTCGAGGCCGTCGTCGAGCATCTCGGCAAAAAGGGACTGCGAATTTTCCGTCGGGACCCGATCTGGCCGCAAAGTGCTACCGAGGAGGCGCTAATGCCTCTGCAGCATGCGGGACTTGCCAGGCTCTACGGCGCTGCCTTCCAAAAGGATCCGGGGCAATTCGACCCTGATGTGGCCAATCAGATCGAACGCGGTCTGTCGTTGCGCGGAGTGGAGGTAGCGGCCGCACTCGGCGCAAGTACCGCCATCAGAGCCGCGTTCGCCGACTTCTTTTGCGAGTTCGACCTTCTGCTAGCCCCGACCGTTCCCTGTACTGCTTGGCCCCTTGTACAACTGGGCCCCAAAATGATCGACGGCAAGGAAGTAACCCCTCGGGCTCACGCCGCCTTCACGCCATTCGTCAATCACGCGCGCCTGCCCGCGATTTCAATCCCCTGCGGCCGCAACGCTAGCGGCCTTCCATTCGGGATTCAGATCATCGCGCGAAGGGGCCAAGACAGGATGCTGTTGCGTACGGCAATGCGCATAGAGGCTGAGATATGTTCATGCCCCCCGCGCGTCTCGCAGGGTGCGCGGCCGTTCCGTAACCACTGGTTATGAAGTCCGAATTCATCGAACGCGCTGATGATAGGTCAGGCGTAGTGCAACGTCGGCGTAGTTCAAGAAACACCTCAATAGAACGTGAAGGATATGATGAACCTGGACCACGCCGCCAATCGACGGCGGGTTCCGGTCGGGGGAGGCCCAACGATCGAGACCGACGTTCGCAAATAGTTGCGATCCAAGCGGTGGCTTCCGCAAGCCTCGTCATGCGTCAATGACGAGATCGGAAAGTGGAACGGCCTGACAGGTCAGGCAATGCCCGTCATCCAACTCCGGGCAATCGACGAGATGGCGGACCTCGCCGGTTTTGATCGGCACGACGCAGCTCTCGCATTGTCCGACGCGGCAGCCGCTCGGAATCGCAATACCAGCGTTTTCCGCCACCGCGAGAATGCTGGCCAGCGGCGTCTGCGGCGACCATGTCAATGTGCGTCCCGAGCGGGCAAAATGGATTCGGCGCGACATCAGGCCATCGAGTGCGGGCGGCGCGGGCGAGCGGAAGCGCTCCTTGAAAATCTCGAAGACTGGTACACCGCGCGCCTGCAGGTCCGCGCCGACCTCGTCCATCATCTCATCCGACGCGCACATGTAGATCCGCGCGCGCTCGCGGAGCAATCCCGCGTCGATGTCCGACACGGTGAACCGGCCGAGCCGATCGAATCGATCGCCGCTCCGTGGGCAGCTCAGATGCGTGACGAGCGTCAGGTTCGGCAGCCTCTGCTGCAACGCTTCAAGCCGTTGATGGAACGGACGGCTTTCGCTATTCCGGCAGCCATAATGCAGCGTGACGCGTGGCTCGTCGGCGCCGCCCTCGAGCGTTTCGAGATAGGATAGGAACGGCGTGATGCCGATGCCGCCGGCAATCAAGACGATCGGAAACTCGTTGCGCAACGGCAGCACGAAGCCGCCCTTCGGTGACTGCAATTCGACGGTGTCGCCCGGTGCGAGATCGTGCCTGACCGCCGTCGAGACCTGCCCGCCTTCAATGTGCCTGACACCGATCCGATAGGCATCGGGCGCAGGGATCGCGGCCCCGGTGAGCGAGTACGAGCGGATCGCCTCGCCAATCCGAAGGCTAACAAATTGGCCTGGCCGGAAGGCCGGAATTGGGCCACCATCGACTGGCCGTAACGTCAGCCCCACCACATCGGCGCATTCCTCGCGGCGCTCCGCGACGACGAAGGAGCGCCAGCCCTGCCAAGCGGTGCTTTCGTCACGTTCGACATCGCCGGCAAAGGAGCGCAGCGCCAGCGACCCGCTCAGGGGATCGCGCCCGCGTTCCGAGATGATGGCGTTGAAGCTGGCGCCGACAAGCCGGGTCTCGTCCGGCAGATAGCCCTGCAGGCCGAGATCCGGCGCAGGCTGCCACCAGCCATAATCGCTCGCCACGACGTCCTGCGCGAGCGCTTCGTTGAAGGCCGCGCGCATCCGGATCGTGCCCATACGGCTGCGCACCAACATCCAGTCACCCTCCAGGATATTCTTGCGGCGGGCGAGTTCGGGATGGATCTCAGCGGTCGGCTCGGCGCGCTTGCGGCGCAGCGAATTGATGCCGCGATGTTGGCTGTGGCAGAAATAACCGGTATTGGCGGAAAACAGCGTCAGCGGAAACGCATCACTGCGCCGCTCGGCCGGCTCGACGAAGCGCGGCACCGCCGGATAACCGTGGCGATGCAGCAGTTCCGAATAGAGCTCGGCCTTGCCGGTCTGCGTGGCGAAGCCGGTCGTCTGGTATTTGCGATGGCCGTGCTTGAGCGGCACACGAATGCCTTCGGGCCTCGCCCGCAGTGCTTGCAGATCGAGGCCGAGCGGGGCGAGCAGATGCTCAAAGCCCCTCTCGACATCGCCATCAAAGAAAAGCTCGCCCATGCCGAGCCGCGTGGCGAGTTGAAACACGATCCACATATCCGAACGGGCTTCGCCCTGACGCGGAATCATTTGCGGGCGCAGCTGCACCAGTTCCTGCGCCTCGGGCGAGATCTCGAAGCCGAGGCGCAATGCCTCGTGCTCCCAGGGGCTCGACACCGGCAGCACGATATCAGCCATCTCGGCGGTGGGGTTCAGGAACAAATCGCAATGGACCTGGAAGTCGAGCGCCTTCAGCGCCTCACGTCCGCGCTCCGGCGCCGGATGCGAGACCAGCAAATTGGAGCCGAACGCGAACAACGCGCGCACGCGGTAAGGTTTCCCGGTCAGCGCCGCGTCGTAGAAATCGGTGGAGGTGATCCAGCCGTCGGCCGGCGGCCCGAGCGGCCGTTCCGACAGCCCGAGCGTGCGTGCTCGCGCTTCTGGTGGAATCATCGCCATGGAATGCAGCGACGGCACCGGAAGGCTCGGCATCCTGACATTGCCGCCCGGCGCATCGAAATGGCCGGTCAAGGCATAGAGCGTTGCGACGGCGCGTTCGGTCTGCGAGGCATTGCTGTGCTGTCCAAGGCCGGTCCAGCCGTGATAGCAGACCGATGATGCCTTAGAGATCGTGGCCGCAAGTTCCTCAACTTGCGCCGCCGGGATGGCGGTGATGCGCTCGACCGCTGTGGGATCGTAGGGCTCCGCTGCCGCGACATAGTGATCGAAGCCGGTGCGGCAGGCGATAGGGCCTTGAGGGCCGATGACATCGAAGCATCCTTCGAGCGCTGCGGTCGCGAGCCCGCCCTCGGCCGCCACCGCTTCGCCCGCGACCGCGTCCCAGACCAGAAAGCCGTCGCCTTCAAGCCCGATATCGCTGGCCCGCAGGAAGCAACCGTCGCTGTCGCGGATCAGGAAGGCAGCGTTGGTCCAATGCCGCACGAAGTCGGCGTCATAGGCCTGATTGACGATGAGCCAACGCGCGAGGCCGAGCGCCAGCGCCGCATCGGTGCCGGGGCGGATGCGCAGCCACAGATCCGCGTCGCGCGCCGAGCCGGTCCGGCGCGGGTCGATCACCGCGAGCTTGGCGCCCTTCGCCCGTGCGGCGCTGATCGCCTCCGCCTGAGCTAGCCAGACATTGGCGGGGTTGTGGCCCCAGAGCAGGATCAGTTCGGAATGGCGATAGTCTGGCGTCGGCAGGGCACAGCCAAAGGTGAAGGCGTGGGCGTGGTCCTTGTGCCAATTGCAGATCTCGGTCGAAAAGCAATTATTCGGGCTGCCGAAGCCGCGGATGAAGCGCTGGATCCAGTCAAGGCTGTCGGATGTCGAGGACGAGGAGCCGGAGGTCACCGCGAACGCGACCGATTCCGCCCCGGTCTCCTCGCGGTAGCGCCCCAGCCGCTCGGCGATCTCGGTCAGCGCCTCGTCCCAGGAGATCGGCACGAAGCCGGGATCGGCGGCTCCCTTCGGCGCGGTGCGTCGTAATGGCGTCTTGAGGCGGCGGGCCGAATGCGCGATCTCCGGCGCGGCCCTGCCCTTTGGACATATTGCCTTGCCGGTTGGATGAACCGGGTTCGGCCGCACCGCGACGAGCCTGTCATCCTCGACGACGTTGATCGTGCCGCAGCGGGAGCGGCAGAGCGTGCAGAAGCCAGGCTTTTCCTGCGTAGACATCGTCAGGCCTTCGTTGCCGCGCATCCTCGCTCCGGAGGCCGCGCATATGAACTCGTTTTGGCCTTACTCACCAGCAAGCTCGCGGCCGCGAGATCCTCGATCGCCGCGCCCACCGACTTGAACAGGGTGATATCGTCACGGTCAAGGCGGCCTTGCTTGGCGCCCTTTGTCAGTTCATGGAGATCGCCACAGATCCTGTCGGCGTTCCAGTTTCCGGCGGCGATGGGTTGCAGCAGGTCGCCCGCTTCGGCGAGCGCGCCAGGATAGGTATCGATGAAGACGCGGCTGCGCGAAATAGCCGCGTCGTCGCTTTCGCGCATCTGCGGCGTAAAGGCGCCGACCAGATCGAGATGGGTTCCCGGCCGCAACCATGCGCCTTTGACCAGAGGTGCGGTCGACGTCGTGGCGCAGCTCACGATGTCGGCCTGCGGCACAGCCTCGGCAAGGTCAGCCACCGGAACTGCGTTCGCACCCTGCCGGGCAAGCGCGTCGGCCAGGGCCCGCGCGCGCTCCGGATTGCGTCCCCAGACCAACACCTTCTCGATCGGGCGTACGGCACGATGAGCGGCGGCGAGATGACTAGCGACATGGCCGGTTCCGACGACAAGCAGCGTGCGGCTATCCGCGCGCGACAGATAATCGGATGCGAGTGCTGACGCGGCGGCCGTGCGGCGGTTGGTCAGCGCCTCGCCGTCGATCGTCGCACGCGGCTGGCCGGTCGCACCGTCGAGCAGGAAATAAAGCGACGACACCGCGCCGAGACCGCGCTCGGCATTCTGCGGAAACACCGTGACGAGCTTGACGCCGAGGGCTTCGCCGCGAATCCAGGCCGGCATCGTCAGAAGACGCGCCGGCGTTCCATCGACGCCGACCTCATAGGCCTGCCGCAACGGCATCGGTTCGCCGTCGCGCTTGAAAGCCGCCCTCAGTGCCTCGATCAGCTCGGGATAGCCCAGCGCGGCATGGACTTCGGCAGCGGAATAGCTGCGCAGCATCACTATTGTTCCTGTCTTACAAAATCATGAGAGTGCGGTGATGCCGGTGCATATCCAGATGACCTCGGCATCCTCCTTGCTCAACGAGACAACGGCGTGGCCCATCTTGCTGTCGAAATAGGTGCTGTCACCGACCCCGAGCGTGACGGGGGCGTAGAATTCCGTGAAGACCTGGACGGAGCCGGACAAAACGCACAAGAACTCCTCGCCCTCATGACGCACCCAGCCGGGGAACTCGTCCAGGCGTCGCGCCCTGATCCGCGCCTTGAAAGGCAGGATATGTTTTTGCGAAAGGTCGGTCGCCAACACCTCGAAATCGTAGGTGCCGGTCCGATGCGGCTTGCCCTCACCGCTGCGCGTGACGCTGCGGCGGCCGACGGGCGCGTTCTGGCGGCGCTGATCGAACAGTTCGACGATGTCGAGATCGATACCGCGCGTGATCTTCTGTAGCACATCATAGGTCGGCGACATCTGGCCGTTCTCGATCTTCGACAGGGTCGAGCGCGCGACCCCGGTGCGCTCGCTCACCTCTTTCAGCGTCCACCCCTTGTCGGTCCGTACGCGCTTCAACCTGTGGCCGAGGTCGTCGTTTGCCTCGGCCGGCGCGGCGTCGGCCGAGAAGCGGGCCGGCACGACTTCGGTTGCCGCAGCCTCCCTCGGCGACGATCGCGTCGCAGTCTTCTTCATCGCAGGTCTCTCCCTTTTGTCGCGGAGGTATGGTCCCGGCGGCGGGCAGCGCCGGGACCTTGCCTCACTTCTTGACGTACGGGCATTCACTCTGGGCAAGAGACTGGAAGGCCTGCTCGCCGGGAACGGTCGCCAGGACATTATAGTAGTCCCATGGCTGCTTCGATTCGGAAGGTTTCTTGACCTCGACGAGCAGCATGTTGTGGACCATGCGGCCGTCCTCGCGCACCTTGCCGTCCTTGGCGAAGAAGTCGTTGACCGGCAGCTCGCGCATCTTGGCGGCCACGGCCTTGGCCTCGTCGGTACCCGCGGCCTGGATCGCCTTGAGATAGTGCGTGATCGAGGAATAGACGCCGGCATGCACTGACGTCGGCATCGTCTTGCGGGTCGCGAAGAAGCGTTTGGCGAAGGCGCGCGTCTCGTCGTTCTGGTCCCAGTAGAAACCCTCGACGAACGAGATGCCCTGCGCGGTCGGCAGGCCGAGGGAGTGGACGTCGGTAATAAACACGACCGGCGCGGCGATGGCTTGGCCGCCTGCGATGATGCCGAACTCATTGGCCTGCTTGATCGCCGTCGTCATATCCTTGCCGGCGGTGGCGAGCAGGATGACCTTCGCTTTCGATGCCTGCGCCGGCAGCAGGAAAGGTGAGAGATCGGCTGCGCCGAAGGGATGGCGGATGGTGCCCAGGACCTTGCCCCCGTTCGCCTTGATCGCCTCGCTCGCGATCTTCTCGAGCGAATGTCCGAAGGCGAAGTCCGCGGTAATGATGTAATAGGTGTCGTTGCCCTTGTCGATCAGGGCTTTCAGCGGTCCGACCGCGTTCGAATAATTGTCGTAGACCCAGTGAAAACCGGTGGGCGAGCACTGTTTGCCAGTCAGGTCCGTCGTGGCCGGCGACGAGAACAGCGCCACACGATTGCTCTCGCGCGTCAACTGCTGGATCGCGAGCGCGACGGCGCTGTTGGTGACATCCGAGATCGCATCCACCTTCTCGTTCTCGATCCAGCGCCGGGCGATGCCGACGCCGACGTCGGCCTTCTGAAGATGGTCGGCGCCGACGATCTCGATCGGCTTGCCGAGCACCTTGCCGCCGAAGTCCGTGGCCGCCATCTGCGCCGCCAGCAGCGAGCCCGGCCCGTTCAGATCGGAATACTGGCCGGACATGTCGGTCAGCACACCGATCTTGACGACATCGTCGCTGACCTGGGCCGTAGCCTGGCCGGCGACCACGAGCGAGCCGAGGCAGAGCGCGGTCGCGACCCCGCGCAGAAGTTTGGAAGGCATCTGTTGCATGATCTATCCCCCTGTTGTCAGCCCGCTCTTCCAAGCGGGGTCTGGTTCAATCCTGTCTACTTCCCCGGATGGCGAAGTTTCCTTGTCGAGACGTCTCGGTTCATTTTGGTTCATTCCTGCGGCGCGACCGCCACTTTGCGAAGCACTGCTGGTGTCGTCACTGGTGTTCGGCGCGGGCGGTGCCAGAGCTCGATCAGTTCACCGACGATTCCGCGCCGGAAGGCGAGCACGCAGACGATGAAGATCAGGCCGTGAATGACGGTGACCCATTGTCCGAAGGCTGTCAGATAGTTCTGCATGGCGACGACGATGAAAGCGCCGACGAGCGGACCGTAGAGCGTGCCGACGCCGCCGAGAAACGTCATCAGCAACACTTCGCCCGACATCGACCAGTGGACGTCGGTCAGGCTGGCGATCTGGCTGACGATTGCCTTGGTCGAGCCTGCAAGCCCCGCCAGCGCCGCCGAGAGCGTGAAGGCCACGAGCTTGTAGCGGCTTGTATCAAAGCCGAGCGACTGCGCGCGTGCGTCGTGATCACTGATCGCCTTCAGCACGCGTCCGAACGGCGAGCCGACCAGGCGCATGATCAGGAAGAAGCCGCCGAGGAATATCGCCAGCACGAACGTGTAGAGATTCGCGGGCCGCGAAAGGTTGATCAGACCGAAAAGCATGCCACGCGGAACCGCCTGCAGCCCGTCCTCGCCGCCGGTGAAGGGTGCCTGGAGCGCGACGAAATAGATCATCTGCGCGAAGGCCAGTGTCACCATCGCGAAGTAGATGCCGCTGCGGCGGATGGCGAGCCAGCCCGAGACAAAGCCAAGCATCGCCGCGGTCGCGGTTCCCGCCAGAATGGCAAGCTCGGGGTTCAGCCCCCAGATCTTCGCGGCATGACCGCAGACATAGCCGGCTGAGCCGAGGAACATGGCGTGGCCGAACGAGACCAGCCGGCCGTAGCCGGCGATCAGGTTGAAGGCGCAGGCGAACAGGGCGAAGATCATCGCCTTCATCATGAAGCCGGGATAAACCACGACCGGTGCGGCCGCGAGGCAGGCGGCGACCGTCAGGAAGATCATGGTTTGCGTACGCGCCGAAGGTGCCGGCGCCGACAGGCTGGAGTGCGGTTGCCCCTGCGCGGGCTCGGGCTTTGATCCGAACAGCCCCGCCGGCCGGATCAGCAGCACCACCGCCATCACCACGAAGACAACCGTCGTCGAGGCTTCGGGATAAAAGGCCTTTGTCAGGCCCTCGATGATGCCGACGAGGAAGCCGGTCAGGATCGAGCCCATGATTGACCCCATGCCACCGATCACGACCACCGCGAAGACGATAATCAACAGATCCGCTCCCATCGCCGGGCTGACCTGGTAGATCGGCGCGGCGAGAACGCCCGCCAGCGCAGCGAGCGCGACGCCGGCGCCGTAGGTCAGCGTGATCATGCGCGGAACGCGGATACCGAAAGCCTGAACCAGCATCGGGTTTTCGGTCGCGGCGCGCAGATAGGCGCCAAGCTTGGTCCGCTCGACAACGTACCAGGTGCCGAGGCAGACCACGACCGAGGCTGCGATCACCCAGGCCCGATAGTTCGGCAAGAACATGAAGCCGAGATTGCGGCCCCCCATCAGCGCCTGCGGAATCGAATAGGGCTGACCCGAAGAGCCGAACCAGTCGCTGAACATGCCCTGCACCATTAGTGCGAGGCCGAAGGTGAGCAGCATGCCATAGAGATTGTCGAGCTTGTAAAGGCGTCGCAGCAGCAGCATCTCGATCACGATGCCGATCGCGCCGATGGCGAGCGGAGCCAGGATCAACGCCCACCAATAGCCGATGCCGAGATAGTTGAGCAGAAACCACGCGCCCATCGCGCCCATCATGTACTGCGCCCCATGGGCGAAGTTCACGATGTTCATCATGCCGAAGATCACCGCGAGCCCGAGGCTCAGCATGGCGTAGAAGGCGCCGTTGATCAGCCCGAGCAGGAGCTGGCCATAGAGGACCGCGGAAGGGACGCCAAGGATCGTGGTCATGATGCCCTTTTGGTCAGAGTCCGAGATAGTTTTTGAGCGAACCGAGCCTGCCTTCGAAGGCAGCGCCCGGAATTTCCTCGACGACGCGGCCGAGTTCGACGATGTAGTGCCGGTCGGCGAGGCCGGCGGCAAAGCCGACATTCTGCTCGACCAGCAGGATGGTGAAGCCGAGCGCCTTCAGTTCGGTGATGGTCCGGCCGATCTGGCGGATGATGACGGGAGCAAGGCCTTCAGTCGGCTCGTCGAGCAACAGGATGCGTGCGCCGGTACGCAGGATGCGCCCAAGCGCCAGCATCTGCTGCTCGCCGCCGGACAGCTTGGTTCCCTGGCTGTCGAGGCGTTCTTTCAGGTTCGGAAACAGGTTGAGGATCTGCTCGACCGTCATGCCGCCGGCGGCCACCTTCGGCGGCAGCAACAGGTTTTCGCGTACGCTCAGGCTAGCAAAGATGCCGCGCTCCTCCGGACAGAAAGCGATTCCCTTGCGAGCGATGTCATAGGGCGCGGTCCCGATGATCTCGAAGCCGTCGAGCGAGATCGAACCCGAACGCTTGTCGAGCAGGCCCATAATCGCCTTCAGCGTCGTGGTCTTGCCGGCCCCGTTGCGACCGAGCAGCGTTACCACCTCCCCTGCCCGGACGCTGAAGTCCATTCCGTGCAGAATTTTGGACTCGCCGTACCAGCCCTGGAGATTGCCAACCGTGAGGGTCTCAGCCATGTGCTTGCCCCGTATAGGCAGCCATCACGTCGGCGCGCGACGAGACCTCCGCATAGCTGCCTTCCGCCAGCACCTCGCCGCGCACCATCACGGTGATGGTGTCAGCGAGCTCGGCGACCACATTCATGTTGTGCTCGACCAGCAACACCGTGCGGTCCTTGCCGGCCTCGCGGATCAATTGCGTCACGCGCCCGATATCTTCATGGCCCAGTCCCGCCATCGGCTCGTCGAGCAGCAGCACCTTGGGTTCAAGCGCGAGCGTCGTCGCCAGTTCGAGCACGCGCTTGCGGCCATAGGAAAGGCTGCCGGCCATCGTCTCGGCATATTCCGACAGGTCAAAGCGCGCGAGCAGCGCGTCCGCACGATCCAGCACCGCGCGATGACGCGAAATCCGGCCGAGCAAATTCCAGGCGAGGCCATTCTCGGGCAGCAACGCGAGCTCGATGTTCTCGCGCACGGTCAGTCCGGCGAACACCGCCGAGATCTGGAACGAACGCACCACGCTGCGCTTGGCCATTGCCGGCATGCTGAGGCGGGTGACGTCATGACCATCGTGCAGGATGGTGCCGGCCGACGGCGGAAGGTATTTCGTCAGAAGGTTGAACAGGGTGGTCTTGCCGGCCCCGTTGGGACCGATGACAACGTGCATGCTGTTACGGACAAGCCGGAAGTTGACGCCATTGACGGCGAAGAAGCCGCCGAACTCGCGGCTGAGGCCGCGGGTCTCCAGAGCGTAAACGGCACCGTCCGTCATGCCTCTACCCTGCACACGCCCGGATCCCGGATTGGAAAATTAGGCTTGGACCAGGCTGCGGGACCACTTTTGAACATAAGTTTCCTATCGTCAACTAATTTCTGATACGATTTTTTAGTCGCCATTGCGAAATCTTATGCGGGATCTATCGCCGCGCCTGGACCAGATGAAGGAGCTGCGCTCCGGCCTCGTAATAGGCCGTTTTGGCGCTGCGGAAGCTGGGCGTCGTCGGCGACGATGCCGGAAGCGGCAGATCTTTCTCGTCGAGTTGTCCGAGTGTGTGGAGGGCAAGCAGACGTCCGAACGTCGTGCCGGGCGCAATGCCGCGCCCGTTGTAGCCGCTGAAGCCGATCACGTTTTCTGCGAGCTTGTGGAATCGCGGAAGGTGATCGTCGGTCATCCCGATCAGGCCGTACCATTCGGCTTCGAATCTGATGTCGCCGATTTGCGGGAATAGTTTCTTGAGCGCCCGCTTTGCCCAAGATCGGTGGACCGCGGCACCAGTGCCTCGGAGCGCGCCGCAGCTTCCGAATACAAGGCGGCCGGCGCGGTCGAAGCGAAACGAACTCAGCACCTCATTGGTGTCCCAGGCCCCCTGCCGTTCGGGAAGAATGGACGCGCGGATGTTGTCCGACAGCGGCTGGGTGGCGAAGTTGAAATAGGGCAGATGGATCTGCTCCGTTTTGACTTCGGACCAGGGCCCCGTCGCATAGGCATCGGAGGCCACGATCACGCGGTCGGCGATGACGTGACCATCAGCGGTTTGCAGTTTCCATTTGCCGTCAATTCGCTCGGCCGAGATGACCGCGCTGCGGGTGAATATCCTCGCGCCGGCGTTCAGGGCGCCGCGGGCGAGGCCCCGCGCATAGGCCAGCGGCTGGATCGTACCCGCGCGCCGGTCCCACAGCGATCCGGCGTAAGCCGACGAACCAATTTTTGCCGCGGTGTCGGCGGCGTTCAACAACTCCACCGGTGCGCCACGGCGGCTCCACTGCGCGGCGCGCTGCTCGAGCTCCTTCAGTCCTTGGGGACCGACGGCGCAATGCAGCGTGCCGGCACGCTCGACCTCGCATTCAATACGATGACGGTCGATGAGATCGAACACCAGCCTCGGGGCGTCGCCCAGCAGCTCGAGCAAACGCTCGCCATAATCGCCACCGAGTACATCGGCGAGCACATCCGGCATCACCCACATGCCGGCATTGACCAGCCCGACATTGCGGCCGGCCCCGCCAAAGCCGATCTCCACCGCCTCCAGCAACGCGACGTTGGCCCCTGCCTCTGCGAGATGGAGCGCCGCCGAGAGTCCGGTATATCCGCCGCCGACGATGGCGGTGTCGACCTTGATCGATCCACCCAGCCCGGCGGTTTCGGGCGGCGGCGGCGCGGTCAATTCCCAGAGGCCGTGGGATCTGGCGTTGTCTAGCATCGTCTCCGACGTCCTCGTCTGTTGCCGCCCGCAAGGTCGCGTTTTCCGAAGGCGCGTTGACTGGTTCATTCCAATTCGGCAAGTTGAACGCCGACCGCTGAAGAGTTGCCGAAGCTCTGACGGCGAGGCCAGGCGGAAATCTAGCGTTGCCGGCAGCGGCGGGCCAAGCGATGTTTGGTCAAGACCTCATTCGGCTGGAGAATGATGTGCAGGGCCCTCGCCGCTTTTTGCCTTCGCTGCCTCTGCTGTCCGCCTTTGAAGCGGCGGCGCGGACTGGAAGCATTACGGCCGCCGCCAAAGAGCTGTCGCTGACGCAAGGCGCGGTGAGCCGCCAGGTCAAGGCGCTGGAAGAGCAGCTCGAGGTCGAGCTGTTTCATCGCGAACGGCAGACCATCCGCCTGACCGTGGGTGGCGACGCCTATGCCCGCGAGATCCGAGATGCGCTGCGCAAGATCAGCACCGCCTCGCTCAACCTGCGCGCCAATCCGTTCGGCGGCACGCTGACGCTCGCCATCCTGCCGACCTTCGGCACCAGATGGCTGGCGCCGCGGCTTCCCAAATTCCTCGCGGGCAACCCGGGCATCACCATCAACCTGGTCACGCGGCTATCGAATTTCGACTTCAGGCTGGAGCCCGTCGACGCCGCGATCCATTTCGGGCGGCCGGAATGGCAAGGGGGAGAATTGGCGTTGCTGCGGTCGGAGACCGTGATCCCCGCATGCAGTGCCGAGCTACGAGAGCGCTATGGTTTCAAGCAAGCCAGCGATCTCCGGAAAGCTCCGCTGCTGCATCTGACGACACGGCCGGACGCCTGGGAACAATGGCTGACGCTGCACGGCGTGGATGCCCATGCCGTCCATGGCATGCTGCTGGATCAGTTCGCCACCGCGTCACAGGCGGCAATTTCCGGGCTCGGCATCGCGCTGCTTCCCGAATTTCTCATCGAGGAGGAACTGAGCACCGGCAAGCTGGTGCGCGCGCTCGATCTGCCGATGAAAAGCGCCGAGGCCTACTACCTGGTGTGGCCGACCGATCGGGCGTCTCATCCGCCACTTGTTGCCTTCCGGGAATGGCTGCTTTCGGAAACGGCGCCAGACCGCTGAAGGAGCGTACCTGACGCGGTCAGGTCCGCGAGTTCGCCCATCAGCTCCCAGCCATTTTGGCGTTAGTCACCTATCATTCATCGATGGAATGACTTCTTGAACTTCTATCGTTTGAAAATGCCGGATTATTGTCCTTTCTACGGGCTGGGCATGACGCTGTAAGGCGCCCCCGTCCGCGATCACGAGGTCCGAATGTCCGCGCACGACCACATCCATCCCGACCAGACCCGCACGTTCTTCTCACGCGCCATGTCGGACATGTTCCGGACCGAGGTCCCGCAATACGGCACCCTCACCGAACTGGTCGGTGAGGTGAATGCCGACACGCTCGCGAACGATCCAGACCTGCGCGATCGCCTCGACCGCAATGGGGAACTGGAGCGTCTGAACATCGAGCGCCACGGCGCTATCCGCCTCGGCACCGCTGACGAGCTCTTCACGATTCGCCGGGTGTTTGCGGTGATGGGAATGTACCCGGTCGGGTATTACGACTTGTCCGCCGCAGGCGTGCCGGTGCATTCGACGGCGTTTCGGCCGATTGACGATAGCGCGCTTCGCCGCAATCCGTTCCGCGTCTTCACCTCCCAATTGCGCCTCGAACTGATCGAGGATGCGGCGCTGCGGGCCGAAGCGGCCCGCATTCTCGCCGCGCGCAGGATCTTTACGCCACGCACGCTTGAACTGATCGGCGTGTTCGAAGCAGACGGTGGGCTGACCCGCTCGCAGGCGGAGGAATTCGTGCGCGAAGCGCTGGAGACGTTCCGGTGGCACGGCAATTCGACCGTCAGCCTCGAGACCTACAAGAAGCTTCACGACGCCCATCGGCTGATCGCCGACGCCGTCAGCTTCAAGGGCCCCCACATCAATCACCTGACGCCGCGCACGCTCGACATCGACGCCGCCCAGGCCGCGATGCCAAGATACGGCATCATACCGAAGGCCGTGATCGAGGGGCCGCCGCGCCGCGATTGCGCAATCTTGCTGCGACAGACCAGTTTCAAGGCGCTGGAAGAAGCAATCCTGTTTGAGGATAGCACCGGCGGGCGCGCCGTCGGCACGCACACCGCACGCTTTGGCGAGATCGAGCAGCGCGGCGTGGCCCTCACGCTGAAGGGCCGCAAGCTTTACGACACCCTGCTGGCCTCTGTGCGTCGCGGCGTCCAGGTTGGTGCCGCCGGGTCGAACGCGCGCGACTATGATGCGGAACTCGCCAAGCGGTTTGCGGCGTTCCCGGACGACTGGGCAACGCTTCGCTCCCGCGGGCTCGCGTTCTTCCGCTACTCCGCGACGCCTGCCGGCATGGACGCCGGAAGCCGCCATCGGCTGCCGGCCACCATCGATGCCCTGGTCGAACAAGGATTTCTCCGCTTCGATCCGATCGTCTACGAGGATTTCCTTCCCGTCAGCGCCGCCGGTATATTCCAGTCGAATCTCGGCACCGACCAACAGCGCAACTATGGTGAGCATTCCAACCGGGCAGCTTTCGAACAAGGGCTCGGCGCAAAAGTTCACGACGAACTGGAGCTCTACGCCCGCGCGGAAAGCGCCTCCCTGGAGCAGTCGCTCATCCGGCTGGGATCGCCGCATATCCATTTCAAGGCGAGCGCCTGATGAAAGACGAGCGAGGAGTCTCCAGCCGACTGCTGACGGCAGCCCTCCTCTGAAATCAACTCGAGCCCTCGGAAAGAGTCCCTCATGTCAGACAATCAATCCGCCAAAGCCAAAATCCTCTCGCTCAAGGCGGAGGTCGACGCGCTTCTGGTTGAGCTCGGCGTCGAATCCGTCAGATATACCGGTGGCACGCTGGTCGCGAAAACCCCGATCACCGGCGAAACCGTGGCGCATGTCAGGGAGATCGACGCCGCCGGCGCAACCTCGGCCATCGAACTGGCTCACGCGGCTTTCCTGCAATGGCGTCTGGTCCCGGCTCCCAAGCGCGGTGAACTGGTGCGGCTGCTTGGCGAAGAGCTGCGCGCCAACAAGCGCGCCCTCGGAAGGCTGGTTTCCATCGAGGCCGGCAAGATCGAGTCCGAAGGTCTCGGCGAAGTCCAGGAGATGATCGACATTTGCGACTACGCCGTGGGGCTTTCCCGCCAGCTCTATGGCTTGACGATCGCCACCGAGCGCCACGAGCACCGTATGGCGGAGACCTGGCATCCGCTCGGTGTCACCGGCATCATCTCAGCGTTCAATTTTCCGGTCGCGGTTTGGTCATGGAATGCCGCGCTGGCACTGGTCTGCGGCAACAGCATCGTCTGGAAGCCGTCGGAAAAGACCCCTCTCACCGCTTTGGCGACGGAAGCGCTGTTCGGGCGCGCAATGAGCCGTTTCAAGGCCGACGGTGGCGCAACGCCCGACGGATTGTCCGCCGTGCTGGTGGGAGGACGCGAGATCGGTGAGGCCCTCGTCGACAACACCCTGGTTCCCCTGGTCTCGGCGACCGGTTCGACCAAAATGGGACGCGCCGTCGCTCCGAAGCTCGCCCAACGCTTCGCCCGCGCCATTCTCGAACTCGGCGGCAACAACGCGGCGGTGGTGACGCCGACCGCCGATCTCGACCTGACGCTGCGCGGCGTCGCCTTTGCGGCAATGGGCACGGCGGGCCAGCGCTGCACCACGCTGCGCCGCCTCTTCGTACACGAGAGCGTCTATGAAAGCTTCGTGCCGCGTCTGAAGAAGGTCTATCGGTCCGTCTCCGTCGGCAATCCCCTCACCGGCAATCTGGTCGGCCCGCTCATTGACGGCCTTGCCTACGAATCGATGCAGCGCGCCATCGGCGAGGCCAAGGCCGCGGGTGCTGCCATTGTCGGCGGAGAGCGGGTCGCCATCGCAGGTGCGGATGCGGCGTTCTACGTCCAGCCGGCGTTGATCGAGATCGACGGACAGACCGCGACGGTCGAGCGCGAGACTTTTGCACCGATCCTCTATGTCATCAAATACAGCGACTTCGATGCCGTGATCAAATTGCATAATGCCGTCCCACAGGGATTGTCGTCTTCGATCTTTACCAATGACCTGCGCGAGGCTGAAGCCTTCCTGTCGGCGCGCGGCTCCGATTGCGGAATCGCCAATGTGAACATCGGCCCTTCGGGCGCCGAGATCGGCGGCGCATTCGGCGGCGAGAAGGAAACCGGCGGCGGCCGTGAATCCGGGTCGGATGCCTGGAGGGCCTACATGCGCCGCGCCACCAACACGATCAATTTTGGCCGCACCCTGCCGCTCGCCCAGGGCGTCAAGTTCGACGTGGATTGAATGGAAATCGCCGTGAACGCACCGCTGCAGACGACATCGCATTTCCGTCCAGCCTCCCGCCTTTCGTCGATCGGGGTGTCGGAAATCCTGAAGATTACCGGCCTCGCCACCGATCTGAAGCGCCAAGGCAAGGATATCATCATCCTCGGCACAGGGGAGCCTGACTTCGATACGCCCGCTCACATCAAGGACGCGGCAGCGCGCGCCATGCACGCAGGCGCGACGAAATACACCGCGCTCGACGGAACGCCAGAACTCAAATCCGCTATCCGCACCAAGTTCCGGCGCGACAACGGCCTTGAATTCGCTCAGGACGAGATCACGGTTTCAAGCGGTGCAAAGCAGGTTCTCTACAACGCCATGATGGCCAGTCTCGATCCGGGCGACGAGGTCATCATCCCGGCGCCGTTCTGGGTGAGCTACGCCGACATCGTCCTCATTGCAGGCGGCAAGCCGGTTCTGGTGCCGTGTTCGGAAGCCAACGGCTTCCGGCTCACCGCCGGCGATCTCGAAGCAGCGATCACACCGCGCACGCGCTGGGTGATGCTGAATTCGCCATCGAATCCCACCGGAGCTGCCTATAGCGAAGCCGACTATCGGCCGCTGCTCGACGTGCTATCGCGACACCAGCATGTCTGGCTGATCGTTGACGACATCTATGAGCATATCGTCTACGACGATTTCCGCTTTGTCACACCGGCCGCCATCGAACCGAGGCTTCGCAACCGCATCCTGACGGTCAACGGTGTTTCCAAGGCCTATGCGATGACCGGCTGGCGCATTGGCTACGCGGCCGGGCCAAGCGCGCTGATTCGAGCCATGGCTATCGTGCAGAGCCAGTCGACGTCCTGCCCATCATCGATCAGCCAGGCCGCGGCTGTCGAGGCCCTCAACGGTCCTCAGGACATCGTGCGCGACCATTGCATGTCGTTCCAGTCGCGCCGCGATCTCGTCGTTTGCGCATTGAACGGGATCAGCGGTATCACCTGCCGCGTGCCCGAAGGGGCGTTCTACACCTTCGCCAGTTGTGCGGGCCTGATCGGCAAGAAGGCGCCTGACGGCGGTATCATCGCGAGCGATACGGCCTTTGCGGAATATTTGCTGCGGGCCGTTGGCGTCGCGGTCGTTCCCGGTTCGGCATTTGGCCTCGCGCCGTATTTCCGGATCTCCTACGCAACGTCGGCCGCAGAGCTCGAAGTGGCCTGCCGGCGCATTGCGGCGGCGACCGGGCAACTGTCCTAGGACAACGGATTCTCTCAAGCTTTCCTGCTTGTATCGCAGCAACGGCGACAGCAAATATTCGATAGTGCGCCGCGTCCCGGTCTTGATCTCGGCCGTGACCGCATGCCCGGCGCAAGGTCGACCACGCGATCCACCTACATCCTGGTCTTGTCGAGCGAGATGCGCAACTCCTGTCCGGCCGGTTCGCGCGAATGCGCTGTCTGGCCTGACTGCCGCTATGCTTCCTCGTCAGCGTGGGACGACGGCCGTCGCTTCGATCTCGACGCGCGCGGAAGACTCGACAAGACGCACGATCTGGACGAGCGCCATGCTGGGGTAATGCGTACCGATCACGTCACGATAGACCTTACCGAGCGCCTTGAGATTGGACACGTATTCGTCCATGTCGACGACATACCAGGTCAGGCGCACGATGTGGTCTGGCCGCGCGCCGCCCTCCGCCAGGATCGCCACGATGTTTTCGAGCGCCTGCCGGACCTGCGCGACGAATCCGTCGGCAAATCGGCCTGCAAGATCCCAGCCGACGACACCCCCCGTCACGACAAGGCGTCCTTCGGCCATGACGCCGTTCGCATACCCCTTCGGCTGTGGCCAGCCGCTGGGCTGAAGCACTTGCAGACCGCTGATCGCGGCAGTCGCGACGGCTTCTGGCTTTCCCATCGTACTCATGCGGAATTCTCAATCCTCTCAGCGCGGCTTCAAGAGCTCGCGCGCGACAATCAATTTTTGGACCTCGGTCGCGCCTTCATAGATGCGCAGCGCGCGGATTTCGCGGTAGAGGCTTTCGACCACCTCTCCCTTGCGCACGCCGCGGCCGCCGAACATCTGGACGGCGCGGTCGATCACGCGCTGCGCGGTCTCCGTGGCCGTTAGCTTGGCCATCGCTGCCTCGCTGGTGGTCGGCAGCTTCTGGACGTCGCGGCGCCAGGCCGCGCGGTAGGTCAGGAGCGCGGCGGCATCGGTGTCGGTCGCCATATCGCCGAGCGCGGCCTGGGTCAGTTGGAGATCGCCGAGCGTCGCGCCGAACATGTGTCGGCCGCGCGCGTGCGACACTGCCTCATCGAGTGCGCGCCGCGCAAAGCCGAGGGCTGCGGCAGCGACCGATGCGCGGAAAATGTCGAGCGTCTGCATCGCGAGCTTGAAGCCGCCACCCGGCGCGCCAAGGCGACGGCTCGCCGGGATGCGGCAGTTCGTAAAGCGCAGCGTCGCTAGCGGATGCGGGGCAATGACGTCGATGCGGTCCGCAATACTGAATCCGGGATCATCCGGAAACACCACGAAAGCCGAGATGCCGCGGGCACCCGGCGCCTCCCCGGTTCGCGCAAACAGCGTATAGACGTCGGCGATGCCGCCGTTGGATATCCACGTCTTCTCGCCGTCGATGATATAGTCGTTCCCGTCGACGCGCGCGGTACAGGACATCGCGGCGACGTCCGACCCGGCCTCCTTCTCCGACAGCGCAAACGCCGAGAGCCATTCGCCCGACCGGACTTTTGGCAGCACGGCCTTGCGCAGGTCGGCCGAACCGCCGAGTGCGATCGCGCCGGAGCCGAGCCCCTGCATGGCGAAGGCGAAATCGGCGAGGCCATCGGCATAGGCGAGCGACTCGCGCGACAGGCAGATCGAGCGAGAATCGATTGAGGTCGCATCGCCGTCGGGTGCCGCGACCGCGCATCCGAGCAGCCCCGCCTCGCCCATCGCGCGCACGAGCTTGCGGCAGGCGCCGTCGACATCGTTATGGTCGATCTTGTCGATCGCCCCCGACTGGACGAAACGGTCGAGTGCCTCGCCGATCGTCTGGTGACGCGGCTCGAAGAACGGCCAGTCCAGCCACTCACGCCGGATTACCTTTGCAACGGAGCTCATCTGATCCTTTCCGCTCACTGCGCGGCCGCCGCCGCGGCGCGTGCCAAGCCTTCACCTGAATTTATTTTAAGCATAAAATGTTTCGTAGACGCGTGCATTGTCAAGGTGGCTCTGGACCATGGAGACGCGCCTACCTCCATAGCGTCGATCTTGAGATACAATGCAAATTGGACACACTGCAGAGCCGATACCGAGACGTTCGGGCTCAGCCTTGAATTTACTTTTGGCACGAACTATCTTGCCAACGTCCACGAGAGCTGCGCCAGCTTTCAACAAGCCACGAAGCCCGGGAGATTCGATTGGCACTCGCGAAGGAGCCCACGCCTGTTTCAGCCAAGAATGGAGCGGATCAGGAGGCTGAATACAGGGCTCAAACACGACTTTGGCTCCGGCTGCTCGCTTGCACGACCCTGATCGAGGGCGAACTGCGGCGCCGGTTTCGCGAAGAGTTCGATTTCACGATGCCTCGCTTCGATGTTCTGGCTCAGCTCGACCGCGAACCGAGCGGACTTGTGCTGGGTGAACTGCCCAAGCGCCTGATGGTCTCGGCCGGGAACCTGACGCCGATCGTCGACCGCCTGGTCGAGGATGGATACATCACCCGCACGCCGTCGAACCTCGACCGCCGCGTGCAGATCGTCTGCATGACGGTCGAAGGCCGCAAAACCTTCAGGCGGATGGCCAAGAGCCACGGCGCATGGCTTGCCGAGCTGCTGGCGGATTTCCCGGCGGACCGGTTCGACGGACTGATCGGCGAGCTCGACGAACTCAAGAGTGCCGTCAGGGACGCGCTGCAAAAGCCCTGAGCGGACACGGCAGTCAGCGCCGCACCTTCACTCCGGCAGCCTCGCGATCCCAAATGTCCGTGGTGACGCCCGCTTCACGCAGCACGCCCTTCTTGATCTTGCCGTTCTCCGTCAATGGCATCTGGCTCAGAATGCGCACATAGCGCGGGATGGCGAAATAGGCGATCTGGCCTTCGCAATGCCTGACGATGTCGACGGGCTCCAGCGATTGGCCTGGTTCCAGCAGGATCGCAACCGCAACCTCGTCCTCTCCCAACTCCGACGGCAGCGGGTAGATCGCGCAGGCGGCGACCGCGGGATGGGACTGGATGGTCTGCTCGACCTCCCACGAAGATACGTTCTCGCCACGCCTGCGGATCGAATCCTTCATGCGGTCGATGAAACGATAATGTCCGTCAGCATCCCGAACGACCCGATCGCCCGAGTGGAACCACAGATTGCGCCAGGCCTCGACCGTCTTTTCCGGCATGCCGAAATAGCCGGAGGCGAAAGCAAAGGGTTCTCTGGCGCGAAGCAGGAGCTCCCCGGCCTGTCCGTCAGGAAGCGCGGAATCATTCTCGTCGACGATCTGCGCCTCGATCCCGTCGGCCAGATAACCCATCGTCCCTGGACGATCGGACGGGATTGCCCCTGCAAACACGAAATTGGTCTCAGTCGACCCGTAGCCGTCGACCAGCGGCACGCCAAACCGCTCGAGGAACGGACCGTGGATTTGCGGCGGCACGCCGCCGCCAAGCGCTACGCGAAGGCGATGCGTCGAATCGTTCGCAGTCTTCGGCTGCGCCAGAAGCATCGACGCCATGGCGCCGAGCAGATAACCGACCGTCGCATTGTGCCGTCGCGCGGCGGACCAAAAGCCGGAAGCGGAGAATTTCGACTCCAGCACGTAGGTGCATCCGTTCAGGACCGCCTGATAGAACGCATTCAGCGCGTTGGTGTGGAACAGGGGCAGTGTCGTGAACAGCACATCGCCCTCGCGGACGCCGAGCGCCCGCGCCGAATAGATGCCCCACCAGAACAGCTGCGCCTGCGGACAGCACACACCCTTTGCAGGCCCCGTGGTGCCCGATGTGTAGAGGATCGCAACGGTGTCGCCGGGGCGGACGGCGCCCGCCGGGGCCGCGGCTCCGAGAGCCGGCAGCGGCACCCTGGAGAGCCTGGCATCGACTGCCCCGGCGGCAGCTCCGATGATCCAGATCCGGGGCGGCAGCTCGACGCCCGCTTCGACGCTATCGATCGCAGCAATGAACTGAGCCTCGACGACAAGGAGCGCGGGACGCGAGTTGCGGAAGATGTGGGAGAGCTGGAAGCCGCGTAGCGCGGTATTGATCGGGACTGCGACGGCCCCGAGCCACGCGCAGCCGAGATAGACCTGCAGGAACTCCGGACGGTTCGAACACATCAGCGCGACCCGATCGCCCGGCTTGATCCCCGCATCGACGAGCGCCTGGGCCGACGCGGCCGCGATCGCCGCGGTCTGCGCAAAGCTCCAGCGCGTCTCGCCCGCGACGAGCAGCACACGATCGCCATAGCGCGCCGCCTGCCGCGTGAGAATGGTGGAGAGGATCCGGTCGGACGGGGGAAACAGCTCGACCGCGTGCGTCCAGGCCTGCGTCACGCTCCCCTCCCCGACCACGCCGCCTTTTGCCTGCGCGTTGCTCTCCGTCACATCCGCCTCGCTCAGGGCAACAGCTTGTATTTGCCGTCCTCGATCTGGACCATGATGCGCGAGCGATCGTCGACGCCATGCCGATCCGCCGGCGTATAGGTGTAGACGCCCTGCGTCCCAACGACCTCCTTGGTCGTGAACAGGGCCTGACGAAGCGCGGTGCGGAATTCCGGCGAGCCGGGCTTGGCGCCAGTTGCCATCGCGCGCTTGGCGGCATCGGCGAACACCAGCCAGCCATCGAAGGAATAGGACGAGAATGAATCCGTCGGCGCCTCGCCGTTCGCTTTCTCGAAGGCCGCTCGGAAATCCAAGGCAACCTTCTGGATCGGGTTGCTGGCCGGAAGTTGCTCCGCGGCGGTCACCGGCCCGGTCGGGCAGATGATGCCGTTGGCGGCCTTGCCGGCAAGACGGAGGAAATCGGCGCTGATCAGCCCGTGATTGCCGTACAGCGGCCCTTTATACCCGCGCTCGGACAAGGCGATGACCGGCAGCGCGCCGGGCGTTCCAGTGCCGCCAAGCATGACGGCGTCGGGACGCGCGGCGAGTGCGCGCAGCACCTGGGCGGTCACCGAGGAATCCGACCTGGCGTAGCGTTCGTTGGCAATGACCTTGATGTCGGCCGTCTTCGCATTCTGCTCGAGCGAGTTGTACATGAGGTCGCCGAACGCATCGGAGAAGCCGACGAAGGCGACGGTCTTCAGGCCCCGCGCCTTCATGTGGTCGACGATGCCCTGCACCAGAAGCGGCGTCGGTTGCGGCGTCTGGACGACCCAAGGGCCGCCATCGCCTGATGGGACCGGCGCGATCGGGGACACCGCGACCATCGGAATCTTCATCTCGATCGCCGCTGTCGCCATCGCGAGCGTCTGGGGTGCGCCGGACGTGCCGATGAGGACATCGACTTTCTCCTGCTCGACGAGCTTGCGGGCGTTACGCGCCGACGCCGTCGGATCGGAGCCGTCATCAAGCTGGATGACCCGAATCTTCTCGCCGTCGATCTCGCCGATATAGGCCTGGCCCGCCGCGATCCCCTTCGCGTTCGGAATTCCGATCGACGACACCGGCCCGCTAAGGCCGGTGACGAATCCGACCAGGATTTCCGCCTGCGCAATATGCGGGACGGCAAGGAGCAACGCGGTGGAGGCCAGCAGGCTCTTGATCAAGTTCATGGCACCTGTCTTCCGTGAGGATTTCTTGTTCTGATGGGCAAGGGCCATGGGTACGCTTCAGGTTGACGACACCAGCGCGATGACGCGAAGCGGACTGCCGGAGCCGTTCTGTATCTTCAGTGGCGAGGCCACGATAACGGCCCCGGTGGCTGGAAGCTGATCCAGATTGCAAAGGCATTGCAGACCGTAGCGGCCGGCGCCGTGCAGGAAGTGGTGCGCCGGATAAGGCGGCTCGAAATGCCCGGCCTGCCCCGCATCGGTGCCGATGGTCTCGGTGCCGAACCCGATGACACCGCGTTCCTCGACCAACCACTTCATGACAGCCGGGTTCGGGCCCGGCGTATGCGCGCCGTCATCCCTGAGATTGGAATAGTCGCGCCAGCCCTTCTTCGACCAATCGGTCCGCAAGAGGACCCAGTTCCGCTCGGGAATCCGGCCCTGCTTCGCTTCCCAGGCTTCGACGAGTGGGACCGTCAGCAGGAAGTCGGGATCCTGCGCCGCCTGCGCGGAGCAGTCGATCACACAAGCCGGCGCGATCATGTCCTTGGCCGGCATCGTGTCGACGGCATTGTTGGGCAGGTTCTTGCCGGTGAACCAGTGAATCGGCGCATCGAAATGCGTGCCGGTGTGTTCGCCGAACGTGACATTATTCCAGTACCAGGCCGGGCCTCGCCCGTCATAGCGCGAGATTTCCTGGATACGGACCGGTGCCGCCTGGCCGAACTCCGGCGGCAGCACGATGACCGGAAAGTCCGGACTGAGGGTAAAGGTCAGATCGACAACGCGCACCGCGCCCGAGGAAATCGAACCCGCCAGTTCCAGGAGATTCTTGCTTTGCATTGTCACGTCCTCCGGCTTGGTTGAAATCTCGATTTCACCTGTCGAGCTCACGCTCGAGCGCTTTCGGATTGGCCGCGAGACGCTGCCGGATTTCCTCGGCGACATCTCCGACATACATTTCTTCGAGCCCACCTCTCAGCCCCGACACGATCGCCTGCGCGATTGCGCGCGGCGCGACCTTCGGCGGCGGTACGGTCTGGAACCATTCGGTGTCGACGGGCCCTGTGAACAGATTCATCACCCTGACGCCGCCGGGCCTGAGCTCGGCGCGGAGGCAGTGCGAGAGCGACAGGCAGGCGGCTTGCGACGCCGAATAGGCGCCGAACGCCGGCCAGTTCGCCAGCGCGTGGACGGAGAGAATGTTGACCCAGGCGACGCTGTTGTTGATGCCGTCGGCGCCCCGCATCCGCATGCCCGGTCCGAACGCCTGTGCCAGATTGATGAAGCCGAGATAGGCTTGGTCGACCTCGTCCCGCGCGATGCTGGTGCCCCTGCGGTCGAGCAGGCCGCCCGGCCGAATGTATTCCGTGGTGTTGACGAGGATATCGACCTTGCCACCGATATCGGCCGCGAGATCGGCGGCCGACTTTTCATCGGCGGCATCAAGGGCCACGATCTCGATCCCGTCTTGCTCGCGCAACAGCTTCTCGCCGGCAAACGGCCGCCATGGTTCGGCAACGCCGACGAATACCGTCTTGGCGCCAGCGGCCTTCAATGCAGCAACGGCTTCCTGGCCGACGACGCTGCGGCCGTTGGTTACGAGCACGCGCCGGAATTTTGGGTCGGCCGTCATTTCCCGCCACTGCTTGTCGTCTGCCATGTTGGGAGTCTCCGCCTCGGGATGGGCAAAAGCCACCGCCTGACCGCTCTTGTCGAGCTGAAACGACATGCGGATGGGCCCACCCTCGACACAGTCGCCATGGAGGTGCGCCACAATCGTCGGACCGCAGTCCATCTTCACGAGACCAATGCGCCAAGGCGCACGCTCGCGGAAATAGACGTCGCTCGGCACGTGCGCCGTTGTCTCGGCGAGCAGCATGCCCCGGCGCGGCGCATCGACGAATGCAAGGCCGGCCGACAGGCAGGACGGGCAGGCCTCGCGCGCCGGGTAGGCAAAGGCGCCGCAAGCTTCGCAGCACTGGAGTACGAAGCGTCCTTCGGCAGCTGCGCGCGTGAACCCGTGCGATCTCCTGCTGCGCGACCGCGGCGGCGAGGCAGGCAGCCGCGTCCGCAACAGCGGGTTCTTGCGCCGGGGCGGCTCAATCGGATCGATCATCACGAAGGCCCTGCAAAGATCGCGGCGCCGGAGGCCAGGCCGCGGTCGTAGTTGATCATGCCGAAGCCCGAAGCCAGTCCGAGGTTTGCATTCCTCACCTGCGTGGGACCTGCCGTTCCCAGGACTTGCCGCAGCCCTTCGACGAGACCGAGATAGGCGCCGGCGGCGCCGGCCTGGCCGGCCGAGAGTTGCCCGCCCGACGTGTTGTGCGGAAAGTCGCCGTCGATGGTGAGATCATGCGTCCGCACGAACTCGGCGCCCTCGCCCTTCTTGCAGAAACCGAGATCCTCGAACTGCATCATCGTGATGACGGGATAGTCGTCATAGGTCTGGACGATATCGAGATCGTCGGGTTTCACGCCGGCCATGGCATAGAGCTCACCGACGTCCTTCGCCCAGCCGCCGCGGACCTGCATCGGATCGTCGGCAAAGGCATTGTGCCGCTCGATCGTCGACAGCAGCCGCGCCGCCGGCAAGCCCAGCGACGCGGCGGTCTCGTCGCGCATCACGAGGAAAGCTTCCGCACCGGCACAGGGCATCACGCAATCAAAGAGATGGATCGGATCGGAAATCGGCCGGGCCGCCAGATATTGCTCGAGCGTCAGCGGCGCCTTCATCAGCGCCTGCGGATTGCGCAACGCGTTGGCGCGCTGGGCAACCGCGATCCTGCCGATATCTTCGCGCGTGACACCGAAGGTCCGCATATAATTGCGGGCGATCAGTGCGAAGCTCGCATTGGCGCCGCCGGCGCCGTAAGGATAGACGGCATCCTGGTTGAAGCGCGAGAAATTCTCGAGCGTCAGCCGGAAGGAATCGACATGGTTGGTGTCACCCGCCACACAGGCCACGATGTCCGCATCGCGTGCCTGGACTGCGCGCGCGGCCTTCCGCAGTGCTGCGATGGCGCTTGCGCCGCCGAGCGGGATCGTGTCCAGCCACCGGACGCAGAGACCGAAATGCTGCGTCAGCCCAATGCCGCTGTCGGTGCCCAGAGTGAAGCTCGAGACGCAGAGGCCGTCGATGTCGGAGGCCTTGATGCCCGCCTGTGCGACGATCGCGCTCAGCGCACGGCCGATCCACCACTGTGCACTTTCGATGGAATAGCGCACATAGGGCACCGTGATGGGAGCCGCCATCACGATGCCGTCGTACGGTGTGCGAAGATATGTCTTCACCGGTCGTCTGCCTCAGATCACCGTCAGCTTGACATCAATATTACCACGCGTCGCGTTCGAATAGGGACAACGCTCATGCGCGCCGGCGACGACGTCCTCCGCGACGGACTTCTCGACACCAGGCAGGTTGACCCTCAATTCAACGGCAAGCGCATACCCAACCGGAACTGGACCCATTGCGACCTTGGCGGTCACGGAAGGCTCGGCGGAGGGCACGACCTTCCGCGTCCGCGCAACAAGCTTGACCGCGCCAAGAAAGCAAGCAGCGTAGCCCGCTGCAAAGAGCTGCTCGGGATTGGTCCCCTCGCCGCCAGGGCCGCCCATCGACTTCGGCAAGGACAGCGACACCGACAGCAGGCCATCGGCGCTTGCCGCCTTGCCGTCCCGGCCACCAGTCGCGGTCACCTCGGTCTCATAGAGGAGCTTCTCGGGCTTCATCATGTCTCGTTCTCCAGAATGGTCATCGCACCCGGCCCTAACGATTGTTGCGGGCGAGCAGCGCGCGGAAATCGCTGCGCGCCAGCTCGCTGGCGCGCTTGAAACTCGGCCCGCGGCTGGGCTCGGTGCCGTTGAGCTGCCTGAGCTGAACCCACATCTCGGCATTCTTCAGCGCGACGGCTGCGCAATTGACCACGGGGGCGTGCCCGACTTTCAGGCCGTGCTCCCGTCCGATCAGAAGACCGGGCAAAACGCCGGCAGGGATCACGACATCGGCGCCGTGCTCGACCAGCGGACGAGCGCAGGCGACAAAATCCTCGATCATGCGGGCTTGCGCGGCATGGTCTCCGGCGAATGCACTGGCGAAATCCTCTGGCTTGCAGCCAAGACCTGTCACGTGGACAACGCGATCTCCGAGGCCGTAGCGCTCGGCCTGCTCGTAGTGCCAGACTTCGAACACAGGATCGAGCGTCACAAGGCCTAATCGCCGACCGAGCTGCGAGGCCGCCAGCAACGTCGCCTCGCCGGTCCCGATCACGGGAATGTCGAGCGCCGAGCGCAGCTCGTAGAGTCCGGGATCCTGAAAATGCCCCATGACAAAGGCGTCGAACCCGCCCTCCTCAGCCGCGATGCCATTATCGATCGCCTGGACGGCGCAGCGCAATTCCGCAAGCCGTCCGAACTCCCGGTCCGGCGGCGTAATGCCCTCGACTTGAACCGTCGTGCCTGATGCAGCGATGTTGTTGAGGTATTCCGACAGCAGCGCCATGTAGGGCGCATTCACGCTCGCATCAACGAAGCTCTGCCAGAAGATGCGCATCGTCATTCTCCTCAAGCGATGATCGGAGGATCGGTCGTCGGCTACCGATGAACATATTTCAATCATAAACTAATTCACGCGTCAAATGAGTCTGGCAGCGCCAACGGCGGGGGCCGTCTCGGCGATGCGAGCACGGCCTTTTGGTACGATCGAGTGGCAGGGAAACTGCCGCACTCCTGCGGAATTGTATGCAACAACATTTTTTTCTGACAGCGCCGTGACACGTGTTGACGGCCCCACCAACAATACTTTAGGCTTTAAGTAATTCCTCGCCGGTCAGGGGCCGGTGGCCATGACAATGACGTTGCAGGGCACCGATTTTGAGAGACTCGATCGTGTGGACAGTCGCCGTGCTCGAACAGCCGGCAGCAGTAGCATCGCCGGTCGCGCATCGCGGCCGCGTCAACGACTTTTCATCGCTTCAGGAAAAGCCCGCCCGCATTCGCCGATGGGCCCGTGGTTCGAGCGGCAAACAACGCCATGGCTGCTGACGCCCGGCCGAGCAAACTCTCTTCGGTCGCGCCCGAAATCAGGCGCTGCAGCAATACGTTCAATCGGTTCGTTTGTCGCTCGGGCTCCCCGCGCGGCAGCTTCGAGGCATTCCTATCCAGCACCAAACGGAGGAGAACGCATATGCGCAAGACTCTGAGCCTACTCGTACTTGCAGCCGGCGTCTTCGCAGCGCCGGCTGCGCAGGCCGACATGACCATCGGCTTCGTCACGTCGCTGAGTGGCAACGGCTCGTCGATCGGCATCCCCTATGGGCGCGGCATCAATGCCGCCTATGAATACAAGAAGACGATCAACGGCGAGACCATCCGCCTGATCCAGCTCGACGACGGCTCCGATCCGTCGGCCGCGACCCGCAACGCACGCAAGCTCGTGGAAGAAGAGAAGGTCGACCTCCTGATCGGCACTGCGACAGCGCCGTCGACCATCGCCATGGCAGCGGTGGCGAGCGAGCTCAAGGTACCGATGATCGCCGTGTCGCCGATCGGCAAGCTGCCGGAATCGCCGGAGCAGTGGGTGGTGTCGGTGCCGCAGCCGGCCTCCCTCCTCGTCAAGATCGTCGCCGACCGCATGAAGCGCGACGGCGTGAAGAACATCGGCTATATCGGCTTCACCGACGCGTGGGGCGACCTCGTCTATAACGGCGCCAAGGCGGCTGAAGCCGCCGGTGACATCAAGATACAGACCAACGAGCGATATGCCCGCACGGATACTTCGGTGACCGCGCAGATCCTGAAGGTGCTTGCCGCACGGCCGGACGCCGTGCTGGACGGCGGCTCGGGTACGCAAGGCGCGCTGCCTCTCCTCAGCCTCGCCGACCGCGGTTTCAAGGGCAACACCTACGGCACCGTCGCGCTGGTCAATCCGGACTTCGTCAACGTCGGCGGCAAGGCGGCCGACGGCATTCAGGTCTCCGCCGGCCCCGTGATCGTGGCCGAACAGCTTCCGGACGAGCACTTCGCCAAGAAGATCGCGCTGGACTTCCGCGCGGTCTACCAGAAGACCCACAATATTCCGACGACCGACGGCTTCTCCGCCTATTCCTTCGACGCCTGGCTGATCTTCGCCAATGCCGCCGAGCGCGCGCTCAAGACTGCGAAGCCCGGAACGGCGGAATTCCGCACCGCGTTGCGCGACGCGATCCTCAGCACCAAGGAGCTGCCGGGCGTGCATGCCGTCTACAATTTCAAGCCCGGTGCGGTGACCGGCGTCGACGAGCGCTCGCTGGTCGTGGTGCGCCTGACCGGCGGCGCCTGGAAATACGCGCCGTAGTCGGAAGGCGGCAGGCAGCCAGAACAAGGGAACGGCGTCTCAATGACGAGCGACATCGCAGCCATCCTTGGGATCGACGGGATCGCCACCGGCGCAGTCTATGCCCTGGTGGCGATCGGGACCGTCCTCATCTTCACGGTGACACGGGTCATCTTCATTCCCTTTGGCGACATCGCGGCGTTTACCGCGCTGACGCTGGCTGCCCTCGACGCGAAGCGCTTTCCGGGCACGGGGGCGCTGGTCGTCATCCTGGCCTGCCTTGCGACCCTGATCGAGATCATTTCACTCCTGCGCGTCGGCGAGCTTCGGCTCCTTCCGCGCGCGCTGGTCTTCTATCTCGCGCTTCCGTTGGCCGTCGTCGGCCTCGCCTGGCTGTCGATGCGCGCCGATCCGCCCCTCGCCGTCAGGCTCGTGCTCGCGCTCATGCTGATCACGCCGATTGCCCCGCTGTTGGATCGGATCGTCTTCCGCCCGATTGCTGACGGATCGGTACTGCTGCTCCTGACGGTCTCGGTCGCGCTGCATTTCGCGCTGGTCGGCCTTGGCCTGCTCTTCTTTGGACCTGAAGGTGTCCGAACCGAGCCGTTGACATCATTCTCGACGGAGTTCGCCGGCGTCCTGGTCTCGGGCCAGACCATGCTGATCGTGATCGCAGCCCTCGTCTTCAGTGGCCTGCTTTACCTCTTCTTCGACTTCACGCTGGTCGGCAAATCGCTGCGCGCCACCGCCGTGAACCGGACCGGCTCGCGGCTGATGGGGATCCGGCCCGCTCGCGCCGGCACGATCGCCTATCTCCTGGGGTCGCTGATGGCCGGCGTCTCGGGAATCCTGATCGCGCCTGTCAACACCGTGTTCTACGATTCCGGCTTCCTGATCGGCCTCAAGGCGTTCGTCGGCGCCATCGTCGGCGGCATGACCAGCTATCCCGGTGCCGCGATCGGCGCGGTCGGGGTCGGCATCCTCGAAAGCTTCGCATCCTTCGAGAGCAGTGCGCTGAAGGACGTCATCGTGTTCTCGCTGCTGATCCCGATCCTGATCTGGCGATCCCTCGCCTCGCTTCATTCTGAAGAGGAAATCGAGGAATGACGCGCTTCCATGTTCAGCTTGCCGCGATCGCCGCGGTGGTGTGCCTCGCGCTCGCGCCCTTCGTTCTGAGCCCGTTCAGCATCACGCTGATGAACTACATCGGCATCTACTCGCTCGTCGCCATCGGTCTCGCCCTCCTCACCGGCGTCGGCGGCATCGTGTCGTTCGGACAGGCGGCGTTCGTCGGCGTTGCGGCCTATGCGACGGCCTGGGTCTCCGCATTGAACGGATATTCGCCCTGGCTCGGCCTCCTGTTCGGCGTGGCACTGACCTGCAGCGTCGCGGCCATCCTCGGCGTCGTCACCTTGCGGCTTCAAGGCCATTTCCTCTCGCTCTCGACCGTCGCCTGGGGCCTCGCCATCGGCTTCCTGTTCGGCAATGTCGAGGGGCTCGGCCGCTTCAACGGCATCTCGTCGATCCCGCCGATCAGCATCGGTCCATTCGCGCTGGTCTCAAGCTTGCAGATCTATTTCCTGATCTGGGGCATCGTCACCGCCGTCCTCTTCCTCGGTTACAACCTCCTGGACTCCCGGCTCGGTCGCGCCATGCGCGCGCTGCGTGGCGGCAACACGCTGGTCGAGAGCCTCGGTATCAACGCTTTCCAGATCAAGCTCATGACCTTCGTGCTCGCAGCCTTCCTGGCATCGCTTTCCGGCTGGCTCTACGCGCATATGAGCCGCTTCATCAGTCCGGGTCCGTTCGATGCCGGCATGGGCATCGAATACCTGATGATGTCGATGGTCGGCGGCGCCGGCAGCCTTCTCGGCGGCGTCGTCGGCGCCGCGGTGGTCACGCTGCTCAAGAACAGCGTGCAGGATTATCTGCCGCTGATCGCCAAGGGCGCGTCCGGACAGCTCGAGATCGTCGCCTTCTCCGCGCTGTTCATCCTGTTCCTGCAATGGGCTCGGCAGGGCATCGTGCCGTTCGTTGCCCGTTACCTGCCGAAGATGCAGCGTGAGCGGCCGCAGCCAGCACCGCCCCTGCCCCGCCGCGTGCAGCCGACGCCGGGCGAGCTTCTCCTGAAGGTGGATGGCGCCGAGCGCCGGTTCGGCGGCCTCGTCGCCGTCAACAATGTCAGCTTCGAGGTGCGGTCCGGAGAAATTCTCGCCGTCATCGGCCCGAACGGCGCCGGCAAGAGCACGATGTTCAACTGCCTGACCGGCGCGCTCCGGGTCAACAAGGGCGAGATCGTCTTTGCCGGGCGTCCGATCACACATGATGCGCAATCCCGCATCGCCAAGGCCGGGATCGCGAGGACCTTCCAGCATGTGAAGCTGAGGCCGCGCATCAGCGTCCTGGAAAACGTGATGCTCGGAACCTACGCCCGCACGCGCACCGGCCTGTTCGCCGGCGCATTCCGCTTCAACCGGCGCGAGGAGGCCAGCGCGCGGTACGAGGCCATGGTGCAGCTCGAGCGCGTCGGGCTCGGCGAAAAGCCGTACGAGCTCGCAGGCAATCTGCCGCTGGGCAATCAGCGCATCCTGGAGATCGCGCGTGCACTCGCCGCGGACCCGACCTTGCTCGTGCTCGACGAGCCGGCGGCGGGCCTGCGCCGCCAGGAGAAGTTGCGGCTTGCGGAGCTGCTGCGGACGTTGCGCTCCGATCGCCTGACCATCCTGATCGTCGAGCACGATATGGAGTTCGTGATGTCGCTGGTCGATCGCATCGTGGTGCTCGACTTCGGATCCAAGCTCTGCGAGGGCGCACCAGCTGCGATCCGCAGCGACGCGCGGGTTCAAGAGGCCTACCTTGGAGGCGTCGCGTGACCTCGATGTTTTCCATGACGGACGTGACCATCTGCTACGACAATGTCGAGGCTGTCCGCAACGTGTCGCTCTCGGTCGAGGAAGGCCAGATCGTCACCGTCATCGGCCCGAACGGCGCCGGCAAGACCACGCTTCTGTTGGCCGCCATCGGGCTGCTCGCATCACGAGGCCGCATGGTGTTTCAGGGCAATGACATCGGGAAGATTTCGGTCGAGGACCGCGTCGAGCGCCGGCTGTGCCTCGTCCCGGAAAAGCGCGAGCTGTTCTCCGATATGTCGGTCGCCGACAACCTTCTTCTCGGCTCCTACAGCCTGCGCAACCGCTCGGGCGTCCAGAAGACGCTTGACGAGGTCTATGACCGCTTCCCCCGGCTGAAGGAGCGGCAGCGCCAGACCGCCGGCACACTTTCGGGCGGCGAGCGCCAGATGCTGGCCCTGGGGCGCGCGCTGATGGCCAAGCCAAAACTTCTCATGCTGGATGAGCCGAGCCTTGGCCTCGCACCGCTGATCGTGCGCGAGATTTTTCGCACCATTGCGTCGCTGCGCGATCTCGGCGTGTCGATCCTGCTGGTCGAGCAAAACGCCCGCGCCGCGCTGGAGACGGCCGACTACGGTTACGTGCTCGAGACCGGCGAGATCGTGCAGTCAGGCCCCGCCAAGGATCTCATCCACGATCCCCGGCTGATCACGGCCTATCTCGGCGGGCACTAAAACCGGTTTGGATCAAGGCCGGCGGAGCCTCGCAACAAAAACAGCGAAAACAACCCCATGCACAGTAGCCAGCGACAGCGATATCAATGGCTTAACGGTCGACAGCTACGGATTTTACGAAATCAACTTGATCCGTCGGGCAAAACAGTGGCACAATGCCATCATCGCCACGCATGGATAGCCGCGAGCCTCAACCGCTAGGGCGTCCCAAATTTCCGATATGAGCCGCCAACCTATCAGAGCCGTGATTGCCCTCGCCGCGGTCATGGTTGGGATGGTCTCGTTCGCGCTGGTTTGGATCAGGCTACCCGACGGCCTCGATTTGCCACCCGGATAGTCCACGGAGATCGGCATCGCCCACGACACTGAAAGCCTGCAATTGCCCCCTGTCGGACTTCCGGACACGAAAATGCTTTACCTCCATTCCGCGCGTCGCCACTGCGCGATCAATCTTTTGAAGTCGCGAGTAAGATGTATCGATCCAACAAGTCCAGTTCAGGTGCAACCATGTTTTTGGATTGTCGGGACGAGTTGAAGACAACGACCATGTCAAGCGTTGGAATGATGAGGGTCTTTTGAGAATTGAAGCCCATCGCCGCGATCCATTGAACCGCGCGGTCTTTGTCCAGTGATTGTCCGAGCCACCACTGATAGCCATAAGCGCGTGGGCCTTCCGCCTCGATTTGCGCGACAGAGGGCGGGCCAGTCTTGATTTGCTCGGTCGTGGATTGAGTTACCCAAGAAGCCGAGACGATCTGCCTACCTTCCCAAACTCCATGATTGAGAACAAGCTGGCCGATTTTCGCCCAGTCGCGAGGTCGCAGGTCCAGCCCGCGAGCTGACGCCGGAAGACCGCTAGATGCGTCTTTATGCCATTCAAAATCATCGATGCCGAGCGGTGCAAAAATGCTTTCTTGAGCCAACTCTTCGACGTTTTTCCCAGTGACCTGACGTAGGACAGCCCCAATCAGCTCTGTCTCCCGACTGTCGTATTTGAAGGATACACCGGGAGATCTATCGGACCCCAATCCTGCCGACATCATCAGGAGATGACGCAGGGTGATACGATCCTTGTCGGGCCCGCGGAGATTGGCATCTTCCGGAAGATACGAAACGATCGGCGCGTCCAGATCCTTGATCAGGCCGCGATCCATGGCTATCCCGACCAGCAGCGAGACGACGCTTTTGGTCATGGAATAACCCCTGTGCCGCGTGGTCGCATCATTTTCGGGCAGCTGAGGGTAGTTGAAGTAGCGTTCGTAGACGAGCACGCCGTGGCGAACGACGACGATCGAGTCCACATTGGCAAGCGTGCCGCCAGTTATGCCGTCGGCCATCGTGCAAAGCGGCGTCGAGTTCAGCCCCTGCTTTTCCGGCGACGTAATCGCCCATCCGTCATGGATGTCTGAAGGAGTGCCGCAGTCGGACGCGGCTCCGAGCGCAATGTGGGCTCCGGTGGGACTGAGAGTGAAGGCAGAGAAGGCCACAATGAAAAACGACCATGCTCGCATATCAGGTTCTCCGCGACCATTCCCCACGACGGCCCGATCCGCATCTCGTGTTTTGCGTATGTCTATTTTACGGCATCGTGGGCTTTGAGAGGGCTTCGACCCGGCGGTTGGCCCCAGCCGAAGAGGCGCGGAAGGCGCCAAGGTTCGGTGGGATGGGTGAACCGGACTTGCGCCAGGTGATCATCGACACGCGCCTTTGACCCAGGCTGTGTAAAAACGCGGCTCCGCATCACCTCCATGCAACGAAGGCGGCCGTCGGTGTCGCTATTGAGTTCGCTGCCCGCGCCTCACGCCCGCATGGCTGCCAGCAATGGCTCGACGC